>JACRKA010000154.1 GCA_016219905.1 Verrucomicrobiota bacterium
AGTCCAAGACGCTCGCGCGTTTGTGCAAGGGGCTTGAATAACGCGACAGCGTCTTGGACTGCGGCGGTCCTCCGCCGCTTTGCTCACGGTGGTCAGGAGGTCGGAGCTACGCGGCCAGCAACCGCCGGGACTTCGGCAGCCGGCCGAAGTGCTGGCCGATGAGGCGGGCGAGGGTGGAGTTGAGCGAATGAAGCTGCGGCCTGGTCAGTCGCAGGCGGTCGAGGTGCTTGTTGTCGAGGATGTCGGGGACGATGCGCCGCGTGCCGGGGTCGAGGTCGAGCCGGGCGGGGTCGGGCCGGAAGCCGAGGCAGTCAAGGGCCAGCAGTTCGAACAACGGCACCGAGATCGGTGTGAGGCGGCCTTCATCTAGGGAGAGGAGCGAGCCGGCCAGCAACTCGAACAACTCCGGCACGGTGCCTTCCAGTTCAGTGGCGAGGTCCACGAGTTCGCAGCAGTAGCTGGCGGCGGCGTAGAGGTCGAGCCGTTCGCGGATGCGGACGAAGGGATTCTCGACGTAGCACTCGGCCAGCGTGTGGAGTTCGCCGCGGCGACTGGGGACATAGACGAGATCGTCGAGGTAGAAGAGGTCGAGCTTGCCGCGGAATTGGCTCTTGGGCCGGTGGGCGCCCTTGGCAACGGTGCGGAGCTTGCCGAGGTCGCGTGTGAACCACGTGACGATGAGGCTGGTCTCGCTCCAGTCGGAGGTGCGCAGGACGATGCCGGAGGTGTCGGTTAACGGCATGGGGAAGAGTGAAACGTGAAACGTGAAACGTGACGGAGGACGCGACGCTCGGCGGTGCGCATGGCGCGGCGTTGGGCGGGCGTGTGATCATCCATGCCGGCGAGATGGAGGAGGCCGTGGACGAGGTAGAGGGCGAGTTCGGCGGCGGGTTTGCGCCGGAGTTGCCTGGCAACGATGGCGGCGCGCTCGGCGCTGACGATGATTTCACCGGTGCCGCCGCCGAGGTTGAAGCTGATGACGTCGGTCGGGCCGGTGTGGTTGAGGAATCGCTGGTTGATCTCGGCGATGGCCGCGTCGTCCACGAGGGCGATGCTGAGGTCGCGGAGGGAATCGTTGATGGTCCGCCTCCTCACGTCGGCGGCTACATTTACAGCGGCGCGCAGAAACCTAAGCAGTGCGGCTCTGTTGATCCGCAGGTGGCGCTGGCGATTGCTGAGGCTGATCTGCACGGGGGGCGGCTTGGCCTTCATCCTGGGGGTAGGCGACGCGGGTGTGGTGCATGCCGAGCAGGGTCTGGACAAAACGCCCGGCGATGACGTGGAGTTGCTGGATGGTGATATCGGCTTCGTTAAGCTGGCCGTCCTCAAACCGGCGGTTGATGATGTCGGTGACCAGCGCGCGGACGCTGTCGGGGGTCGGATCGCGCAGCGAACGGCTGGCGCTCTCGACCGCATCGGCGAGGCTGATGATGGCGGTTTCCTTCGAGTTGGGTTTCGGGCCGGCGTAGCGGAAGTCTTCTTCGCGCGGGAGCAGGACGGTGTCAGCCTGCGCGGCGCCATTGATGGGCCGGACGACGGCGGCGGCGGCCTTGGCCTGCTCGCGGGCCTTGTGGAAGAAGGATCGGGCCAGCGTGGTGCCGTGGTGCTGGCGGATGACGTCAATGATCGGCGGGCTGAGGCGATGCTTGCGCGCAAGCTCCTCTCCCGTTTCGATGTGGTCGGCGAGGATGCGGAAGCTCTCGCCCGGCGGAAGTTGATCGTGCGGGTTGGCGCCGGGCGGCTGGTTTTCCGTGAAGAACTGGGGTTGGCTGGCCTTGCCGATGTCGTGATAGTAGGAGGCGACGCGGGCCAGGACGGGGTTGGCGCCGACGGCCTCGGCGGCGTTCTCGGCGAGGCTGGCGACGACGAGGCTATGATGGTAGGTGCCGGGGGCGTCGAGGCAAAGTTTGCGCAGGAGCGGGTGGTTGAGGTCGGCCAGTTCGAGCAGCCGCATGTCGGTGGTGATGGTGAAGATGTATTCGAAGACCGGCAGCAGGCCACTCGCGAGGAAGACGGTGACGACGGCGTTGATGACGCCCGCCGCCGCTTGCGGGCCGAGCGTGTCGGCGGCGGTGTGGGTCATGCCGGCCAGCGCCACGATGCAAACCAGTTCGGCCCCGACGATGGCCAGGCCGGCGCGGACCAGACGCGAGCGTCGGCGCATGTGTTGGGTGAAATAGACGCCGACAAAACCGCTGACCATGCCGGTGATGAGGAGCGGGAAACTGTTGCCTGCCATGAGCGCGGTCAGGACGCTGACGAACACCGTGAGGAACACGCCGAGGCCGGCCTGGAGGAGCACGGCGGCGAGGATCGGCGCGACGGCCATCGGGATGGCGAACTGCGCCACGGCAAACGGAACCAGCTCGGTGCGGCTGGAGAAGATCATGATGCCCTTGGCCAGCGCGAGGTTCAGCAGCGCGAGCAGGACCAGCAGCAACAGTTGGCTGATGCTCCGCAACATCTGCGGATGGTTGCTCCAGAGGTAGCCGCAGCTCGCCACGAGCACGATAAAGAGCAGGAATCCCTGGCCATAGCGTTCCATGCGGCGCGCCTCGACGGTGCGCTGGCGGATCAACTCGGCGTTGTAGGCGCGCAGCAGGGCCAGCGCGTCATCGGTGACTTCCTGGCCTTGATAGACGATGGGCTGGCCGTTGCGGACGTGGCGCAACACGGGCAGGACCTGCTCGCGGGCGGCGTTCTTGCGGCGCGTCGTCTCGGCGCGGTCGAAGCGAAGGTTCGGCTGGAGCGCGTCGGCGGCAAGCTGCCGCCACGCGGCGTGTGTAGCGGCCGTCTCGGAGGACGCGCCGAGAAATTGTTTATCGAACACCACCAGCGCCTCGGTCGGCGTGGACAAGTCGGCCACTCTCACGGCGCGTTCACCCGGCGTGATCGCGATCGCGTCGGTTTGGGCGCTGGTGATGGCCTCCACTTCGGAACGGTCGGCGACGACGCCTGCCGCCGCGGTCTCACGAAGCAGCCGGTTGGCTTCGCTGAGCCGCGCGCGCTTGCCGGCCACGAAGCGCGCGAGCGCCCTGGCCTCGTCCGCGCTGAGCGCGTAGCGCGAGCTTTCGTTCCAACGCTCGATGGCGTCCTCCATATTGCCGGTGGTGAGCCGGTCCAGCAGGCGCGTGATGCGCTGCCAACTGTTCTCGAAGCCGTCGAGCGACAACTTCCACACGGTGGGCACGACCGCGGCGGCCCGCTCGCGTTCGGCGGCGGTGGCCGGGCCGTCCTGGAAGTCAAACTCGATGCTGGAGATCACCGTCCGCGGCGAACGCTGGCCGGGGGAAAGGTCGAGCAGGCCGCTGAGGTCGCCAATGGCGAACAAGCCGATGAGCGATGCGAGCACGCAGACAAACAACGCCGCGCGGCCGAGGTGCCAGCGGGTGAGCCACGCGCGCGGGCGGCCCGGCGGCGCAGGCGACACGGGAGTTGGCAGCGGCGTGGTCATGGCGTCGCCGGCTTGTCGCCGTTGGTGGCAAGGCCACGCTTGGCGCGGAATTCGTCGTAGCGCTTGATGATCTGCTGCACCAGTTCGTGGCGGACGACATCTTTCTCGGTCAGGTAAACGAACGCGATGCCGCCGACGCCGCGCAAAACGTCCTGGACTTGGATGAGGCCGGAGCGTTTGTGCGTCGGCAGGTCCACCTGCGTGATGTCGCCGGTGACGACGCACTTCGAATCGAAGCCGAGCCGGGTCAGGAACATGAACATCTGCTCGGCGGTGGCGTTCTGCGCCTCGTCGAGGATGACAAAGGAATGGTTCAACGTGCGGCCGCGCATGAAGGCCAGCGGGGCGATCTCGATGACGCCGCGCTCCATCTGGCGCTGGATCTCGTCCACGGGCATCATGTCGTAGAGCGCGTCGTAGAGGGGACGCAGGTAGGGCGTGACCTTTTCCTCGAACGTGCCGGGCAGGAACCCGAGCGATTCGCCGGCCTCGACGGCCGGGCGGGCGAGGATGATGCGCGAGACGCGCTCCTCTTGCAGCGCCGAGACCGCCATCGCCATCGCGAGGTAGGTCTTGCCGGTGCCGGCCGGGCCGATGCCAAAAGCGATGTCGTTCGCGCGGATGGCTTCGACGTATTGCTGCTGGCCCAGGGTCTTCGGCGCGATGGGCCGTTTGCGGGGCGAGACGCCGATCTTGCTGGAGAACATCTTGCGCAGGTCGGCGGCGCCATTGCGGGCGACGGACTGGAGGGCGTAGTTGAACTCGTGGCGGCGGATCTGGATGCCGTTCTCCCGCGCGTCGCGAAGTTCCTCGAAGAGGTGGAGCGCCTGCTCGATCTTCTTCTCCTCGCCCTCGATCTTGAGCCAGTTGTCACGGGCGACGCAGCGGACGCCAAGCGTCTCCTCGACGCGCTGGAGGTTGCGCGGGTCATCGAGGTAGAGCGAGAGCAGTTCGCGCGGGTCGTCGAATTGGAGAAGATGGCTGGCCATTTGGTGAAGGCGGGGCCTCAGGCAAGCGCGGCGATGCCGGCCTTGAGGCGTTGATACATCGGCTCGAGCGCGTCGGGAATGACGCGGGTGTCGCCGAGCACGGGCATGAAGTTGGTGTCGCCGTTCCAGCGCGGGACGATGTGGACGTGGAGATGGTCCTCGATGCCCGCGCCGGCGGTGCGACCGAGGTTGAGGCCGATGTTGAAGCCTTCAGGTTTCAGGACAGCGGCGAGCAGTTGCCGGCAACGGCGGGTCAACAGCATGAGGTCGGCCAGATCGTTTTCACTGAGGTCGTCCAGTTCGCCAGTGTGTTTGTAGGGCGCCACCATGAGGTGGCCGGCGTTGTAGGGGAAAAGGTTCATCAGCGCAAAGCAGGTCTTGTCGCGCAGAAGGACGAGGTTCTTCTCATCATCGCCCGCCTGCGGTTTCGCGCAGAAGATGCATGTTTCACCGCTTTTGTTGGCCGCTTGGACGTATTGCATCCGCCACGGCGCCCAGAGTCTTTCCATAAGCCGGGCAGACGATACCGCACCGCAAAGGCCCAAGTCAACGCAGGCAAGGGCCGGGGGCGCGATTCAAGCCGCCGCTTGCCCTATCGCACGGACGACCGGCGTTTCCGGGCGCGCCCCGCTGCATGG
>JACRKA010000149.1 GCA_016219905.1 Verrucomicrobiota bacterium
AGCACCAGCCGCCACGACAATGGTGTATTCCATCGCACCGGCTTTCTCCAATTCGGCGATGACGCGCGCTATGTTGGACTGCTTCTGGCCGACCGCGACGTAGATGGAGTAGAGCGGCCGATAATTCTTGTCGCCGGCCTGCTCCGCGGCGCGGTTCAGGCGCGCATTATTGATGATGGTGTCAATGCAGATGGTGGTCTTGCCGGTGGAGCGGTCGCCGATGATCAGTTCGCGCTGGCCGCGGCCAATCGGGATCATCGCGTCCACGGCCATGATGCCGGTCTGGACCGGCTGGTTGACCGAGCGGCGCTTGATGATGCCGGGCGCGATCTTCTCGACGGGATAGAACGTGTTCGTCTGGATCGGCCCCTTGCCGTCGAGCGGGCGGCCGAGGGAGTCCACGACGCGGCCGAGCAGGGCCTTGCCGGCGGGCACCGAGAGCAGGCGGCCGGTGGTGCGGCATTCCGTGCCTTCCTTGATGCCGGTGTAATCGCCGAGGATGACCGCGCCGACCTCGGTCTCTTCGAGGTTGAGCGCGAGGCCCATGACGTTGTTGCCGAAGTCAATCATCTCGTTGAGCATCGCGTCGGAGAGGCCCTCGATCTTGGCCACGCCATCGCCGATCTCGCGGACGATGCCGACGTTCTGCCGCGCCACGCCGGTCTTCGCGCCGGCGATCTGTGTTTCGATCTCTTGAAGGATGTTCGCCATAAACTTCTTTCCGTTTACAAAGCTGCACTCAATTCACGCAACCGCCCCGACACGCTGCCGTCCCACACATCGCTGCCGATGCGCACGCGCACGCCGCCGATCAACTCCGGGTTCACGTTGAACTCGGCCGCCACCGGCCGCCGGTAGATCTGCTGCAACTGCGCCGTCAGCCGCCCGCGCAGCGCGGCGTCCAGTTCCGCCGCGCTCTCGACGCGGGCGGTGTTGCGCTCCACTTCGAGCCGCACCAGCCGCTCATAGCTCTTGAGGATCGCCACGAGCATCCGCGGCCTGGCCGCGGCGAGCTGCTGGATCGCCTGCCGCACCTTGGCCTCGTCCAGACGGCCGTCGGTGAAGCTCTCGCGGAACAGTGCGCGGGCGATGCGTCGGGCTTCGCGTGAGGTCGTCATTGGAGAGCGTTACGCGGCCAGTTGCTTGGTCGTTTCCTCGGCCAGCCGTTGCTGGTCCTGGGGCGTGAGAACCTTGCCGGTGACCTTCGCCGTGGTGTCAATCACCAGCCGGCCGATCTCGCGTTTCAATTCGGCCATCATGCGCTGGCGGTCCAGATCGGTCGCCTCGCGGGCCTTCGCGATGAGCTGCTCGGCTTGTGCGATGGCCTGCTGGAGGCGCTGGTCGCCCTGACGCGCCGCGGCGGCGCGGGCTTCGTCAATGAGCTGCTGCGCCTGCTTGTTCGCGTCGCCTAGGATTTTCTCGCGCGCCTCCTGGGCCTTGGCCAGTTCCTGCTTGATCTGCTCGGCCTGGGCCATGCTTTCGGCGATGCGCCGCTTGCGCTCCTCGAGCATGTCGAGCAGCGGCTTGTAGGCGTATCGCTTCAGCACCCAGAGCACGATCAGGAACGTGACCAGTTGCGCCAGGAAATGCGGCCAGTCCACGCCGAACTGCTCGAAGAACCCCGGCGGGTGTGTTTCGGCTGCTGCCAGAATGATCGGGATCATAAGAGTGCCCGTGACCGGCCAGACGACGCCCGCGGCCCCTGCGGGCCGGGCGGGTCGCTGCGGTCAGAGTTCAGTCTAGCCCAGGAACAGCGCGTAGAACGCGATGGCCTCGGCGAACGCCATGCCGAGAATGCCCATCACCAGGATCTTGCCGAACGCGCCCGGGTTGCGGCCGATGGCGTTGGTGGCGCCATAGCCGACCAGACCGACGCCGATGGCAGCGCCCAGACCGGCGAACGCCACGGCGAACTTCGCGTTGTAGGCCACCGTCTCTGCGGCGGCCAGCAGCATTGCTGAATCAATCATATTGCTTCCTTTCCTTCGACTGACGTTTGTTTGCGCCGCGACAATCGCGCGCAATCCAAAAGGCTCAATGACCTTCTTCTTCGTGCATGATGGCGGCGGTCGTGAACGCGGCGCACAACAGCATGAACACCAGCGCCTGCACAATGCCCACCAGCAATTCCATGAAATAGAACGGCAGCAGCGTCAGCACGTTGAACGGGAAGTGTAGCACACCGCCCATCGCTTCCAGCAGGCTGTCGCCCGCATAGATGTTGCCGAACAGACGGACCGTCAACCCCAACGGCCGCACGAAGAAAATCGAGACCAGTTCCAACAAACCGACAAAGATGAATATCGGCACCAGCACGAACAGGATCGCGCCATGCATCCCGCCTTTGGGCGCGAAAAGATGCTTGATGGCGCCGCCAAATCCTTGCGCTTGGACATACCAACCCATCCACAGCACCGTGAACGTGATCGCCATCGCCATCGTCATGTTCACGTCGGCATTGGTCGGCCGCAGCAACGGCGTGTTCACGTGAAAACCGTGCTCCGTCGGTCCACCCCACCCGATGGTCCCGAAACCGGGGATCAACCCGGTCCAGTTGCATGCGAGGATGAAAACAAAGACCGTGGCCAGGAACGGGAGCGTGCGCCGGACGAAGTGCGGCCCGATGATGCCCTCCAGCATCTCGTAGAGCGACTCGACGACGAACTCCAGGACGTTCTGCACGCCGCTGGGCACCAGCTTGATCCGCCGCGTGCCGGCCTGCACCACCAGCACGATGGCGAGCGTGACCACCCACGTCACCACCATCGAGTTGGTGACGGCGAGGGGGCCGATGCTAAACAGCGGCTCCGCGTGCGTTGGTATGGCGTGTTCGGCGGCCATGACTCCTTAGGAGAAAAAGCGCGCGGACTATAGAAATGCAAACAGGACCACGCAAGTTATTTTCCTGAATACTTGGGCCTCCGCTTGCGTCCGCGGGGGTTGCGGCTTAGTTTTCGCGCAGCAACCGGCAGCGTGCCGGTCGCACAGGGACACAACAGGTGGTGCAGCAATAATCCAGAAAGCGAGGAAACCATGAAGCGAGTTCTCTTGTCGGTAGCTTTGACGATGGCCTTTGCAGTGGCGGGAGCGGACCGCGCCGTCGCGGTGACGGAAACGGAAAAGGAGGCGCAGGATGTGGTCGCGATGTTCTTGAAGTCCGACCCCAGCCTGAAACAATTCTTCGCCACCTGCGCGGGCTACGCCGTGTTTCCCGAAGTCACCAAGGGCGCCATCGGCATCGGAGGCGCGCAGGGCGGCGGGTATGTCTATGAGAAGAACACGCTCATCGGCAAATCCAAGCTGACGCAGGTGACGCTGGGCTGGGCGCTGGGCGGGCAGTCGTATGCGGAGTTGATCTTCTTCGAGACCGCCGACGCGCTCAACGCGTTCAAGAAGAGCGAGACGGTGCTCGCCGCGCAACTCAGCGCCGTGGCGGCAGCCGACGGTGCGGCGGCCAAGGCGACCTACAAGCTCGGTCTGGCGGTGTTCACCATGACCAAGGGCGGATTGATGTTCGAGGCCAGCATCGGCGGCCAGAAGTTCCGGTTCACTCCGCTGGGCAAGTAGCTGTCCAGAGGCACTAGCCGCCAAAATCGCGCGTGCGCCGCGCGCGGGCCTCCGGTATCATCCGGCGCCATGGCAAAGGTCTCATCGGGCAGACAACCGCTGGCCATCGCTGTCATCGGCGGCGGCAAGATGGGCGCGGCACTCATCAAGGGCGTCCTTCGCGCCGGGTTGACCACGCCCAGGCGCGTCTGGGCCGCTGAGCCGGTGGACGCGCTCCGCGCCGCGCTCGCGAAGGAGACCGGCGTCAACGTCACCGCCGACAACGCCGCCGCGGTGCAAAAGGCCCGCCTCGTCATCCTGGCCGTGAAACCTGGCGTGGTGCCGGCCGCCTTGGCGGGAATCAAAGCCGTTTTCACCAAAGACCACCTGCTGCTGAGCATCGCCGCGGGCGTGACGCTCGCGAAACTCGAAGCGGCCCTGCCCGCCGGCGCGCGCGTCATCCGCGCCATGCCGAACACCCCCGCGCTGGTCGGCGCAGGCGCGGCGGGCTATGCCGTCGGCACCGCCACCACCGCCAACGACGCGGCGCTTGCGCAGAAAATCCTCGGCGCTGTCGGCGTCGCGCTCGAGGTGCCGGAGAAACTCCTCGATGCGGTCACGGGACTGAGCGGTAGCGGCCCCGCTTACATCTACATGGTCATCGAGGCGCTCAGCGACGGCGGCGTGGCGATGGGCCTGCCTCGCGACGTGGCGACGCGGCTCGCGGCGCAGACCGTGCTTGGCGCGGCGAAGATGGTGCTCGACACCGGCCTGCATCCGGGCGTGTTGAAGGACCAGGTGACCTCGCCCGGCGGCACGACCATCGAGGGCCTCCACGCGCTGGAGGCCGGCCGCCTGCGGGCCACGCTGATGCAGGCGGTGAGGGCGGCGACCGAGAAATCACGATTGTTGGGAACCAAGTAAAGGCGAAAGCCGGAGATGAGCTGTCATGCCTGAACGCGACTTCAGCGCGGCGGTGCGCGAGCACCAACCGAAGCTCTACCGGACGGCGTGTTTTCTCGCCGGCGACCGGCGCGACGGCGGCGAGTTGTTTCAGGACGCGCTGGCGGAGGCATGGCAAGACTGGGACGACTCCATCGCGCGCGAGGCGGTCTTGACGTGGCTCTGTGGCATCCTGGTCCGCCGTTACGAGCAGCGCCAGCGCGCCCGGAAACCTGCCGCGGCGAAGTCTCCCGCAGGCGCGCAACGCGACTCGCCGACGGCATTGCTCTGGGAAGCGCTCGATGCGTTGCTGCCGAAGCAGCGCGGGGTGTTGGTGCTGCGTTACGCCGAGGACATGAGCGTGGAGCAGATCGCCGAGACGCTGCGCGAGTCGCCCGCCACCGTGAAGTCCCGCCTCGGCGAAGCGCACGCGCAGGTCGGCGAGAACCTTCGCGGCGCCGGCATCGGGAAACCCAGGTCGTGAACTGCAAGGAAGCCCAACTTCATATCCTGCAATTCGCCGAGGCCCGGCCGGCGGCCGACGTGCTGGCCCATGCGCGGAGCTGCGAGGGTTGCCGGCGCGCGCTGGAGGAAATGATCCAGCATCAGACATGGCTGCGCCGCCAGTTCGCCGAAGTCTCCGCCCGCCTGCTGGCCGACGCGCCGGTCGTGACGGAGGAGATGCTGCGCGAACGGCTGCAACGCCTGCCCCCGCCGACATCGCGCGCGCGGCCGTTGCTGTGGGCCGCCGGCTTGGTAGCCGTGGTGGCTGTCGCTGGCGTGATGGTCTGGCAGGCCAAGCATCGCGCGGGCGTCGGGCCTGCGAGCGCCGCCCCGCCGCTGAAGGCCGCTTCGGTCGGCGCGAAGAGGTCCGGGACCAATGTTGTTGCGCGCGCAGCGCAGAAGCCGTCGCCTGCGACCGCCAAGCCGAGGCCGAAACAAAAGTCCAAGTTGAAAGGGGCAGAGAAACCGGGTGAGTTCGACCCTGACGCGCTGGAGATGGCGCTCAAGTCCTCCACCCCACCGTCCGACGCCGCCGGCGCGAAGCCTCCCGCCGCCAGCGAGGCCGGGCAGGCCGGGAAACCGATGCCGGCAACCGGCGGCACCCGCACGCTGGCGCTTGCCGCGGGTGATGTGATCCCCACCGCCAGCGGAAACATCGCCGTGGCGGCGCAGCAGGCCGCTGACGGCAGTCCCAGTGTGTCGGTTGCGATGAACCTCCACGGACTCGCCGCGGAGACGCCCTACACGATTGTCGGCCTGGATGCCTCAGGCCAGCGCGTGGTGCTCGCGAACGTCATCACCGACGCGAACGGCGCGGCCACGGCCCCGTTGGCAACCGGAGCGTTGCCCGGCGTGTCGTTGTCCGACGCGATGACGGGCACCGGTTCGCCGGGCTGGCTGCGCGGCTTGGTGGTGCTCGACACGGCTGGCAACACCATCCTGACTGTTTCCCCCACACCGGAAACCCCGGCCCAGACTCCCGCCGCACCGGTCCCGTGAGGGCGGCGCCAGCGCGCGATTTCATTCTCGCCCTCGCGCGGCTGCCTGCATAGGCTGCGGGCCGCACAAGTCAAAACTCCACCGAGGATCAACCGCCATGATGATCTCGCACCGCTTCCTGAACGCCGCATTCCGTGTCGCCTCCGTCCTCTCCCTGCTCGCCGCCACATCACTGGGCAGCCCGCGCGCGCTCGCGGCCCACTGGCCCGCATGGCGCGGCGACGCCGCCGGCAGCGGCATCACCGCCGAGAAAGAACTGCCGCTGGAATGGTCCATCGAGCGCAACATCCGCTGGCACGTCAAGCTGCCGGAGCGCGGCAACTCCACGCCCGCGGTCTGGGGCGAACGCGTGTTCATCACGCAGGCCATCGAGGCGGAGAACCGCCGCACGCTGATGTGCTTCCACCGCGCCGATGGACGGCTGCTCTGGCAGAAGGGCGTCGTTTACAGCGAGCCGGAGCGCACCCACAAGAGCAACCCCTACTGCTCCGCCTCGCCCGTCACCGACGGCGAGCGCGTCATCGCCAGTTTCGGCTCCGCCGGGCTGGTCTGCTACGACATGGACGGCCGCGAACTCTGGCGGCGCGATCTCGGCAAGATTGACAACCTCTGGGGCAACGCCTCCTCGCCCGTGATCCACGGCGACCTGTGCTTCCACTACCACGGCCCGAGCGAGAAAGCGTCCTTGCTCGCGCTCGACAAGAAGACCGGCAAGACGGTCTGGAAATTCGACGAGCCTGAGTGGAACACAGCCGACCGCACCGACGGCTTCAAAGGCAAGAGCGATGGCGTGACCGGCTCCTGGAGCACGCCCCTCATCATCCGCGCCGGCAAGCGCGAGGAGCTGATCATGAGCTTCCCGATGGAAGTCCGCGCGTTCGATCCGAAGACCGGCCGCGAGCTGTGGCGCTGCGCGGGCCTCAACCCGCTGGTTTACGATTCGGCCATGTTCGGCAACGGCACAGTCGTCGCGATGGGCGGCTACTACGGCAACTCGCTCGCGGTCAAAGCCGGCGGTTCGGGCGACGTGACCCCCAAGCGCCTCTGGCATCAGGTCCGCGCCAAGGGCGGCATCGGCACCGGCGTCATCAAGGACGGCCGCATCTACTTCGGCGGCGGCCAGGTCTTGTGTCAGGAACTGGCGACAGGCAACGACGTCTGGGAGCATAAAATTCCGGGCGTCAAAGGCGGCTCGTGGTCATCCATGCTGCTGGCCGGCGACCGCATCTACCTGCCCTTCCAGTCCGGCGACATCGCGGTCTTCAAGTTCAGCCCGAAGTTCGAACTGCTCGCGGTCAACTCGCTGAAAGAGAAAAGCAACTCCTCGCTGGCCTCCTCCAACGGCGAACTGTTCTTCCGCACTGAGAAGACCCTCTGGTGCATCGCCGCGTCGAAGACGGTGGATCTGTTCAACGGCAAGGACCTCAACGGCTGGACCGCGTTCTCCGTCGAGCCGCAGGTGAAGAAGGAAGACGTCTGGAGCGTGCGCGACGGCGTCATCGTCTGCAAAGGCGAGCCGATGGGCTGGCTCGCCACCGAGAAATCCTTCACCAGTTTCAAGCTGAGCGTCGAGTGGCGCTGGCCGGACAAGCCCGGCAACAGCGGCGTCTTCCTGCGCATCGGCGGCGAACCCAAGGCCCTGCCACGTTGCTTTGAATGCCAGCTCAAGAGCGGCGACGCCGGCACACTGATCACGTTCCACGGCTTGAAGATGGACGGCGACGCCGCCCGCCTCTCGAAGAAGAACGGCGGCGAAAAGACCGGCGACATCACCATCGTGAAGAAGATCGAGGGTAACGAGAAGCCGCCGGGCGAATGGAACCTCTACGAAATCGAACTCCGCGGCGGCAGCCTCAAGGTCTCCGTCAACGGCAAGCTCGTGAATGAAGCCACCGGTTGCGAAATCGTGGCCGGCCCCGTCGCCCTCCAGTCCGAGGGCGGCGAAGTCCACTTCCGCAACATCCGCCTGACGCCGCTGGAGTGACCTCCTCTTGAGACCGTCGTGACAGGGCGTCACGCGGGGATGCCGCTACGATGGGTCGTGGGGGTGCGGGTGGTGATGTTTGAGGATGTGCGGCATCTCCAAGCCGTGAGCGAGCATCAACGGCTCGTCAGCCAGCAGCGACGCGCTCGGCCCCTGCGCGACGACCTCGCCCCGGTCGAGCACGATCGCGCGGCTGCACAACTCCACCACCAGCTCCAGGTCGTGCGTCGCGATGATCTTCGTCACGGGCAGTTGCCGCAGCAATTCCTTCAACTCGCGCCGGCCGCGTGGGTCGAGGTCGCTGGTTGGCTCGTCCAGCACCAGCACGCGCGGCTCGCACGCCAGCACGCCCGCCAAGCAGACGCGTCGTTTCTCGCCGTGGCTGAGATGGATCGGCGAGCGCTTCTCGAAGTTCGCCAGCCCCGCCTGCTTCAACGCCGCGCCCACCCGCGCTGCCACGTCGGTTTCGCTCGCGCCGAACTGCCGCGGCCCGAACGCCACGTCCTCGAACACTGTCGGGCAGAAGAGTTGGTCGTCGGGATCTTGAAACAGGACGCCGACCGCGCGCCGCATCTTGTCGAGCGTGGCCTCGGTCAGCGGCTCGCCGAACACGAACACCGCCGGCGCGCCGTCGAGCCGCTCCGGCAGGATGCCGTTGAGGTGGAGCAGCAGCGTGGACTTGCCCGCGCCGTTGGGGCCAATCAAGCCGACGCACTCGCCTTCGGCGACATTGAAGCTGATGCCGCGCAACGCCTCCGTGCCGTCGCCGTAGCGGTAGCGGAGGTTGCGGAGTTCGAGGGCGGCGCTCATGGGTGTGAAATCTTCGTTGTCGGCAGGAGACGCGATGAAGGGCCGAAGGTCGAAGTCCGAAGGCAGAAATCCGAAAAGGTCAGCAGAAACCTCACGACGTTTCTTCGGCCTTCGGATTTCGACCTTCCTTCGGCCTTCGGCCTTCGGATTTCGGACTTCTCTCTCATCGCCACCCCCTCGCGCACATCGCCGCATAGATGCGCTCCGCGCGCTCGGTCGAGCGGATGAAAAGCTGGCTGATGATCGTCGCCAGCGACTGCCAAGCCGCGCCGCGCCGCCGGACGAACGTCCGGCTCGCCCGCGCGCGGCGCATCCGCGCCGTCTCTTCCACGAGCACCGCGAGGTAGCGATACATCAGCGCCAGCGTCGTGACGAGAATCGCCGGCACGCGCAGCCGCTTCAGCACGCGCAGCACTTCCGAGAACGGCGTCGTGTTCGAGAGCAGAATCATTGTCAGCAGGCAGAGGTTGGTCTTCAGCAGCAGCGTCAGGAACACGACCCAGCCGTGCGGCTGGAACAGCGCCAGCACCGCCACGCCGATCACAAACGGCTCCAGCAACAGCAGCCGTTTCGTGAGAAACGCCGCCGGAATCCGGCTCAGGCCGGCAACGATCACCAGCGCGACCGCGATGATGACGAAGCCGGGCCACTGCGCCACCGGCAGCAGGATTGTCAGGAACACCCACGCCACCGCCGCGGCAAGCTTCAGCGCCGCGGGCAGCCGATGCACCGGGCTTTCGAGCCGGCTGTAGGTGTCGAGCAGGTCAAGGCGCATGGGCAGAACCTATCGGGAAGCCGCTGTTGCGTCAGCCGCGAAGTTGTCGCGATGCGTCGGCTGTGGACGGCCCGGACGGAAATGCTCCTCGTGATTCAACTTCGCTTGCAGCGTAGGGAATCTTGCGATCACCGCCGGCACGGATTCCATCACGGTCGCCGCGAGCGCATCGGGCGCGGCTTCGGCGCGGAGATTGATGAACAACTCGCCGCCCTTCACCGGCTCGCCCAGTCTCATGCCAAGTTCCGGCACGAAATCGTTGCGGACGAGGTTGACGACGGCGACGTGGCCGAGAGTCGTGCCGTCCGGGCTGAAGGTCATCTTCAAGTGCGCGATCTCCGCCTGCTGCGCCTGCAGGCGCCGCTGGATTTCGCCTGCGAACTGCTGCAACAACGCGTCGGCGTCGAACAACTCCGTCGCCGCGAGCCGGACGGTGCAGTTGAGCCAGCCCATCAGCGCCTCGCCGTCAGCGTAGAGGTCGTAGTCCACCTCCATCGTGCGCCGCGCGGCCTGCGTCTCGGTGGTCAGTCGCGCAAACCACGCGTCAAGACCCGTGCCCTGGCGCGCGGAGACCGCCACGACTTCGGTGCGGGGAAACTTCGCGGCGAGCGCCTTGCGCAGCGACTCCAGTCTCGAAGCGTCGAGCAGGTCGCTTTTGTTGATGACGATGAGGTCGGCTTCTTCCAGTTGCTTCGCGTAGATGTAGGCGACCTTCTCGGAGAAGCCGCCGCCTTTTTCCACGCCGAGCACCCGCAGCGCGCGGATCGGGTCCACCATCACGCTGACCGGCGCGACGGTGAAGTCGTTGCCGTAAAGCCGCCGCAGCGGATATGTGACGGTGGCGACGAGGTCCGTGCAACTGCCCACCGGCTCGGCGATGAACACGTCGGGCCGCGTTGTCGCGGAAAGCTGCTGCGAGGCTTCGATGAGCGAGTTGAACCGGCAGCAGAAGCAGCCGCCGAGGATCTCCGCCGTCTCGAACCCTTGCGACCGCAGCGTCATCGTGTCCACCAGTTCGCTCCCTTGGTCGTTGGTGATGAGGCCGACGCGCAGGCCGCGGTCGGTGAGCTGGCGCGCGAGCTTGCCGACGGCGGTGGTTTTCCCGGCGCCGAGGAAGCCGCCGATCATGATGTAACGCGCTTTGTTGGGTCCGGCCATCGACAGGATGATAGCCTGCGTTGTGTCGCTGGCAAGCCAAGTTCGCCCCACGTTCGCCTCCTTGGCCGGACCAATGAGCTTGACCAGCAGCAATCAAACATCTAGTAGTTCAGCGCAGTTTGGGGTGAACATGACCGTTACCCAATTCTTGTCCGTATCGCGCCGTGCGGCGTCGTTCGCATGGCGCTTCTCCGTGGCGGTCTGGCTCATTGGCTGCCTCTTCTACGTCCCGATGCACCTCTACGCGGTGCCGCACTGGGACGATTCGTCGGCCGGCGCCGCCGACGGTCACCATGACACAGATGGTGAGATCTTCGCCGACAGCCACGATGGCCACGACGGCCACCAGCCCCACTCGGCGTTACAGCACAAGTTCAAGGTCACCCAGACGGCGCGGCCGGTCTTGGACGTCCAGTTTGTCGCCTCTCCGTTGACGCCGGTGGTGTTCAAACCGCAGAGCACACCGCAGCCGTTTTCCTACGAACGCATCCGGCCACCCGGCGAAAACTTGCCGCGGCCGTCCCAGTCTCGCGCTCCTCCCCTCGCCTGATTCCTCTCCGGCCTGACGCGCCGCGCACCGGCGCGTTGTGCCCTCTTCTTGCCTGATTGCCTCGCGGGCAGGGCCGTTTGTCGGCCGCACGACAACGTGCAAGCAGATGAGGCAGCAACCGGATTTATTATATGAGACAAACCATTTTCAGAACCGTATCCGCCAGCGTGGGACTGCTCCTGCTGCTCGGCTGCAACCGCGCCAAAGACCCCGGCCACGGCAGCGCGCACGCCCCGGCTGACGAACCCAAGATGGCGCAGGTTTCCGTCTGGACCGACCGCCACGAGATTTTCGCCGAGCATCGGCTCGTCGTCGCGGGCGCGCCAACGCGGTTTGTCACGCACGTCACCGATCTCAAGACGCTGGAACCGCGCCGCGAAGGGCCGATCCGCTTCCAGTTCGCGCTTGGGCAGGAACCGCCGCTGGAGCACATCGAGAAGACGCCGTCCCGCGCCGGCATCTACGAGCCGAAGCTCACGTTCCCGAAAGCGGGCGAGTGGAACGTGAGCGTGTTCATCCCGACGGATGGCGCTGAAGCCGAGTTGAAACTTCCGCCGGTGAAAGTGTTCGCGACCGCGGACGCTGCCGCCCACGCCGAAGTGCCGGAGCCGCCCGACGGCATCAGCTTCCTCAAGGAGCAACAATGGAAAGTCCTCAGCGGCACCGGGCCGGTGGGCAAACGACGTCTCGTCGAACAACTGCGCCTGCCCGCCACGACCACCGCCAAGCCCGGCACGCTCGCTGCCGTCACGCCCCCGATCAACGGACGGCTGCTGCTGCCGCCCGGAAAGACGATGCCGCTCGTCGGCGACAAGGTGCAGGCCGGCCAGACGCTGGCGCTGTTGCAGCCGACGTTCGGCGATGTAGCGGCGCGGTTTGTCGAAGCCGAGGCGGCCGTGACGAAGGCGAAAGTGGCGCTTGACCAGACGCGCACGGCCTTTGAGCGTGTCCGGAAACTCGCGGAACAGCAGGCGCGGTCGCAGCGCGAGTTGCAGGAGGCCGAGTCCGCCTTCAAGACCGCGCAGGCCAACCACGACGCGGCGCTCGCGTTGCAGGCCACCTATCGGCAGGCGGGGACGAACCTGCTCGCCGGCGGCGGGGCCAAGACTGACGCGCCGCTGGCCATCGAACTCCGCTCCCCCATCGCGGGCACCATCGTCAGCCAGTCCGGCGCGGCCGTCGGTGAATTCATTGCCGCGGAGAAGGCCGTGTTCACCGTGCTCGACGCCTCGACGGTGTTCCTCGAAGTGCGGATTCCCGAAGCGAACGTCCAGCGCCTGAGCGCGGCGAAAAGCGCCAGCTACGAGTCGCCCGCCGAGCCGGGCCGCTTCGTGCCGGTGACGGGCGATGGCGGCGGACGCCTGGTCTTTCTCAGCCCGCAGGTGGATGCGGTCACGCGGACCGTCGCGTTGGTCTATGAAGTGAAGAACGCGGCGGGCGCGCTCCGCGTCGGGCAGGCCGTGAACCTGTTCGTCGAGACCAGCCGTGTGGAGGACGCGCTGGCTGTGCCGGGTTCGGCGATCGTGGAAGAGGACGGGCGGCCGATCGCGTTCGTCCAGGTGGCGGGCGAGACGTTCCAGAAACGCGACCTCACCCTCGGTGTCCGCGACGGCCACTGGGTGCAGGTGCTCGCCGGCTTGGCCGAAGGCGAGCGCGTTGTCACGAAAGGCGCCTACGCGGTCCGGCTCGCGTCGGTTTCGTCGGCGATTCCGGCGCACGGGCATGTCCACTGACAAAATGCAAACCACACCGCAACAGCTTCAAGCCGAGGCAATGCGAAGCCGGCTTTCAAAACGGCGCCAACCGCGGGATGACATCCCGGCCATGGCGGCGATAGATGCGGAAATGCCGGTCGGTGGTAAAGACCTGGCAACGGCCGGCCAACTCCGCCATTCGCACCAGGCAGGCATCGGCGAAACTCATCGGCAGGTTCTCGTATTTGCCCAGCAACCGACGCAGGTCGGGCCAATGCTCCTCGGCCGAGAACTGCACCAGCACTGCGCCGCGGTCAATCGCCTCGAACAGCGGATCGGTCGGCAGGCCGTCGCTCTGCAGCAGAAACACGGCCTCGGAAATGACCGCTTCGCAGGTCAACAACGGCTGCGCGATGCGGTCGAACTGCTCGCTGGCCCAGTCGTGATACTGGTCGCCGCGGTTGAGAAACGCCACCAGTGGCCCGGTGTCGCACAAAAGTCTAGGCGCGGCCATAGCCTTTCAACGGACGGGTGCTCAAATCCTTGGAACCCTTGAGTGAACCACACAAATCCCGCAACACATGACCCAGACTCCCACTTTTGGCCGCCTGCCGCTCGTTGATGAGTTCGCGAAGCACGCTGCCCTTGGAGCGTTTCAACGCGCGCGCCCGTGCCTCCAGCCACGCGTCCTGGTCCGATTCCAGTTTGATCGTCAATGTTCTCATGCCGAAATAGGTAACACCCAACTGGCAGACGGGCAAGACCATATTTTCCCTTCTCCATGAACTGAACCAAGAATTGCCATGATCAGCACCCTTATCGATTGGTCCCTCCGCAACCGCGCCGCCGTGGTCGTCAGCGCCGCGTTGTTGCTCTTCGTCGGCGGCTACACGGCCACGCGCATGCCGGTGGACGTGTTCCCCGACCTCACCGCGCCGACCGTCACGGTCATCACCGAGGCGCGCGGCATGGCGCCCGCCGAGGTCGAAAGCCAGGTCACGTTCCCCATCGAAGCCGCCGTCAACGGCGCCTCCGGCGTGCGGCGCGTGCGCTCCGCCACCGCCGTCGGGCTGTCCATTGTCTGGATCGAGTTTGAGTGGGGCACCGACATCTACGGGGCGCGGCAGATCGTCGCCGAAAAGGTGAACGTCGCCGCCGGCGAACTGCCCCCGGAGGTCGAGCGGCCCGTCCTCGCGCCGGTGTCGTCCATCATGGGCGAAATCCTGTTCCTCTCGCTCACCTCCGACAAACACTCGCCCATCGAACTGCGCACCACCGCCGACACGGTTTTGCGGCGGCGCATCCTCTCCGTGCCGGGCGTCTCGCAAGTCACGCCCATCGGTGGCGGCGTGAAACAGTTCCAAGTCGTGCTCTCGCCGGACAAACTGCTGGCCCGCGGCATCTCGCTGAGCCAAGTCTTGCGCGCCCTGCAAGAAGGCAACGAGAACGTCTCCGCAGGCTTCATCAACGAGCGCAGCTCCGAATGGCTGGTCACCGGCGCGGGCCGCGTGCGGACGCTCGACGACATCGGCCAGACCGTTGTGGCCGCCGTCAACGGCGTGCCGACCAAGGTCGCCGACCTCGGCGAGGTGCGCATCGGCGAGGAACCCAAGCGCGGCGCAGGCTCCACGCGCGGCCAGCCCGCGGTGATCCTCGGCGTCCAGAAGCAGCCCGGCGCGAACACGCTCACGCTCACCAAGGAACTCGACGCCGTGCTCGACGACATCGCCGCGAAGCTGCCCGCCGGCATGAAGATAGACAAACACATCTTCCGGCAGGCGGACTTCATCGAGATCGCCGTCCGCAACGTCCTGGCCGCGCTCCGTGACGGCGGCCTGCTGGTGGTGGTCATCGTGCTCCTGTTCCTCGGCAACGTGCGCGCCACGCTGATCACGCTCACCGCCATCCCGCTCTCGCTGGTCATCACCGTGCTCGCGCTGCGTTCGTTCGGCGACACCATCAACACGATGACGCTCGGCGGCATGGCCATCGCCATCGGCGCGCTGGTGGACGATGCCGTCATCCTCGTGGAAAATGTCTTCCGCCGCCTGCGCGAAAACAGCCTGCGGCCCGAGGCGAAGCGCAAGACGACGTTGCAAACGGTCTTCGACGCCGGCGTGGAAATCCAAAGCTCCATCGTCTTCGCCACGCTCATCATCGCGCTGGTGTTCGTGCCGATTTTCTTCCTGAGCGGCGTCGAGGGCCGCCTGCTCAAGCCGCTGGGCATCGCCTACATCGTGTCGCTCGGCGCGTCGCTGCTGGTGGCGCTGACTGTTTCGCCGGTGCTTTGCCATCTCGCGTTGCCGCGCAGCCGGGCGGTGCGCGAAGGCCATGAGCCGCGCGTCGTTCGCTGGCTGAAGTCGCACTACGCGAGCGTCCTCACGTGGGTCCTGGCGCACCGGTTGATGGTGACGGTGCCCGCCACGCTGATGCTGGCGCTTGCGCTGGGGTCCACGGCGTTCATGGGGCGCTCGTTCCTGCCGGAGTTCAACGAGGGCATGCTCACCCTCAGCGCCGTCACGCTGCCCGGCACGTCGCTGGACCAGTCTGACGAACTCGGCCGGATCATCGAGAGCACGCTGCTGTCGCACCCGGAGGTCACCGGCGTCGCGCGCCGCCAGGGCCGCGCTGAACTCGACGAACACGCCCAGGGCGTCGAGTCGTCAGAGATTGACGTGTCGCTGAAGATGGGCAAGCGGACCAAGGCGGAATTCCTCGAAGCCCTGCGGCGCGACTTCTCGTTGCTGGCCGGCGTGAACGTCATCATCGGCCAGCCGATTTCGCACCGCATTGACCACATGCTCTCCGGCTCGCGCGCGAACGTGGCGGTGAAGATCTTCGGCGAGAACCTCTACCAGTTGCGCCTGCTCGCTGAAAAGGCGCGACAGGCGATGCAGACCGTGCTTGGTGTGGTGGACCTTTCCGTCGAGCAACAGACCGACGTGCCCATCCTCCGCGCCCATTTCGACCGCCACGCCATCGCGCGCCACGGCCTCACGGTGCGCGACGTGGCCCGCACGATGGAGTCGGCCATCAAAGGCGTGACCGTCTCGCGCGTCCTCGAAGGCCGCAACTCCTTCGACCTCGTCGTCCGTTTGAGCGGCCCCGAAGGCTGGCGCACGGACGACCTCGGCGACCTGCCCGTGGACACGCCGTCGGGCGCGAAGGTGCCGCTGCGCAGCCTCGCCGACATCCGCAAGGAAACCGGCCCGAACTACATCAGCCGCGAGCAGGTCGAGCGCAAGATCGTCGTGATGTGCAACGTCGCCGGCCGCGACGTGACCTCGGTGGTCAACGACTGCAAGAAACTCGTGGACCCCATCGCCGGCACAGCGCCCGGCTACCGCGTCGAGTATGGCGGGCAGTTCGAGAGCGCCGCGGAAGCCAGCCGCATCATCGCCCTGCTCGGCGTGGCGGTGGTGTTCGGCATCGGCTTCCTGCTAAACCTCGCGTTCGGATCGGCCCGAGACGCGGCGCTGGTCATGCTCAACCTGCCGCTCGCGCTCATCGGCGGCGTGGCCGGCGTGTTCGTCAGCGGCGGCGTGCTCAGCGTCGCCTCGCTCATCGGCTTCATCACCGTGTTCGGTATCGCCACGCGCAACGGCATCATGCTCGTCGCCCACATCCGCCACTTGCAACAACACGAAGGTGTGAGCGATTTCCGCGAAGCCGTGTTTCGCGGCGCGATGGAGCGGCTCGCGCCGATTCTCATGACCGCGATGGCCGCCGGTCTCGCGCTGATTCCGCTGGCTCTCAGTGGCCAGAAGCCCGGCAGCGAAATCCAGACGCCGATGGCCATCGTCATCCTGTTCGGCCTGCTGAGTTCGATGCTCTTGAACATGCTGATCGTGCCAGCGCTCTACCTGCGCTACGGAAAACCCATCAGCCTCGATAATGGAGGTGCCCAATGAAGAACATCTTCCTGACCTGTCTGCTCGCGTGCGTGTCAGCGAACGCCGTCGAAGCCATTTCGACGAACTCCGTCTCGCGGCTGACGCTGGAGCAAGCCATGATGCTCGCCGAACAACACCACCCCGAACTGGCCGAGGCCCGCGCACTGGCCGCTGCCGCCGAAGGCCGCGCGCGGCAGGCCGGCGCGTTCCCGAATCCCGCTGTCATCGCCCGCATGGAATCCGCGCCGATCAGCGGCCGCACCACCAGCGAAGCCGAATATCTCGCCGGGGTCGCCCAAACCATTCCTCTTGGCAGCCGCCTCAGCAAAGCGCGCCAGGTCGAACAACTCGACCGCCAGCGCCTGCTGCTCGACGCCGAGGCCAGACTGCGCGCCGTTCGCCGGCGAGTTCACAGCGCGTTTGCCACCGCGCTCTACCAGGAACAGGCCGCGCTCGCGCAGGGCAAACTCGCCGCGAGCGCGAGCGAACTCGTCGCCCTGACGAAAGCCCGCGTCCAGGCCGGCGACGCCACACCCGACGAAACCGCCCGCGTCGAAATCGAACTGTCCCGCGCCCGCCTCGAACACCAACGCGCCAGCGCCCTCCATCTCCAAGCCCTCGTCACCCTCGCCGGCGCCATCGGCCGGCCGGCACTGCAGATTGCGTCAATCGCTGGCAGCCTCGAGACCGCTTTCGACGTGCCCGCGCTCGAAGAACTCGCCGCCGACCTGGACCGCCATCCCGCCATCGCCTCCGCCGACGCCGCCGTCGCCGCGCAAAGCGCGCGCGTGGACCTCGCCAAAGCCGAGCGCGTCCCGGACATCAACGTCGAGTTGCTCTACCGCCGCGTCGAGGCCGACAAGGCGAACACCTTCGACGTGGGCTTGCGCATCCCTTTGCCCCTTTTCGACCGCAACCGCGGCAAGATCAGCGCCGCGCGGGCCGACCTGACCGCCGCGGAGGCCCGCGCCACCATCACGCGCAACGACCTGACCCAGCGCCTTCGCGAGAGCCACACCCAATTGGCCAACGCCCTCGCCACCGCGCGCACCCTGCGGACGGAAATCCTGCCGCGTGCCGCGACCGTGTCGAAGACCGCCGAAGCCCGCCACGCCGCCGGCGACATCAGCCTGGCCGAGTTGCTGCCCGTGCGGCGCGAAGCCGCCGCCTCACAGTTGACCCACCTCGAATCGTTGCGCGACGTGATGCAGGCGTGGGCCGAAGTGCGCTCGCTGGCCACGCCACCTAGCTCAGCGCGTTGAGACCGGAGGCCCCTCACCGGCCGGGCGATGGCGCGTCGTCCTTCGACTTTGGCGCCAGCACACGCGCCAGGACGAACGCGAGGACGAAAACCACCACCGTCCCGATGGCCCCGGCAAGCGCCGTGGCCCACACCGCCGACTTCATGCCGGGCCATTGGTAATCGGCCAGCGGTGACGCCACCAACGGATGTTCTATTGCCTTGCGGTCAAAGCCGAGCGTCGCGGCGACCTTCTCCAGCCCGTCGGGCCATTCGCACACGAATGGCGACACCAGCAACGCCAAGCCCAGCGTGATGAGCACGCCAAACCCGACCAGTTCGCCATACCGTTCGCTCGGCCGCGGCGGCGCGCCTTCCTCGACCAGTTCCGGCCGCGCGCGCGCGATGCCGACCACCACCAGCGCCGTGATCAACGCCTCGCCGAGACTGATGAGCATGTGGATGTTGGCCATCGCCGGAAACACGACAGACCAACTCACCGTGCGCGACCATGCCAACTCGCCTGTGCAGCCAAGCGCCGCCATCACGGTGCTGCACCACCCGGCGAACGCCGACGCGAACACCAGCCCGCGAAGCCCACTCACCATCCGCCGGGCCACGCGATAGATGCCGTAGCCGCCCACCGTGCCGACGATCGCCATATTAAAAACATTCGCCCCCAGCGCCAGCACGCCGCCGTCGGCGAACAGGAAGCACTGCACAATCAGCACCGCCGACATCACCACCACCGCCGCGCTCGGCCCCAGCAACACCGCCGCGAGCACACCGCCCACCAGATGACCGCTCGTGCCGCCACCCACCGGGAAGTTCAGCATCTGCGCCGCGAACACGAACGCCGCCGCCAGCCCCATCAGCGGCACGCGCCGTCGCGGCAGCCGCGTCCGCACCTGCCGCAGCGCCAGCGCAAGCCCGCCCACGGCCAGCGCGCCGGTCGCGGCGGCCGTCTTTGCGTCAAGAAATCCATCAGGTATGTGCATGGCATCTGCCGGATCAGTTGCGGTGGTGTTATGGTTGATGTTGTTTGTAATATCCATCAGGAAATTGTCAAGCCGCGTCTTGGGCCGTGCCGGGGGTGAGCCGGGGATTTTACGCGTTGACGGGCCGGAACTTGGGCCTACGATGTGCGGCCTGTTCTTATCGGTTGTCAGGAAAAGTCGGAAATGCGCATGAAGATTCCACAGTTGATCCTGCGAGAGATCCGTTACCGATGGCTGGCCTTCCTGTTGGCGGCGGTTTCGGTGGCCGTTGCCATCGTCGGCGTCGGCGGAGTCCTGACGGCGCTGGCCTGCTATAACGCGCGAACAGAGCAACTGGCACAGCAGCGCCAGGTGGAAACGGAAGGCAGGATGCACCAGTTGCAGGAGGAGTTCCGCAAGCTCACGCTGAAGATGGGGTTCACCACCGTGCTGGTCAGCGCGACGGAGAACATGGCGGAGATGTTCGCGCGCGGCTACGCGGCCACGACCATGCCGGAGGAATACGGCGACCGTCTCGCCGCGCGCAAGCCGACGACGATCAACCATGTGCTGCCGACGTTGCAGCAACGGATGGAGTGGCCGGAGCGCGGGAACCTCCCCGTGAAGTTGATCGGCGTGAAGGGCGAAGTCTATGTCCAGGGCAAGCGCCAGCTCCCGCTGCTACAGCCCGTGCCGGAACACGGCGCGGTAATCGGGCAGCAGTTGCAGAAGAAGTTCGGATTGAAGACCGGTGACTCAATCGAGTTCCGCGGCCACAAGTTGACCGTCATGGGTGTGCAATCGGGAGAGGGCGGTCCCGACGATGTGGGGCTGTGGGTAGCGTTGCCGCTGGCGCAGGCCATCCTGAACAAGCCGGGCCAGATCAACGAGATCATGGCGGTGGAGTGCATGTGCCCCGGCGACCGTGTGGCTGTGATCCAGAGGGAGATTCGCACCATCCTGCCGGACGTTCAGGTCTTCGAATTCGCGAAAGTGGCCAGCGCACGGTCGGAAGCGCGGCAGCGGGTGGTGGAGGCCGCGGCGGCGGCGGCGAAACAGGAACGTCAAAACCGCGAAGCAGGCAAGCGCGAGAAGGAACTGTTGGCCCGTGTGGTGGTGCCGCTGATGATTCTCGGCGCGCTGGTCTGGGTTGGGTTTCTGATGTGGACCAATGTGCGCGACCGCCGGGCGGAAATCGGAATTTTCGGTGCGCTGGGTCTGAGATCCTGGCAGGTCGCCCTGCTGTTCCTCGGCAAAGCGCTGGCGATCGGTTTGGCCGGCGCAGCGATCGGGTATCCGGTTGGCATCCGTATCGGCCAAGAGTGGGCAGGAGAAGGTGCCAGACACTTGAGCGTCTCCCTTGCCGGCGTGCCGATGGGCGCCGCGTTGTTCATCGGCGGACTGGTGCTGGTGCTGGTGGCAACAGCCGGCCCGGCGCTGCTGGCCGCGCGACAGGATCCGGCCGCCATGCTGCGAGAGGAGTGACCGGTTTCATGCTTCGCATCGAACAAACAAGCAAGACGTTCCAAGCAAGAGGCGCGGCGGTTCATGCGGTCACCGGCGTGTCCATCGAGGCGCGCGCCGGGGAATACGTCGCGATCCAAGGGCCGAGCGGCTGCGGAAAATCCACGCTGCTCTTGATGGCGGGCGGACTGCTGACGCCCGACAATGGCAGCGTCACGGTGGACGGGACCGACCTCTATCGGATGGGTGACGGCGAACGCGCCGCGTTCCGGGCGCGTCACATCGGGTTCGTGTTCCAGCGGTTCCATCTGGTGGCGTATCTGGACGTGCTGGACAACATCCTGGCGGCGACCGTGGCCCACGAAATCCCCCGCGCACGGGAGCGCGCCTTGGAGTTGGTCAAACGATTCGGTCTGACGCCGCGGGCCCGCCACTATCCATCGCAGTTGAGCACCGGCGAACGGCAACGAGTCGCGCTTGCCCGCGCCCTGTTGGTCCAACCCAAGCTGATCCTGGCCGACGAACCCACCGGCAACCTTGACCCGGAGAACGGC
>JACRKA010000148.1 GCA_016219905.1 Verrucomicrobiota bacterium
CATTGGCATCTCCGGCGCGAACGCGACGGCCTCGGCGGATGCGGCGACGGCTTGTTCGAGGCGGCCGGCGTTGCGCAGTTCGTCGGCCTCGTGGACTTTGTCCATCGCGCGGGTGACGGTGCTCTCGTTAAGGAGCTGCGTGAGGGTCTGAGGGAGCTGGAAGTCGGCGAGGTCGGCGGTCGCAGCGAGGGCGAAGGCCAGCAGCAGAGGGGGAAATCCGAAGCCACGAAACTCGAAAGTCGAAAGAAATCCGAATATCGAATTCCGAAACGGCGGGTGGGGATGAAGTGGCATCGAGACTTCGGATTTCGAACTTCGAGTTTCTTTCGACTTTCGAGTTTCGACTTTCGGATTTCCCGCCATCGTCGGCTCCAAAGTCCTCCCGCTAACCGAAACCCGGCGGCCCGTCACGGCGCGGCGGGATAGTCCGCCATCAGCGCGAGCATCTCGCGGACGGCGCGGTCGAGGCCGACCAGCACGGCGCGGCTGATGATGGAGTGGCCGATGTTCAACTCGACCAGATGCGGGATGCGGAGGATGTCGTGGATGTTCTCGTAGTTGATGCCGTGGCCGGCGTTGACGCGCAGGCCGAGCTTGTGGGCCAGCTCCGCGCCGCTGATGAGGCGGTCGAGTTCGCGCTCGCGCGCGGCGTGGGTGGCGGCGTTGGCGTAGGCGCCGGTGTGCAGCTCGACGAACTCCGCGCCGGTGCGGGCGCTGGCTTCGAGCTGCTTGCGGTCGGGGTCCACGAAGAGGCTGATTTCGCGGCCGCCGGCGCGCAACTGTTTCACGGCGGCGGCAACGGTCTTGTAGCCGCCGGCGACATCGAGGCCGCCCTCGGTGCTGATCTCTTCGCGTTTCTCCGGGACGAGGCAGCAGATTTCCGGCTTCAACTCCAGCGCGATGCGGATGATCTCGGGCGTGGTGGCCATCTCGAGGTCAATCCGCGTGCGGCAGGTCTGGCGGATGAGGCGCAGGTCGCGGTCCTGGATGTGGCGGCGGTCTTCGCGGAGGTGGAGCGTGATGCCGTGCGCGCCGGCCAGTTCGCAGATGGAGGCGGCGACGACGGGATCGGGTTCGGGCATGGCGCCGGTCGGCTCGCCCTTGTAGCGGGCCTGCCGGAGCGTGGCGACGTGGTCAATGTTGACGCCGAGTTTCAGCATGGGGCGCGAATATTAGGTCGGGCGCGGGCAAAAGCAACTTGGAAGTCCGGGAGGCGTTGCGTATGTTCGCGGCCTGATGCCGGAGGATTTCGACAAACTGCTGAAGGACACGACGGAGCGCTTCCGCCCCAGCGAGCGCGACAAGCGCGGACGGCGGCTGGCGCTCTACGGACATTTTTTCAAACAGGAGGAAGACCGGCTGCTGAAGCTGCACCGCGCGGGCGGCGGCGGGCGCGAGGTGGCGCGGTTGCGGTCGGCGATGATGGACGCGGTGCTGCGGCGGATGTTCGAGCGCGGGCTGGCGCACTATGAGGAGGAGCATCCCGGCGCGAAACGGCCGCCGATGGCGCTGGTGGCGCTGGGCGGCTACGGGCGCGGGGAACTGAACCCGTTCAGCGACGTGGACATCATGGGCCTGCACGCGGCGGGCCGGCGGACGCAGCGCGGCAATCCGTTCTTGCAGGCGGTCTATGACGGCGTGGTGCTGCTGCTCTACGACAGCGGGCTGAAGGTCGGCTACTGCGCGCGGACGGTGAAGGAGTGCGTCGAGCAGGCGAACAAGGACCTGGAGTCGAAGACCGCGCTGATCGAGGCGCGGCTGTTGTCGGGCGACGCGGCGTTGTTCGGCGAGTTCCAGCAGACGGTGCAGCGGCAATGCGTGCAGCCCGGCGTGGACGATTACATCGAGGCGCGGATGCGCGACCAGGCGGAGCGGCATCGCAAGTTTGGCGACACGGTCTTCCTCCAGGAGCCGAACATCAAGAGCGGTTGCGGCGGGCTGCGGGATTTCCAAAACCTGCTCTGGATGAGCCTCTTCAAACACGGCGTGCAGACGCTGCCGGAGCTGGAGGAGCGGAAGTTCCTGACGCCGGTGGAGCGCCAGGCGCTGGAGGCGGCCTACGATTTCCTGCTGCGCGTGCGCACGGAACTGCACTACGTGACGGACCGGCCAGTGGACGTGCTGACGCTGGCGTTGCAGGCGCCGGTGGCCGACGGGATGGGTTACGCCGACGCCGACCTGCTGCGGCGGATCGAGCGGTTCATGCGCGATTACTACCGGCACGCGCGCAGCATCTTTCAACTCACCAACGCGCTGGCGTTGCGCATGTCGCTGAAACCGCCGGGCTACTTCGAGCGGCTCGGCATCCACGTGCCGATGCTGCGGCTCGGCCGCAAGACGGAGCGGCTCGACGGTTTCGTCGTGCGCGGCGACATGATCGAGCCGGAGTCGCCGGAAATTTTCCGCGACGACCCGCTGCGGCTGATGCGGGTGTTCCGGCTCGCGCAACAACGCCAGGCCGTGTTCGCGCCGGAGTTGCAGACGATGATCCGCGAACAGCTCGGTCTGGTGAACGACGCGTTCCGCGCCAACGACCGCGCGCGGGAGACGTTCCTGGCGATCCTGGCCGAGACCGGCAACGTCGGCCGCATCGCGCGGATGATGCACGAGGTCGGGTTCCTCGGCCAATACCTGCCGGAGTTTGCCCCGCTCGACGCGCTGGTGCAGCACGAGTTCTTCCATCGCTACACCGCCGACGAACACACGCTGCTGACGCTGGAGCGGCTCGACGCGGTGGCCGGCGCGACAGGCGGGCCGGAGTTGCAATACCAACGCCTGCTACGCGAGTGCACGCGGCCGGAACTGCTCTACCTCGCGTTGCTGCTGCACGACTGCGGCAAGGCCGCCAACGCCCCCGCGCACACCGAGGTGAGCATCGAGTTGACCCATCGCGTCGCGGACCGGCTCGCGTTGGACGAGCCTGGGCGCGAGACGCTGGTGTTCCTCGTGCGCCATCACCTCGACTTCCACGACGTGTCGCAGCGGCGCGACCTCGACGACGCCGACGCGATCGTGGACTTCGCGAAGGTCGTGGAGAACCGCGCGCGGCTCGACATGCTGCTGGTGTTCACCTACGCCGACATGACCGGCACCAGCGCCGATGTCTGGAACGAGTGGCGCAACTCGCTGCTCTGGGAGCTTTACCTGAAAACCCGCGGCGAACTGGTCGCGGGCGCGGAATCGCAGGCGTTGCAGGAACAGCGGTTGCAGGAACTACAGGACGACGTCCGGGCGCGCAGCGGGGTGCCGGCGGATGAAGTGGACGCGCACTTTCGCGAGATGCAGCGGCGTTACTTCCTCACGTTCACGCCGGACGAGATGCTCCAGCACCTCGACATCATCCACGCCTTCATGGAGCAGGTCACGGGAAGCCCCGGCAACCAGCTCCGGCCGGTGGTGCGCTGGGCTGACAAGCCCGACCGCGGCTACACGCAGGTGGTGGTCTGCACGTGGGACCGCGAGGGGCTGTTCAGCAAGATTTGCGGCTCGTTCTCCTACGCCGCCGTGAACATCCTCAGCGCCAACGCCTACAGCCGCTACGATGGCGTCGTGCTCGACATCTTCAACGTCGCCGACGTCGAGGGCCGCGTTGTGGATGATCCGGAACAGCGCGACACCTTTGAGAAGACGCTCAATGATGTGTTCAACCGCGGCGAGAACCTTGACCGGCTGCTGGCTCGCCACCGGCCCGGCCGGCGCGCGGGCCGCGTCCCGCAGGGCGTGGTGCCGACGCAGGTGACGGTGGACCTGCACGCCTCGCGCACGCGCACCGTCGTCGAGGTCCAGGCCGAGGACCGCCTCGGCCTGCTCTACACGATTGCACAGGCGCTCGCGCGCAACGGCCTCGACATCAACCTCGCCCGCATCTCGACGGAAAAGGGCGCGGCGTTCGACACCTTCTACGTCGTGGACCTCAACGGCGACAAAGCCACCGACGCCGGCTGGCTGGAGCACGTGCGCATCGAACTGGCCCGTGCCATCGAAGACCTCCGCCGCCGCCCCATCGAGGCGTGACCCCATGAGCGCCGAGCCACCCGACCTTCGCGAACGTTTTGAGCGGCTGCAGGCGCTCCACAACATCAGCACCGCCCTCAGCGCCACGGACGACCCGCGCGAGGTGTTGACGCTGGTGTTGCGCGAGGCCGTCCGCGTCACGCGGGCCAGCAGCGGCTCGCTCGTCCTCATCAACCCCAGCACCGGCCTGCTGGAGATCGAGGTGGCCATCGGCCTCAGCGAGGACGCACAAAAGACAAAACTCCCGCTCGACCAGGGCATCACCGGCTGGGTCGCGCGTTCGGGTGAACCGTTGCGCGTCGGCGACGTGGCGCAGGACCGGCGCTACGTGGCCGTGCGCGAGGGCGTGCGCAGCGAACTGGCCGTGCCGCTGGCGTTCGAAGGCCAGGTCCAGGGCGTGCTCAACATGGACAGCGACCGGCCCGACGCGTTCAGCGCCGCTGACGAGGAACTGCTCGTGGCGCTCGGCGCGCAGACCGCCCGCGTCCTGCACAACGTCTGGCTCATCCAGCAACTCCGCCTCAAGACGCGCCAGCTCGAATCGCTCGTCACCATCGGCCAGGACATCATCTCGTCGTTGACGCTCGAGGAAGTCTTGCAGCGCATCGTGCGCGAGGCACGCCGCCTGATGAACGCGCGCTTGTGCTCCATCCTCCTGCTGACGCCCAGCCGCGACGAGTTGGAACTCAAAGCCAGCGACGGCGCGGGCGAGGATTACGTCCGCAAACCCAACCTCAACGTCCACGACAGCCTCGTCGGCGTCGTCGTGCGCCGGCGCAAGCCGATGCAAGTCCCCAACGTCCAGGAAAGCGACCAATACCAGCACACCGAACTGGCGCGGAAGGAAGGGTTGGTGTCCCTGCTGAGCGTGCCGCTGGCCATCGGCGAGGAGGCCACCGGCGTCCTCAACGCCTACACCGCCGGGCCTCATCGTTTCTCCGACGGCGAAGTCCGCCTGCTCACCGCGCTGGCCAGCCTCGGCACCGTGGCGATCCAGAAGGCGCGCCTTTACGCAAAGGTCATGGACGTCGAGGAACACCTCCGTCGCAACGAACAGCTCAGCGCGCTCGGCTTGCTCTCGGCCGAGATCGCCCACGAAATCCGCAATCCGCTCACCGTGCTGAAGATGCTGTTCCACTCGCTCGACCTGAAGTTCGGCGGCGACGACCCGCGCGCCAAGGACGCCGCCATCATCGAGCAGAAGATGGAGCACATGAACCGCATCCTCGACAGCATCCTGACCTTCGCGCGCCGCAGCGAACCGGAGCTGTGCCCCACCGACCTCAACGCGCTGCTCGACGACGTGCTGCTGCTGGTCCGGCACAAGCTCGCCCAGCAGAACATCGCCCTTCATCAGGAACTCGCGCCGTGCCTTCCGGCTACCGCGCTCGACCGCACCCAGATCGAACAGGTCATCCTCAACCTCATCCTCAACTCCGCGCAAGCGATGCCCTCCGGCGGCGCGCTCACCATCGCCACGCGCGGCGACGCATCGGGAGTCTGGCTCAGTATCACCGACACCGGCGTCGGCATCACACCCGAGGCGCGCCAGCGGCTGTTCGACCCGTTCCTCACCACCAAGCCCGCCGGCACCGGCCTCGGCCTCGCCCTCGTCCACAAGATCATCGAAGCCCACAAAGGCCGGATTGAAGTCGAGAGCGCCCAAGGCAAGGGCACAACATTCCGCGTCCTGCTGCCGGCGTGATCGCCGTGTCAGGCCCGTTTGCGGAACAGGGCGGTGACGTAGGTCTTGGCCTTGCGCACTGCTTCCACCAGACTCTCCCCGCGGGCAAGCCACGCTGCGATGGCGGCGGAATAGATGCAGCCGCTGCCGTGGAGTTTTTTCGACGGCACGCGCGCGGAACGGAATTCGTAGAGGCGGCGTTTTACACAAAGCACGTCCACGGCGGGTTCGTGGCTGGGGAGATGGCCGCCTTTGACAAGGACGGCGGTGCCGAGGCTGGAGGCAAGCATGCCGGCGGCAAGGTGCATCTGGCGGATATTGTGGATCGGTTCCTCGCCGAGCAGGACGCTGGCTTCATCGAGGTTCGGCGTGATGAGGGTGGCGATGGGC
>JACRKA010000150.1 GCA_016219905.1 Verrucomicrobiota bacterium
AGGCCCCTCCCACATTCATCTTGCCCGCGGTCGAAGCGGATGGCAAAGCTGACCTCACCGCAGATGCGGCTGGGATGTTCGCCGTAGCTGCCGATGATGCCGTGGCAGGTCTGCACGGGCCGTTGCGGGAACAAGTCGTGGCGGCTCTCGGCGCGGATGGCAGCGCCTTCTTTCTCCAACTCCTCATTGATGAACGCGGCCATCTCGAAGAGCGATGCGCCCGCCGCTTTCAACTCGGCGCGAAACCACACCGCGCCGCGATTGGCGGGGTGCAGTTTCAGGTTGGTGATCTCGCCGATGAGGATGGAGTCGTAAAGTTTCTTCAGGTCGCGGTCGAGCGCCAGCGAGAGCGAGCCGTTGCCGCCGGTCTCCTCCTCGATGACCAGCATCGCGACGACGTTCCGTTTCCAGCGCAAGCCGGCGGCGGGCATGAGCTCGGAGAGAATCTGAAGTGCGCCGATGATGCCGACGACGGAGCCTTTATCGTCGCACGAGCCGCGGCCAAAGACGATGTCGCCCTTCACGCGCGGCGGGAAGTAGGGCGCGACGACGTCCACGTGGGCGTTGACCGCGACGTTCTGGCCTGTGCCCTCGCCAGGGCCGGGGATGACGTAGAGGAGGTTGCCGCGGCCCGCGTAGGTTTGCTCCGGCGTGAGGCCATCGGGGCGTTGCGGCGTCTTGGTGAAGTGGAGCAGCGAGTAGTGATGGTGATTCTTGATGGCGGGGTTGATGGGCCGTCGCTCAGCACGCGCGCCGGTGAAGTCCATCTTTCCGAGTTCGCGCTCCAGGATGCCGAAGGTCTTGTCCTCGGCAGCGCGCATGACGGCGACATCGGCGTTGGGCGTCGTGTCAATGCGGCAAAGCTCGACCAGCAGGTCGCGCATCCGTTTCTGGAAGTCCGGCGATTTCGCGCGGCGGCGAATGGCTGCGAGCACCGCTTTCGTGTCGGGTTTCTTTGGCATATCAGGAGACCTTGCGGACGACGCCGAGTTTTCCGATGAGCAGTTGCACCATCAGCAGCGCAAGCGGGTAAAGCCCGGCGCAGGCGAGGAAGATGGGTGCAAACCCGTAATCATCCACCACCCGGCCGATGTAACGCTGCGAGAGAGCGCCTATCAGCGAGCCAAGCGCGCCGCCGAGGCCGGTGACGGTGCCGACGGCGTTCTTCGGGAACACCTCCGCGGGCAGGATGATGTTGCCCCAGCCCGCATGGCAGAACGTCATGCCCGCGACGATGGCGAGCGCGAGCGCAGGGTTGGCGACCTGCGGCACGATCAGGCAGAACACCAGCATCAGGCAGGTCATCAAACCCATCGTGAGCTTGCGGGCTGAGTTCAGTTCCCAGCCGCGGCTGATGAGCCAGCGCGGCATCGCGCCGCTGAAGACGTTGCCGATTGCGGCCACAGCATACGGGATCCAGACGAACATCCCGATCTGTTTCAGGTCGAAGCCGTGCTTGTGTTGGAAGTAGAGCGGCATCCAGAACAACAGGAAGTAACTGATCGGGTCGGTCAGCGCGCGCACGAGCACGCAGCCCCAGGTTTCCTTCATCCGCAAAAGCCCCAGCAGTGGCGCGGGCCGTTCGCTCGCACTGTCCTGCGGCTGGTCGGAGAGGATCAACTGCCGTTCCTCCTCGCTGAGCCGCGGGTGGTCCTTCGGCAGTTTGTAGAGCACCCACCACCCGGCGACCCAGACGAATCCCAGCGCGCCGGTGACCAGAAACGCCGCGCGCCAGCCCCAGTGGACCGCAATGACCGACACGATCGGCGCGGCGGCCATCGAGCCGAACGCGGTGCCGGCGTTGAAGATGCCGATGGCCAGCGCCCGGTCACGCATCGGGAACCATTCGCTGACCGCGCGCACGCCGCCGGTGAAACTGCCCGGCTCGAACACCCCAAGCAGGAAGCGGAAGAACGAGAACTGGCCGACGGTGGCGGCGAAGATGTGGAGCATGTTGGCCAGCGACCAGCCCGCGACGAAAATTGTGAACCCCTTCCGCGTGCCGACGAAGTCAATGATGCGCCCGCTGACGGCATACATGACGCCGTAGCTGACGAGGAACCACGCGTTGATGGTGCCGTAGTCGGCGTTGTTGAGGCCGAGATCTTCCTTGATGGTGCCGATGAGCACCGAGAGTGTCTGGCGGTCGAGGTAGTTCAGCGCCGAGGCGAGGCAGAGCAGGAAGGCGATATACCAGCGCAGATGAGGGATTGGGCGCTTGGTCATTGCCCCGTCTTCCTACGCGAAAACCGGCCCGCATTTCAACCACGGAACCGTCATTTCATGCAGTGCCGGCCCAAGGCGCAAACGGTGCTTGCGTTCGCGAAGCCTTGTCCCTCTAAATTGCGGCAATGAGCAGCGTGGACATTCCAAAAGCTTACGAAGCGAAGCTGGTCGAAGACAAATGGTATCAAGACTGGCTGGCAAAAGGCCACTTCACGGCGGACCCGAAGTCGGCCAAGCCGCCGTATTGCATCGTCATCCCGCCGCCGAACGTCACCGGCGTCCTGACGATGGGCCACGTGCTCAACAACTCCCTTCAGGACATCCTCTGCCGCCGCAAACGCATGCAGGGCTTTGAGGTGCTCTGGCTGCCCGGCACCGACCACGCCGGCATCGCCACGCAGACCGTGGTGGAGAAGACGCTCCGCAAGCAACACATCAAGCATCCGCGCCAGCAGTTCGGCCGCGAGGGTCTCGTCGCGAAGATCTGGGAGTGGAAGGAAAAGCACGGCGGCATCATCATCCAGCAGCTCAAGAAACTCGGCTGCTCCTGCGACTGGACGCGCGAACGGTTCACGATGGACGAGGGTTACAGCAGGGCCGTGCTCCACGCCTTCGTCGCGCTCTACAAGAAGGGCCTCATCTACCGCGGCAAGCGGATGGTCAACTGGTGCCCTGTGTCGCAGACCACGCTCAGCGACGAAGAAGTCATCATGAAGGAAGTGCAGAGCGAGCTGTGGCACTTCAAGTATCCGCTGGTCACTAAGACCGGCAAGGTCAGCAGAACCGAAGCGGTGGTTGTGGCCACAACGCGGCCGGAAACGATGCTCGGCGACGAGGCCGTGGCCGTGAATCCAAACGACGAGCGATACAAGGAGCTTATCGGCCGCAGCGTCCTGCTCCCGATCCAGAACAAGCAGATTCCAATCATCGCCGACGAGCTTGTGGACCCGAAGTTCGGCACCGGCTGCGTGAAGGTGACGCCCGCGCACGATCCCGCCGACTACGAGATGGCCCAGCGCCACAAGCTGCCGCTGACCGTCGTGATCGGCCCCGACGGAAAGATGACCGAGGCCGCCGGCGAGGAGTTCGAGGACCTCGACCGGTTCGAGTGCCGCGAGAAGGTGCTGGAGCGGCTGCGCGAGGACGGCATGCTGCTGAAGACCGAGCCTTACACGCACAACGTCGGCTACAGCGAGCGCGCCGACGTGCCGATCGAGCCGATGGTCAGCGAGCAGTGGTTCTTGAAGTATCCGCAGGTCGAGAAGTCGCTCGCGGCTGTGGAGAAAGGCGAGGTTAAGTTCTGGCCAGACCGATGGACGAAGACCTATTCGCACTGGCTCGGCAACATCCGCGACTGGGCCATCAGCCGCCAGCTCTGGTGGGGACATCGGATTCCCGTTTGGTATCACAAGCAGACCGGTGAAGTGCATTGTTCCGTCACCGGCCCCGCCGACCTGCAGAACTGGGAACAGGATTCCGACGTGCTCGACACGTGGGCCTCGTCGTGGCTTTGGCCGTTCGCGACGATGGGGCGCTGGCCGGACGAGAAGAGCGACACGCTCCGGCGGTTCTATCCCACGACCGACCTTGTGACCGGGCCGGACATCATCTTCTTCTGGGTCGCGCGCATGATCATGGCCGGCTACGAGTTCATGGGCCAGAAGCCGTTCTCGAACGTCTATTTCACCGGCATCATCCGCGACGCGCTCGGCCGCAAGATGTCCAAGAGCCTCGGCAACTCGCCCG
>JACRKA010000156.1 GCA_016219905.1 Verrucomicrobiota bacterium
ACGAGGCCGGCTTTGGCCGCGGCATAATCGGCGTGGCCTGTCGTGGCGCCGTGAAACGCCGCCTGCGTGCTGACGTTCACGATGCGGCCGGGGCGCTTGGCCGCGAGCCAGCGTCGCACGGCTTCGCGGCAGGTGAGGAAGGGGCCGGTCAGGTTGACGGCGAGGCTGGTGTTCCACTGCTCCAGCGTCATGTCCTTCACGAAAGCCATCGGCCAGATGCCGGCGTTGTTCACGAGCACGTCCAGCGGCCCCAACTCGCGCTCGACCTCATCGAACATGCGGCGGATGTCGTCCTCGCGGGCCACGTCCGCACCGATAGCGATGGCCTTCACGCCGTGTTCGCGGCGGGCTAGGTCCGCTACCGCTTTGGCGTCATCGGCGCGCCTGGCGTAGTTGACGGCAACGTGCGCGCCCTCGGCGGCGAGGCCGAGGCAGATCGCCCGGCCCAGGCCGCGCGAGCCGCCGGTCACCAGCGCCACTTTGTTTTTCAGCTTCAGGTCCATAGCTGTCGGACGGTGTGTCCCGCCACGCTCATTCCGGTCACCGCTCAACGCTGGATGCGGGCGGAGCCGCCTTTGGCGAAGGCTTTGACCTGTTCGACGGTCGCCATCGTCGTGTCGCCGGGGAAGGTTGTGAGCAACGCGCCGTGCGCCCAGCCGAGCCGGACGGCTTCCTCCTCCGAGGCGCCGGAGAGCAGGCCGTAGAAGAACCCGGCCGCGTAGCCGTCGCCGCCGCCGACGCGGTCGAGCACGTCGAGTTCGCACGTCGGCGAGACGTAGTTCTTGCCGTTGATCCACGCCACCGCGCCCCAACTGTGGCGGTTGGTGGAGTGGACCTCGCGCAGCGTGGTCGCGACAGCCTTGACGTTGGGGTGCTGCTTGACGACGCGGTCAATCATGGCGAAGAACGCGCTTGGATCGAGCTTGGACGTGGCGTGCACGTCCTGCCCGGCGATGCCGAGGCCTTTCTGCAAATCTTCCTCGTTGCCGACGAGCACGTCCACGTTGGCGACGATGCGCTTGATGACGGAGACCGCGCGGTCCTGGCCGCCCCAGATGTTCCAGAGCTTTTCGCGATAATTCAGGTCGAACGAAGTCACCGCGCCGGCCGCCTTGGCCGCTTTCATGCCTTCGATGATGAGTTCGCCGGTCGTCTCCGAGAGCGCCGCGAAAATGCCGCCGCTGTGGAACCAGCGGACGCCGCCGGCGAAGATTTCCTTCCAGTTGAAATCGCCGGGCTTCAGCAGCGCGCCCGCCTCGTTGGACCGGTTGTAGAACACCACCGGCGCGCGGACGCCCTGGCCGCAATCGCTATAGACCGTCGCCATGTTCGGGCCGTTGACGCCGTTGTGCTTGAACCGTTTGAAGAACGGCTTGACGCCCATCGCGCGCACGCGCTCGGCGATGAGGTCGCCGATGGGGTAGTCCACCATCGCGGAGGCGATGCCGGTGTTCATGCGGAAACAGTCGCTGAGGTTGGCCGCGACGTTGAATTCGCCGCCGCTGACGTGGATCTGGCACCCGGTGGCTTTGCGAAAGGGGATGATCCCCGGGTCGAGACGATGGACAAGGGCGCCCAGGGACACGAGGTCCAGCGCGCCGTCCGGTCGAATATTCAGGCCGAAGCTCATGGGTGTTCTCCTTAAGGGTGAAAAAGCGCCCGCTATCTACCATTGTAGGCGCGGAGCTAGCAAGCTTGCGCCGCACGCGATTTTTGTGCGTCATCGGCCGCCCGGCAACGACGCGGAGATGATGCGGGTGAAGGCGACCCGGTGAAAGGACTGTCCCAACGCGCCGCCCAGGGAAGTGAGAGCGAAAACCGACGCTGCTGTGTTCACAGTCCCGCCGCGTCGAGCAGCGGTTCCGCATACGATTCGCGGTCGCCCGAGAAACCGCCGCGCAACCGGCCGGTGGAGTCCGGCGTCGGCGCGACCGGCGACTGCGGCGTGGCCAGGGCCGGCAGGACTGCCCGCACGTCGGCCGGCGTGAAGGTCGGGTTGGACGCGAGCAGTTGGGCCGCGGCACCGGCCGTGTGGGGGCTGGCCATGCTGGTGCCCGACATCGTGGCGTAGCCGCCGCCCTTGTAGGTCGAGTAGATGTTCACGCCCGGCGCGGCGATCTCGATGGTCGCGCCGTAGTTGCTGAAGGTGGCGAAGCTGTCGTCAGGACCGTAACCGGATGCTGGCCCGAACGCGCCGCACGCGCCGTCGGTGTCCACGATGGCGGAGACGGTGATCACGTTGGGACAGTTGGCCGGCGAAAAACCGCCCGCGTCAGACCCGCTGTTGCCGGCCGCCACGACGTAGGTCACGCCGGCGGCGATGGAGTTGGCGATGGCTGTGTTGAGGGTCGAACTGGTGCCTTGGAAGCCGAGGCTCATGTTGGCGACCTTGATGCCGCGGCTTTTCGCGTTCTGGGTGACCCAGTTGACACCGGAGAGAACCTGCGACAGCGAGCCGCTGCCGGACTTGCTCAGGACCTTGACCGCATACAGGCGGGCGTTGGGCGCGACGCCGCGCACGCCGCGGCTGTCGCCGGTCTTCGCCGCCACAATACCCGCGACATGTGAGCCGTGCCCGTTGTCGTCATTGCCGTTGCGAGTGCCCTTCACAAACGTGACATTGCCCGCGACGTTCAAATCGGGGTGCGTCAGGTCAACGCCCGTGTCAATGACCGCCACGCCGATGGCCGAGCAATCCGTGCGCGGATTCAGTTCGGCGTCAATGCGGTTGATGCCGGTGGGTGTGGTCTCGACCGCGGTGGAGGTGAAAGCCTGGAGATGCACGCGGCGCGCGCCGTGCTCGGCGATGGTCACGGTGACGTCCGGCTCGACCACCACGACGCGGTTGTCGTGCTGCAACCGCCAGATCTGGCTGCGCGTCAGTCGCGCCGCAAAGCCGCGCACGGCGCGATCCCACGAATCATCCGTGCGCAACCCGTGTCCGCGTGGCACGCCGGCCACGTCAGCGGCAGCACGGACTTGGACGATGACAGGAACAGCGGTCTCTGGCGCGGCTGCCCAAGTGGTGGCAAACGTTCCCCACAGGCACAGCAGTCCGACAGAGAGAAACAAGCGGCGTGACACACGCACCACAAACGAGCCTGGGCTTTTCATAACTTATCCTTCAACGATTGGTTGTTCTCGGCACGGCAATTACTACTCCATCCCGGCCGGTGGGTCAACTTTCGCGGCGCTGGTTTCATCAAGTCTTCCGCGTAAACCGCGGAGGTTGGCAACCCGTCGCGTTCCTGTTAAGAAAGGCCGCGATGAGACTCGAAAAGGCGCCGGGGAGACTCCTGCCGTTGCTGGTGATGCTGGCCGGGGCGGGGTTCATCCTGGCCCGGGCGGTCGTCCACCAGCACGTGACGTTCACGCCCGATTCGTTCACCTACATCCAGTTCGAGTTTCCCCGCGATCTTCTGGACGGGATGCGGACGTTCATTTACCCGCTGTTCCTGAAGGCGGTCGCGCGCGTCTCGCCGGACTACGGTCTGGTGCCGGCGGCCCATGCGCTGCTGTATGCCGCCGCCGTGTTTGTGTTCTGGCACGGCTTACGCCGGGCCGGGTTCTCTCCCTGGGCCGCCTGCATCACGGCGGCGCCCCTTTTCTTTTCCGAGACGGTCACGATTTTTGGCGATTCGGTGCTGACGGACGCGCCGGCCCTGGCGCTGGCGGTGGCAACCTTCGGCGCCATGCTGCTGGCCGCCGCCCGTCCGCGGCGCGCCGGCGGTTGGGTCGCGCTCGCGGTGCTGATCTTCGCCGCCCACATGACGCGGCCGGCGTATCTGTTCCTGATCGGGTGGGTGCCGGTGGTGGGGGTTCTCGTGGCGTGGCTGATCCGCTCCGCGCCGGGCCGGCTGTGGGTCGTGGCGGCAGCGTTTGCGGCCAGCAGCGCGGGGCCGTTCGTGTTGTTCGGCGCGCTGCGCGGGGTGGCGGTCGGGCATTTCGGGTCGGTGTCGGCGGGCGGCGCCAACGCCATCGGCATCGCGGCGGAGATGCTGGACGCGGAGGTCTGCAAGAGCCTCCCGCATCACCTGCGGCCGACCGCGCTCCGCGCGCTCCAGGAGCGTGACGCGGCGGACCTGCCGCGGGCCATCACGCGCCGCGGCGCGGACCTGAGCCAGCCCGACGCCTGGTATGTCCACAATGTCATCCACATCGGCCTGCCGCTGGCGGCGAAGTTCTGCGGCACGAACAAAATGTTGGCGGTGAACCAGCGGCTGTCGGCCCTCAGTGGCGCGGTCTTCCGCCTGCGCGCTGGGGACTACGCTTCGTGGATCGCCCGCGTGTTTGCCTTTGATCTCGCGAAGCTCGCACGCCAGTGGGGGCTGGCGGTCGCGGGCCTTGTCGTCTTGTTTGCGGGAGCGTGCGGTTGGATGGCCGTCCGCCGGCGCGGCGAGGCCGGAACGTTGACCGCCCGCTTCGACTTTCGGGAACTGGCCATCATTACGCTGGCGGGACTTGGGTTCTATGCGGCCAGCCTGTTGCTGGTGGCGATAGTGGAGTTTCCTGTCAGCCGCTACACGCAGGCGGCGCGCGTTTTCATTCCTTCGATCCTGGCAATGGGGTTCTTCTCGGTTGCGCGGGGATTCCGGCCTTCGGCTGAACCCGCGGCGACGGAAGCTGCCGGTGCCTTCAGCCTGGGTGCAAACAAGCTCGCGCGCGGGTTGGTCGTGATTGGGCTGGCGGCCGGCTGCGGTCTGCTTGGCTGGCTGTTGCTGGCGGGCCGGCCGGAACCAGCCGGCGTCTCGGCCCTGCACGTCGCGGCCATGGACGGGCCGGCGGCCACGATGACCGGGTTGTTGCGCGGCGGCGCCGACATCAACGCCGCCGACCGTGACGGCCTGACGCCGTTGCACTGGGCGGCGGTCGCCGGCCGGGAGGAAACCGCGAAGCTCTTGCTGGCCAGCGGCGCGAACCCGGCCGCCGCGAGCCAGTCCGGTATCCGGCCGATTCACTTGGCGAGCACGCCCGCGGTTGTCAACGAACTGGTCGCGCGAGGCGCGCGGCTCGACGCGGCGGACCATGACGGCTTTGGCCCGCTGCATTGGGCGCTGGCTCCTGATGTCCTCAGCGCGATGGTCAAGGCCGGCGCTGACCCGAACGCCATCTATCGCGACCGCGCAGGCGCGCCCGCGATGCCGGCGCTTCATCTGGCAATCACGCGGAACAACGTGGTTCGCGCCAAGCATCTGCTCGCCCTCGGCGCAAACCCGAACCTCCGGGATGGCAACGGCCACCCGGCGCTGTTCGGTGCCGTGGAGGCTTGCCCATCGCTGTTGGGCGCGTTGCTTGAGCGTGGCGCGGACCGCGCCGCAACCGTGCGCCTCAAGTCCCTGCCGGCGCCCTCGCTGCGGATGTTTCGCATCGAAGACATGCCCGACGATGAGTTGACCGCGTTGCACTGGGCGGCAATCTACCGCCATGTAGAGGCCGTGAAGGAACTGCTGGCGGCGGGTTTCGACGTGAACGCCAGGACTCCACTCGGCATGACGCCGCTGCACTGGGCCGCCGCGGCCGGCAGGACGCGCGTGGCCAGCTTGCTTCTCGAAAACGGAGCTGATGTTGCGGTCAAGGATCACGCAGGTTTGACGCCCGCGGAACTGGCCGTGAAAAGAGGCCGCGCCGAGGTGGCCCGGCTGCTCTCCCGCAAGAGGCGGCAATAGTTGCGCCCGGTTCAGGCGCGCGGCGATGGGTCGCCGGCCCGTTTCACCCCGACCAACGAATAACTGACGCCGGCATACGGGCGGATGGAGATGGAGGCCGGCTCAAACCGTTCGGGGCTGAACCACTCGTGGCATTTCCGGAGCGTCGTGAAGCGCGTTTGCGGCGCGTTGAGCTTGTCGAAGACGTTGAGCATGTTCCGCTCGAAGTAGAGGCGGCGGAAGTTTTGAAAATACTTGTAGTAGGGCAGGAACGACAGGAACGGGAGCCGGTAGATCGTGTGGACCACCGGATAGAGCAGCGCGGTGATGACCCGGCTGATGCCCGCGAGCGTCCGGCGCGAGAGCCGCGCCAGGAACAGCTTGCGCACCGGCTCGACGAGGAACCGCACCAGCGCGTTGCCCTCGGCGCTGTAGGTCCAGATGATGACCTTGCCGCCCGGCTTGCAGTGTTTATAGATGGACGCGAACGTCCGGTCGGGGTCATCGGTGTGGTGGATGACGCCGATGCAATAGACGACGTCGAATTGCCCGCCCAGTTCCATGCCGGCGATGTCCGCCTGGACGAACTCGACGTTCTTGAACTGCGCGTTGCGTTCGCGGGCGATGTCCGCCGTGTTGAGGTCCACCGCCACGACCCGCGCGGCCAGCGGCGCGACATAGGAGGTGTGCTGGCCGCCGCCGCAGCCGCATTCCAGCACCGCCTTGCCCCGGAAATCCTCCAGCGTGGCCGGCGCGATCCAGTCGTTGAAGAGAAACCGCTCGTCGTCCGCGAACATGGACCACTGTTCGTGCCATTCGCTGTGCTTTTGTTGGGTCTGCGGCGCGCTGCTCATGTCAGGTGCTGAATCCGGTCTCTTGTGCATCCTCCGGCAGGACAGCGCAAGCCGCAAAAACGCGCTGGGCCGGCCGCCGGAAGATTTCTTCCTTGCCCGTCGAGTGCCGCGGAGTGTAAGGCACAGCCCGCCGTTGGCGGCACGATTCGATGGAAACCACAGCGCACACAGACAAACGCGGAACGGGCCGTGCCGGCGGCAGCCTGGAGGGCGGGCGCTGATGTGCGGCATCGCAGGCAAAGTCCGATGGCAGGGCCAGCCCGTCCTCGACGCGGTCGAGCGCATGGTCGCCCGGCTGCGCCACCGCGGGCCGGATTTCCAACGCTGCATGGACGTGGACGGCGTCGCCGCGTTCGGCCACGCGCGGCTCTCGATCATTGATCTCTCGCCGCTCGGCCACCAGCCGATGCAGGACGACTCGGGCCGGTTCACGCTCACCTACAACGGCGAGGTTTATAATTTCCGCGAACTCCGCGCCAAGCTGGAGCAGGCGGGCCATCGGTTCCGCAGCACGTCGGACACGGAGGTGGTGCTGCACGCGCTCGCCGCGTGGGGGCCGCGCGCCTGCGAGCGGTTCAACGGCATGTTCGCGCTGGCGTTCTGGGACCGCGAGACGCGGGAACTGCTGCTCGCGCGCGACCGGTTCGGCAAAAAGCCGCTGTTCTTCACCCAACTCGACGGCACGTTCACCTTCGCGTCGGAACTGTCCGCGCTGCGGGCCGACCCGGGCGTCGGGCCGCGGCTGGGCCTGTCCATCGCCGCGCTCAACCACTACCTGGCGCTCGGCTACGTGCTCTCGCCACTGACAATCCATCCGTGCGTCGAGAGTCTCGAACCGGCCACGTTCCTCCGCGTGAAGGACGGCCGCATCGCCGAGCGCACGCGCTACTGGGACTACCGGGCCTGTTTCGACTCCACGACGCGTGAGGGCGAGCAGGACATCGTCCGCCACCTCGACGACCTGTTCGACCAGGCCGTGCGCCGGCGGCTGGTGGCCGACACGCCGATCGGGGCGTTCTTGAGCGGCGGCGTGGACTCCTCCAGCGTCGTGGCCCGCATGAGGAAATATCTGCCCTACGACCTGCACAGCTTCAGCGTCGGTTTCGAGGAGGCCACCTATGACGAGTCGCCCGACGCGCAACGGATGGCCCAGACGCTGGGCACGATCCATCATCACCGGATGGTGCCGAGCAGCGAAGGCCCCGCGCTGATGGAGCGGGCCGTCGGGCGCTTCGACGCGCCGTTTGCGGACACCTCGCTCGTGCCGATGGTGGAGGTCTCGCGCGTGGCGGCGGAGCACCTGAAGGTGGTGCTCTCCGGCGACGGCGCGGACGAGCTTTTTGGCGGCTACCCGACGTATGTCGCCGACAGCCTGAAACGGAAGCTCGACGCGCTGCCGCGGCCGTTGCGCCGGGTCGGCGCGGCGGTGTTTGCCCGCGCGTGGACCGACACGCGCAAGCGGCTCGGCGTGGGGTTCAAGGTCCGCCAGTTCGCCAAGGGCCTGACCGCCGACCCGCACTACGCCCACTACGTCTGGCGGGAACTGTTCAACGAGCCGGAGCGCATCGCCATCCTCGGCCCGCAGCACGCCGAGGAGATCCGCGCGACGCACCCGTTCGCGGAGTTCCGGCGCCACTACGAGGAGGCGCGGGGACTCGACCCGCTGGCGCAGCATCTTTATGTGGACGCGAAGACCTGGCTCGTGGACGACATCCTCGTGAAGGTGGACCGCGCCACGATGGCGTTCTCGCTGGAGGCGCGCGCGCCCTACCTCGACGCCGACCTGGCTGCCTACGTCGCCTCCATCCCGTCGCGGCTGAAGGTGCGCGGCCGTCGCGGCAAATGGATCCTCAAGCGGATGCTCGCGCCGCACCTGCCGCCGCAGACCCTCGCCAAGCCCAAGGCCGGCTTCAACGCGCCCATCAACAGTTGGCTGAACAACACCCGTGACACCGAGTTCCGCTTCTTCGCGCGCTGGGTGCTCGATCACTTTGGGGCGGCGGACGCGCGCGAGGCGCTCCAACTCCACTGGGAGGACGCATGACGGCGGTGCGATCCGACGAAACGATGGCGCGCGCGATCAAACACGCGCACCGCTACCACGACTGGGTCTTCTCCGGTTTCCGCACCCATCTCCGCCCCGGCTCGGTGCTCGAAGTCGGCTCGGGCCACGGCTGTTACGCGCGCCTGATGGCGCCGCTGATGGAAGAACTGATCGTTTCAGACATTGACCCGCGCGCGGTGGAGTCGCTCCGCGCCGAACTCGCCGGGCTGCCGAACGTCCGCTATCTGGTGATGGACGGGATTGAACCCGGCAGGCTGGGCCGGCCGGTGGACAACATCGTGCTCGTCAATGTCCTTGAGCACATCCAGGACGACGCGGCGTTCATCGGCCGCTGCCGCGAATCGCTCGCGCCCGGCGGCGTGGTCGTGGTCTTCGCGCCCGCCTTCCAGTGCCTCTATGGCCGGATGGACGCGCAGGCCGGGCATTACCGCCGCTACAGCCGCACGGGCTTGCGCGCGCTGCTGGAGGGGCAGGGATTGCGCGTCATCCACCTGCGCCACTTCAACGCCGTCGGTTTCTTCGGCTGGCTCGTCAACAAATGGCTCGGCACCGGCGTGAACGCTTCGTTGACGAACGCGCAGGTCAGCCTTTACGATAAGCTCGTGCCCGCACTCAGACACATGGACCGGCTGCTGCCCTTCATCGGCCAGTCGCTCGTGGCCGTCGCCACATCTTCGAGGTGAAGCTATGCTCTCGGTCATCATCCCCGCGCTCAACGAGGAGGCATCCATCGCCACGACGGTCGCGGCGGTCCGCACGGCGCTTGAAGGCCGCGGCATCGCGCACGAGATCATCGTCGTGGACGACGGCTCCAGGGACCGGACGGGCCAGGTGGCGGAACTGGCCGGCGTCCGCGTCATCCACCATCCCCAACCGGGCGGCTACGGCCGGTCGCTCAAGGATGGCATCCACGCCGCGCGCTACGATGTCATTGCCATCACCGACGCCGACGGCACCTATCCGAACGACTGTCTGCCCGATCTCTACGAGCCGGTCGCCCGCGGCGGCTTTGACATGGTGGTCGGCGCGCGCACCGGGGCGCTCTTTCACGGCGGCATCTTCAAGATGCCCGCGCGATGGGCCTTCATCTGGCTGAGCCGGTATGCGAGCGGCACGGACATCCCGGACGTCAACAGCGGCCTGCGCGTCTTTCGCAAGGCGCTGGTCGAGCGGTTCCAACACACCATCAGCGACGGGTTCTCCTTCACCACCACCATCACGCTCGCGGCGCTGCTCAACGGCTGCTTCGTCAAGTATGTCCCCATCAGCTACGGCCGGCGCACGGGCAAGTCGCATGTCCGCTACCGGCGCGACATGCTCCGCGCGCTGCAGATCCTGGTCGAAAACATCCTTTACTACAATCCGCTGAAACTTTTCCTGCTGATCACCAACCTGCTGCTCGTCGTGGCAGCCGCAGCCGCCGTCGTCTGGGCCGTCGCGCCCGGCGCCCGGCTCGCGCAGGTTGCGGGAAACCTGGCCAGCCTCTCCTTCGTCGGCGCGGTCGTCGTCGCCGCCCTGGGCCTGGTCGCCGACCTGATCCGCATCACGCGGACCCCCCGGTAGCGCGCGCCTCAACTCCTCAGCCCTGTCACCTTGTAAACCGTGACCGGCTTCGCCCTGCCCTTCACCGTCGTCTCGCCGAGCCGTTCCGCGACGACGCGGTCTTTCACCAGTTCGTAGGTGCTTTCGCTGATGATCGTCTCGGCGTCCCACTTCCGCGTCTCGGCCTCCAGCCGCGCGCCGAGGTTCACCTCGTCGCCGATGACCGTGTAGTTGAACAGCTCGGCGGAACCCATGTTGCCGACCATCATCTCGCCGGTGTTGATGCCGACGCCCATCCGCAGCGTCTCCAGCCCGAGCGCGCGCTTCTGTTCCGCGATCTGCCGCAACGCCGCCTGCATCTCCAGCGCGCACCGCACCGCCCGCAGCGCGTGGTCCTTCTTCTGCGGGATCGGCGCGCCCCAGAACGCCATGATCGCGTCGCCGATGTATTTGTCGAGCGTGCCGTCGTGCTTCTTGATCACCGCCGAAAGCGCGCCGAGGATTTCGTTCAAGAGCGGCACGACCTTTTCCGGCGGGTTCTTCTCGCAAAAGGTGGTGAACCCCCGCACGTCGCTGAAGAGCACCGTCAGCCGCCGCCGCTCGCCGCCCAGCTTGAGCATGGCCGGGTTGGCGAGCATCTGGTCCATGATCCGCTCGCTGAGGTAATGGCGGAACGCTTTCTTGATGAACCGCTTGTCGCGTTCCTCGACAAAGAACCGCCACGCCGACACCGCCCCAAACGCCGGCACCAGCGCCACCATCGGCGCGACCAGATGGACCCACAGGTTGCACCAGCTCAGCAGCGCAAACGCCGCCGCCACGTAGCCGCCCGCCACCCCGGCCGCCAGCGCCGCCGACCACATCGGCCGCAACGTCGCCGTCGCCAGGCCGACCAGCGCGCACGCGAGCATCACCGCCGCCAGCTCCACCCCGTGCCGCGGCCGGCTGAGGAAGTCGCGCTGGAGGATGTTGTTGACCGCATTGGCGTGGACCATCACCAGCGGCGCGTTGCTGTCGAGCGGCGTCGCCGCCACGTCGGTGCCCGTCGCCGCCACGCCGACCAGCACGACACTGTTGAGGAAGTTCGTCAGCGGGAACGATTCCGGCTGGCCCGCGCTGTGTTGCTGCAACGACTTCAACACTTCCGCCGCCGACACGTGCCGGAAATCCTTCAGCCGCCCGCGAAACCGGATCGGCATCCCCGACGGCAGTTCCTCGATCGAGTCCGGCTCCACCGCGTCCGCCACGGCCGCCGAAAAACCATACTTGTGCCCGACCCAGATCGGCAGCTTGCGCAACACGCCGTCCCGGTCGCGCGGCGCGTTGACGTAGCCGGCCTTCACCACCTTCGCCAGCGCGTCGAACGGCTTCAGCTCGTATTCGCCGCGAGCGTCGCGGTCCCACGCCGCGGCGAACACCGCGTGCTTGAGCTGGCGGCACAATTCCACGATGGCCGCGTCAGCCTGCGGGTTCTTCTCGTCCGGCTCGGCGAACAGGATGTCGTAGCCGACCGCGCGCGGCGGATACTCGCTGAGGGCCTGCAAAAGCGCCGCGTGGAACTCGCGCGGCCACGGCCAGCGGCCGAGCTGCCGGACGCTGGAGTCGTCAATCGCGACGATGATGATCCGTGGGTCAATCTTCGTGGCGCGTTCGGCGCGGAACCGGGCGTCGAGCGACACCAGTTCGAACCGGCGCATCAGCTCCGTGCGCTCCAGCACCATCGCCAGCGCCGCCAGAGCCACGCCCAGCAGCGCGCCCACCAGCCAGCCCAGTTTTCGCATCGTCACCACGCCGCGACGTTAGCGGGCGCGCCCCGCCGCCACAACGCAGAATTTGTCTTGCCGGCCCCGCCAACGAGGACGACAGTTGCGGCACCGCAAAGGCACTCGGACATGAAAAGATACCTGCCACTCTTGCTTGCCGTTTTTCCCGCGCTGGCCGTCGCGCCGCAGCCGGCCACGATGACGCTCGTGCAGGGCAGCGTCACCGTGGACGGCCGCGTCGCCGCCAAGGGCCAGTCGCTCGCCGCTGGCTCAACCATCGCCACCGAGGCCGCCAGCTTCTGCGACGTGGCGCTCGACCCGATGAACTCCTTCCGCGTGCGCGAACTCTCCACCGTCAAGGTCAACGCGCTCTGGGACGAATCGAAGAAACCCGACGGCTCCGTCGTGAAGAAGGTCTCGCTCGACCTGACGCGCGGCGGCCTGGCCTCGAAGCTCGACAAGCTGCCGCCCGGCACCGAATACGTCGTCCGCACGCCCATCGCCGTGGCCGCCGCGCGCGGCACGTTCTTCGGCATTGATATCGGCATCGTCCGCGTCGGCGTCAACGCCGGCCCCGGCGGCGTCGGTGTCGAGGCGGGCGCGGGCATTCCCGGCGTCGTGGGCGCAGGCGCGGGCGTCGGTGTCGGGCCGGGCGGTGTCGGCGTGAGCGGCGGAGCGAACGCGCTCGGTGTCGGCGCGGGTGGTGGCGTCGGTGTCGGCCCCGGCGGCGTCGCTGCGGGCGCGGGCGTTGGCGTTGCGGGTGGACCGGGCATCGGAGCGGGCGCAGGCGTCGGGCCGGGTGGAGTTGGCGTCGGCGTGGGAATGCCGGGCGGGCCGGGTGTGGGTGTCGGCGTCGGCGCGCCGCCGGGACCGCCGGGAATGATGGCGATGGGGCCGTTGCCGCCGCCACCGCCGGGTGTGGTCGTGCGCAACATCAACTGCGGTGTCGTCAACGGCAACGTCATGCTTGTCAGCGCCGACAATCCCAACAAGTCCGTCAACGTCGGCCCCTACCGGCAGGTCAGCATGGCGCCGTGGGAACTGGCCCAGTTGCGCGCGCGCGGCACGGGCCTGCTCTCCGAGCGCATCCTCGGCCGGCAGTTCATCCAGCAGCGCCAGGCGCAGGCCGCGGCAAAACTGCGTGGCAGCGGCGTGGACAAGGACGAGGCGGGCGCGAAGCAGAAGGCGTTCAGCCGGCTCACGCACATCATCTACGACCTCAAGGTCGAGGGCGAGAAGCCCGTCTCCGACTTCATCATGCGCGACGAGAAACTGGCGAAGAGGCTGTTCGACTACGTCGCCACCGCGAAGGTCGTCGCCTCCGAGCAGCAACCC
>JACRKA010000152.1 GCA_016219905.1 Verrucomicrobiota bacterium
ACCCGACCCGCAGCCCGCGCCGTCGCGAGATTTCCCCCGCATCGGCTTGGTTGGTGCCCGCGAGGATTTTCAACAAGCAGGTCTTCCCGCACCCGTTGCGCCCGACCAGCCCCACCTTCTCCCCCGGCGCGACCGACAGCACGACCCCGTCTAGCACGCGCTGAAGCCCGAAGCTGAGGGCCAGTTCGTTGGCGGAAAGCAAAGCGGGCGTGGGTGAACTCATGGATGCGCGGACCGACGTGAGCGGACCGATTACCCCATCTTCGGCGGCTTGGTCGGCGAGGTCTTGCGGCTGACGCCCTTCAACGGATTTGTTTTGTGGGCCGCGACCCGGTGAAACGTCGAGAGCTTACGATGAAAGTGCGATTTCTTTTTCTTTGCCATCCCCAGACGATGCGCCAAACGCGCCGCGTTTGCCAGCGGCAAGCAAGGACTTTCAACGTCCGGCGTTCAGAAGCACGCGCTGAACGCCGTAGTTGGATGACAGTTCCTCGGCGGGAAGCAAAGCCGGTGTCGGAGAAGTTATTTGCGGCGGATTGGACGCGGAAAAGGCTCCGCGCCAGTTCACGGTTTCACCGCGAGGAGGGCTTGGAATTCGGTGGTTCGCCCAACGGTTGACAACTGAGGATCCGTCCGGTTTTGAATATGTGTCAAAACTGCGGCAACTGTCGCATCTGTAGATTTCGCGAGAAGTGATGCGATTAGACGACGGAAACGCCGGGCACAATCCCCAAGTTGCAGACGCGAAGCGACTTCTTCGTCCAGCATCAACCGTCCAATAATCCATGCCTCACTGTCGTGAAACCGACCTACGAGCTGCTCATAGTAACCATATGCGTCAAATGAAACGCCATAACCGTTTCCCATGAAACACATCAGCAAAGTCTTAACGTAATTGTATTTCACAGCATCTGGAACCTGACCGGTGTTTGGCAGACTACTGAAGAGCGCCTTTGCGTGCGCAGGCTCGTTGTGAAAATTGTTAAAGCCATTATGCGCCGTAGATAGGTTGCTGATTTTCTCGTTCAACTCAATGACGAGTGTGCCTTCAGGAAGATAAGTAAGGCCCCCAACGATTTGCAGAAACTCCTTTGCAGCCTCTTTACGAGGCAGATCGGCATTCGCGGCATAAACTGCGTAGCGGGTTCCCAATTCGCTGCGAATTTGCTCTGGTGTTCGTTGCCAAACCGCTGGGGCGATCCAGCGAATGTTCTGTTTCGTGGTCGCGGCAACCTTCGGATCGGCGAACATGCCAAAGACCGTTCGCACCAACGAAGTCGATAGGTCAGGAGGCAGATGCGAAATGTTTTCACTGATTGGGGGAACATCGCCAGCAGCCAAGGTATGATTCCGAATATTCTCCAAGAGTTGGCGGACAATTATAACCAGCCCACTCGGTTCCCTCGCAATTACCTCTCGGATGCACGTCTCCAGCCATGACACAAGCTGAAGACCTGTCAGTTCGTTTTGGTTTGGATGCGCAGCGCTGGCCCAGTTGCGCATGTTCCGAATGTAGTCGAGGTGACGAAAGCCGATGTCGGAGAGAATACCCGTCAGGTGACAGCCCCTGATTAACTCCCAATCTTCAATTTTCTGAAGGTCTTCCTCAGTCTGAAGCTTTTTCAGTCGGTCGGGATCGGTTATCGCGCTCTTGAAGAAATACTCGAGGTCGAAAGAGGCTACCTTCTTTCTCAAATTCTTAACGGTCTCGTCCCAGATAAAATTCAACGCCGCGTCAAAAAGTCCGGCCCCGCATGCTGCCACAAATTTCGAGACGTAATGGGCGTCCACAATTCCGGTGACTGGCAACTGTCGCACAACATCAGGCAAGTTCAGTAAGACTTTTCCCCTCTCTTGGACTGGCACGAGCACTTTGTCAGTCGGCAAGCCAAGACTGCTGAGGTAACTCACCAATCCCTTGTCGTAGGAATCGACGGTTGTGTTTATCGGCAGAGACGCTTGTTGCGCAACAGGTAGATTGTCCATACGACGAACTTTTCTCTTTTTTCGCGAAACTCGCGAGACTTTTGTTCAAACGACCGCTACTCCGCTGCGATGGGACGTCGGGATTCTTTCTTGGCGGCTTGGTGGGATTTGTCGGCGAGCATGCGCTGTTTGGACCGGCGGCTGCGGCGGCGTTTCTGGCGGCGGATTCTTTCAGCGGCTGCGCGGTCCGCGTCCACGAAGCCCTTTTGGAGTGCTTCGATCTTGTCGAGCAGGAGCCGGCGGGCGAGGAAACGGTTGAGGCCCTGCTGGCGCGTGGCCTGGCATTTGACCTGGAGCCGCGTGGGACGGTGGATCAACTGCACGCAGGTGGCGCACTTGTTGACGTTCTGGCCGCCGTGACCGCCGCTGCGGATGAAGGTCTCCTCGATGTCGGCTTCGCGCACGCCGAGCGCGCTCATGCGCTGGACGAGTTGGGTTTCCTTCTCCGGGCTGACGGGAAATGCGCTCATGGCGTCAGCGTAGCGGCCGGTCGGCGGAAAGGCAATGGAGGGGCGGGTGGGGGAACCAGTGAAGAGTTAAGGAAACACCCCAGTCACCCGGAGTTGGCGCTGCGCCCCGCCGTCACGGTCAGTGCCTCCGAATGAAGGGCGCCAGGATCTGGTTCACCTTGTTGGTGTCAACCCGCGAGGCCGGCGCGTTGGTGCGGGGTTGCGCCGCGATGGCGTCGAGTTGCTGGATGAGGGCTTCACGGCTGGGTTTCGGCGGCTCCGTGGGAGGCGGAGGCGGGATGGGTTGCTGCAGCGGTTTTTGCAACGGGGTCTGGATCGGCTTGAACTGGCTCTTGCTGGAAGCCAGCGGCGCGATGAGGTCGCGGATCGCGGGGGTCGGGCCGGCGGGAGTTTGCGCTGCCGGCGGCACGGGTCTCTGCGCCTGCGGCGGCGGAGCGGGCGGCGCCGGTGGCGTGCTCTTGGGCGCCGGCGCCGGCGCGAGCAGTTCACGCAGGACTTTGGACGGGTCGGAACGCTGCGTGGGTGCGTTGGTGCGCGGCATCGCATCAATCTTTTCGAGTTGGCGCAGCAGTTCGCTGGAGTCGCGCTTCGGGGCCGGCGTCTGCGGTCGCGCCGGCTGGCCCGGCGCGGCGGGCGGCTTCGGCAACGGGGCGAGCAGTTCGCGCAGGACGACGGCCGGGTCGGAGCGTGGCGCCTGCGCGCCGGTGCGCGGGGCGGGCGGGTTGGTGCGCGCCGTCGTGTCGAGCTTTTCGAGTTGGCGCAGCAACTGGCCCGTGTCGCGTTTCGGCGCGGGCTGGCCCGGCGCGGGGGGGGATTTCGGCAACGGGGCGAGCAGTTCGCGCAGGACGACGGCGGGATCGGAGCGCTTCTGCGACGGCGGCCGGACGGCTTCGGATGGCGCGCCCAGTTGTTCGAGTTTTCGCCTGGACACCCGGTCGCCCGGATAGATTTTCACGGCCTTTTGGAACCACTCGACGGCAACGTCGCGCCTGCCGCGCAAGAGGTGGAACGTGGCGAGGTAACGGGAGTAGAGGTAGCAATTCGGATCCAGTTTCACTGCGTGCTGGCGCGCTGCCTCGGCTTCCTTCCACCGGCCGAGGAATTCCAGCGTGTCGGCGCGCCGCGTGGCGAACTCGGCCTGGAACGGATTGAGCGCCTCGGCTTGTTGATACCAGCGGAGGGCCTGGCGGGCGAGCGCGTCACCTTCTTTGTAGGACATGCGGGCCTGGGCCAGCTTCACGTCACCGAGCAGGCGGGCGACCTGGAAGTTGAGGGGATCCCACCGCCACGAGCGTTCCGCATGGCGGACCGCGTCTTCGAGTTTCATGGCGCGCTGTTCCGTGAGTTGTCCCGGCGGGAGGATGACGTCGGCGGCTTCGGAGCCGGGCTTCTCCACCGCATACCGCTTTTCCGCCAGCCGCATGAGGAGGTAGCCGCCGTAGTTCGGGATCGCGATGACCGCGACACCGGCGACGAAGAGCAGGACGGCGCAGGGGGCCAGCCACCGGGCCGCCGGCCCCAGTTCGATCACCTTCACGACCGGCGGCAACGTGACGCCTTCCCCCTCAGCCGTGGCCGAGAGGCGGCGCGAGCAGTCGGCCAGCATGCCCGCGGCCATGAGGACCGTCAGCGTCATGGCGTTGGAGGTGATGTGGAGGTTGAAGTCCACCACGGAATGGACCATGTAGCAGATCACCGCCGCGGCGCTGCCGAGCAGCCACGCGGGCCGGCCCCCGCGGTCCAGGTCCAGCCAGAACGGCCAGTGCCACCGCGGCTCGTCCGGCCGGCCGAGCTGGCGCCATCGTTGGTGGATCCGCCAGGCGGACACGAAGAACACCACGACCAGCACGCCCATGAGAACAAAGCCGACGATGCCGTAGTCGGTCAGCATCTGGAGGTAGTCGTTGTGGACGTGCTCCGGGACACACTGGTCCTCCGGCACGCGGTAGGGGCCGTAACACGTGTTGAAAAGGAACGGCCCGACGCCAAACCACGGATGGTCGGCGAACATCTTGGCCGCGCCGATCCACATCCACCAACGGGAAGGCTCGCCCACCTGCAACGGCTGGTTGGGCGCCGGCACCCGGTCACCGGCAAGCTCAAGAGCGTCAAACCGCTTCCGGATCGAATCAAAGCTGCTCACGGTCACGACGCCCGACACGGCCAGCGTCACCGCCAGGGCGATGCCGGGCCACCATTGCTTGCTGACCCCGCGCGACACCACAATCACGAGGAACAACACCATCGCCCCCGTGCTCAGGTAGCCGCCGCGCGACAGCGAGAGGGCGATGCCGCCCATCATGACGGCCACGCCATAGGCGAGCACGATGCGCTGCGCCGCCGAGCGCCCCGACCAGAGCAACTGCGCCCCGGCCACTGCCAGCACCAGTTCCAGGTAGCCGGCGAAATGGTTCGGGCAGTAGAAGGTCCCATAAGAGCGGCCGCCGTAATCCTTGTTCGGCAGCCACCAGCACATCTCCACGCCGCGGATCTTGTTGATGATCGCATAGGCGGAAATGCCGATCGCGACAGCCACGAGCAGCCAGAGGACCACCGTCAGCCGCTGGCGCCGGAACAGGTGCTGGGTCGCCAGGAAATAGACCGCCGCATACATCAGCACCAGCAGCATCTCCTGGCGGGACTCCCATTCCACCGGCGAGGCCGCGTATCGGGCCACGACGTAAACCACGCCGGCCGCGATCGGCAGGTCCAACGGCGTGCGCGTCCAGGAAATCCGCCCCGCCGCCGCCACGCGCGCCGCCCAGCACAACAGCGCCAGCAGCGTCAGCAGATGCAGGGGATCACGCGACCAGGGACGCACCGTGCCAAAGGCCAGCGGCGCAAAGAGCAGCATGAAGCAGAGGATGTAGAAGACGGCGCGCTCGCAGAAGACCTCCACCCCGCCCCGCCAGCCGGGCGCCGTTGCGACTTCGTCCAGCGAACGGCGGCGTCGGTGGCGTCGCTCCGTGGTTGTCGTCATGGAACCAGTGGCAGGCCCGCCGTCCCCGCGCGGCGCGGGAGGCCTTAGAACATCATGCGCGGGATCTTCAGCGTGTCGGCGGGCTGCAGTGGAATGTCCTTCTCCGGGTGGCGGTCCAGGTCAATGCAATCCACGACCATCTGTTTGTCTCCCCGGGTCAGCACGACGTGGCGCTTGTCCGCAAAATCCGTGAACCCGCCCGCCGTCATGATCACTCGCATCACGGTCATATCCTCACGGTAGGGCAGCGGCGCCGCTGCGCGCACCTCACCCTGCAAATAAATCACCCGCGGCGTCTGCGACTGCACCGTCACCGTGAGGTAGGCGTAATATTTCGGGACGTAGCGCTTGAAAACATCCTCCTGGGCCTGTGTGACCGTCATGTCCACCAGGTGAACCTTGCCGATGAACGGCAACTCAATGTTGCCATACTCGTCCACGGTCTTGATGTGTTCCTCCCGGCCCGCCGCCAGGTCCAACCGCACCGTGACAGTGTCCCCGATCCGCATGCGGGACGCGGCGGCGATCGGGTCCGGCGTGGTGGGAGCTTTGAATTCCTTACCCGGCTCAATCTTTGGTTTGCCGAGCCAGGCGCAACCCAGCCAGCCACCGGCCAGGATCGCGACTGCCAGCAAAGCGATTGCTTTGAGAATCAGGCGTGCATTCATCAGGACGTGTGTGAGTTCATCGCGCGCTAGTAGGTGCCCTTGCTTTCGCCTTCCGCCGGGGCGGGCGCAGCCGCCGCGGGTTCGGGCTGGGCTTCCTCCGAGCGCGAATAGTGGTCGTAGTAGGCGTTGTAGTAGTAGTAACTCTCGTCGTGGCTCATCACGATGGAATTGAGCACCACGCCGATGAGGCGGCCGCCGACGTTTTCCACCGCCTGCTTGGCGCGGGCCGGCATGGCCCGCGGGTATTTGCGATACTGGATGACCAGGATGGCGAAGTCCACCTCGCTCGCGAGCACGCTGGCGTCGCTGACGCCCATGATCGGCGGGCTGTCGAAGAGGACCAGGTCGTAGCGCATCTTCAGATCCTGGATCAGGTCGCGCATCTTCTGGGACTTGAGGATGCCGATGGCGATCTTGGGCAGCTTGCCGCTGGGCAGGAAGTAGAGGTTCGGGACGTTGGTGCTCTGGATGACGTCCTCCATCTTGGCGTCGTTCATGAGCACGTCGGTGAGGCCGATTTCGTTGGAGACGCCAAACCGCTTGTGCAGCGTCGGGCGGCGCATGTCGGAGTCCACCACGAGCACTTTGTCGCCGTTCTGGGCGCACACGACCGAGAGGTTGAACAGCGTGGTGCTCTTGCCTTCGCCGGCGCCGGCGCTGACGACGGTGATGCTGTTGGCCTGCGGGTCTTTCTTGCCGAACTCGATGTTGGCGCGCAGCACGCGGTAGGCCTCCGCGTGGGGCGAGTCCTGGCCGACGGTGGAGAGCAGTTCGACGTTCTGCGGGATGACGCCGAGGACGGGCAGGCCCAGGTAGCGCTCGACGTCGTCAATGGTCTTCACGCTGGTGTCCAGATACTCGATGAAGAACGCCAGCATGATGCCCATGACGAGGCCGGCGATGGCGGCGAGGCCGAGGTAGAGGGGGATGTTGGGCTTGACGGGCGCGGTGGGCGCGCGCGCCTGGTCCACGATCTCGACGGCCGTGCGGGGGATCTTGATGCTGATGGCCTCCTGGCTGACGCGCACCTTGATCGTATCGCGGAGGCTCATCTGGAACTCGAGTTCCTTGACGGCGTTTTCGTAGGGGATGTATTTGGTCGGCTCCTTCTCCGCCCCGGTCGTGCGGGCGGTGTTCAACTCCTTCTCCAAGGCATCCACCTTGGCGCGGGCCACCTCGAAGCTGATCTGAAGGCCCTTGCGCATGACGTTGATGGCGTCCTCGAGCTGCTCGTCCAGTTTCTTCGACGTGGCCTGGGCGTCCTTCACCGTCGGGTGCTCGGGGCCATAGGTCTGGAGCAGCTTCACCAGTTGCAGATCCGCGGCCTGCAAAGAACCCTGAAGATTGCCGACCGTGGGATCGCCGATGATGGAACTGGAAGCGTGTTTCATCTCCACGTTGGTCAGCTTGTTGATCTGATCCATGCGCGTCTTGTTGACCAACAAGTCAATCATCGCGGCGCTGCGGTCGCCATGCAGCCGTTGGATGGTCTCGTCGTTCAAGCGGGCGCGGTTGGAGAGGATATCGAGGTCCAGGTCCTTGCGCAGGTCGTTGACCTTCTGCTGGGCCTCCATGACCAGCTTCTGCTGCGCGGTGAATTCCTCGCGCAGTTTTTCCAGGCCCATCTCGATTTGCAGCGTCGGCTCCTCCAGCCGGCTGTCGCGATAGATCGTGGCGATCGCATTGGCCAGGTCCGCTGATTCTTCCGGGTTGGTGGAGTAGAAACCGACCTCCAGGAGACTGCAGTTGCGCAGCGGCACCACATTGAGGCGGCTCCGCAGGATCTGGAACGCCTGCTCGCGCGCCATCGCGTCCGCGCCACTGATCTGCCATTTGCGGATCAAGTCCTCCTTGTCCACCAGCCGATAGCCGATCTTCTGGGAGCGCATGATCTCCACCTGGTCCATCTGGAAGATCGGGTCGAACCCGCCTGACCCGCGCGCATCGAAGATCTCCACCGTCGGCTTCTCGCGATCCACCTTCATGCGCACGTTGGCATAGAAAATCCGCGGGAGGGAAAACGTCACCGCGGCCGCCGTCAGCAGCACCAGCAGGAAGACGCTTAGGATGATCGCCTTGCGCAGCTTGACGACCCGCCAGTAGTCCAGAAAATGAATTTTTGTTTCTTCAGGCATACAACCGTCTCGATTCCCCCCACCCATCAACCCAAACGCACCAGCCCGCTATGCTTGCACAGGGGCCACTTGCCTTTCTTACCTTTGCAGCAAGAGAATAGCAAGGCCGGAGAGAGGGAATCCGAGGAGGAGTTCAGAAGCCAATCCGCGTTTGGATGTAGCCTATGTCGCGATCGTAGCCGCGGCCCGCGAAGCTGGAGCTGACAGCGGTATGGGTGGCGCCCACCTCGGCGCGCCAGTGCATATTGAACTGGTAGGACAAGTTCAGGCCGACCTGAACCGTGTCTTCGTGTCCGCCCTGGGTTGCGCCAGCGGTTCCAGTCGGAAGATCAGCGGGATCCGTCCGGACGGTGGGGTCAAAGTCCGACGGGATCAGCAACACGTTCGCCCCCGCCGTCAGCCGCGAGGTGAATTGATGCGTCGCGCCAAACATGAAAACGTATGTGCGCTGGTGCAGATACTGCACCACCTCGGTCGGTTGGACGCGGGCGCTGAACTGCCCGGTAAACACCGTCCGCGGTCCCAGGGCGTAGTTCAGCGAGATGGCGATATCGGGATTCAACTCCGCGTTGCCGACCGTTTCGAAAAAGCTCATCTGGGCGCCCGCCCTGGCATCGAGCGACAACCGGGGAGTAAACGCATGGTTCACATTGAAGCTGAATGTGTGCGCCGTAGCATCGCGGTTGACGCCCTCGTAGGTAGTCATCCCCAACCCATACAAGGCGCCAAATCGCGTTTGCGAATTCAGGTTATACCGGACGCCGAGGCTGCCGTTATAGGTCTGCCGATCCAGGATGTTCGATACCTGCCCATCCTCATAGTCCATGAAGAAATGCTCGAAGGTCACAGGCAGCTCCCAGCGCCCGCCCATGGAATACGCCGTGCTTATCAAGAGGCGATTCTGAATGTAATCCCCCTGGCGTTGCAGGGTGCCGCTCTCCAGCTCAGGCTCAAAGCCAGGCCTGAATTCGTCCATCATGGACACCCTGAACCGCGGAGAAAACTCATGCGACAGGTCAAACGTGAAGTCGTGCGATTGGTCGAACTGGTTGCCACCCGGCCGATGCTCGTAATAGGTGGCCCAATAGACATAGTGGACTGCCACGTCCGTGGTCGGCGAACTCCACGCAAAATGCAAGTCCGGGCCGAACGTGGTGATAAAGCTGCTGATTTGATCGTCCTGCTGGGTGGTGACGTTGCTGTCATAGCTCTCGCGAATCGTCACGCCGTAGGCAAAGTGGCGCTGCTGGGCCGAAACCCCACCGATCTGCCCCGCCCGGGTCTCTTCCAGAGGCCGCCCTTGGGGCACCGTCATCTGCGCCACCGCGGCGGCCGCACCGGCCATCCACGTGAGCATAACAGTAACCGCTCTATTGCCGCGCAACTTGTTCATATCAGCCCTCCAAGGGAAATGTCACTCGATCTATCGCTTTCTGGATACCCTGGCACCATCTTCTGCGCATCAAATCGGCGTGCGCGGCGCCAAATTCTCGGACTGGGTCAGGAAATTCGTGGGATCAATCCGGTTGATGACCTCTTTCCACAGACCGATGATCGCGTGGACGGTCTCTTCGCTTTGCGTGCTCGCGAAATCGGAAAGCGCCTGCCAGTAAACCCCCGCGTCGGTCTCATGCCCCTCAGGCACCGGCAGCCGCAACCGCTGGCAGATCATCACCACCAAATCGTTGCGCGTCGCCCGCTGATCCGCCCTGTCCCAACCACCGATCGGCTCGATGATCGGCACGTGCAATCGCAGATAGTTCTTCGCCTCTCTCGCGTCCGTGCCGCGATACGGGGGCTGGATCAACCGCGAAAACCTCAGGGCCAGCTCGCCCAGGTCAAACCCCAACGGCTCGTCTGCGCCCGGCGGCGGCGCCGCCACCAAGACCGTGCTGCTCACGGCGATCAAGCCGACAACCAGAGCGCGCAGCGCCCTGTGAGCCATCGTCGTTCCAAATGTCACACCCGTAGTTGCAATTGCATTCACAGCAGGATCCTCGTTTCAGGTCACTGCGTTCCGAACATCCGTTTTCTCGGAAGCCAACCCACAGAACACCCAGGGTCTCGGCGGGACTTCCTGAAAGCGGCGACACTCTAGGGTTCGCGCCATTTTGTGTCAACGAAAAATCTGGAAAAACCTGGGAAACCCGGCCGGGCCGCCCGGCGCCTCAGGCACGCCGTCCGAACCTCTTTTCCAGCTCGGCATACGAAAGCTGGATCATCGTCGGCCGGCCATGCGGGCAGGTATAGGGCAGGTCGCACACCCTCAACTCCGCCAGCAACGCCTCCAGTTCCGGCACACTGAGCGGGTCGCGCGCCTTTACCGCGTGGCGGCACACCGTCGTGGCCACCGCGCCTTCGCCCAGCCGCAGCTTCGACACCCCCGAGCCGCCCGCCTGCACCTCGTCCACGATCTCCCGGAACATCTGCCGCAAATCCACCCGCGCCGGCAACCACGGCGGCAGCGCGTCCACCAGAAACGCCCGCGGGCCAAACTCCGAAATCCCGATCCCCAGCCGCTGGAACACGCCCAGATTCTCCCGCACAAACACCGCGTCGCGCGGCTCCACCTCCAGCGTCAACGGCATCAGCAGCCGTTGCGACGGCGTCACGCGCTGCTCCAACTGCCCCATCATCCGCTCAAACAACACCCGCTCATGCGCCGCGTGCTGGTCCATCAACACCAGCCCCTCCGGCGACTCGATCAACACGTAAAGCCGGCCGATGACGCCCAGCACGCGCCACTCGCCGTGGGGCGTGTCGCCGGACACCCGCGGGGCGGATGAGAGTGGAGAATGGAGGTTGGACGATGGTAACGCGGCCTGGGGCGCTGGCGTCGCGCTGAACGACAGCCGTTGCTCCACCTCGACCGATGCCGGCGCAATGGCTTCGCCACGCAACGTCAAGCTCACCGGCTGGAAGACGGGCGCGCTTGTCACGGCCGCGCCCGCCCCGGGCTGCGGCTCCAGCGCGCGGCGCACGGCACCGGTGACGGCGGCGCGGACAGCCCACTCGTCGCGGAACCGCACCTCGCGCTTCGCCGGATGGATGTTCACGTCCACTGCGGCCGGGTCCAGTTCGACGAACAGGAACGCAATCGGGAAACGGCCCCGCATCATCGCCGTGTGATAACCCTCCAGCAGCGCGAAGTTGACGCCGCGGTTCTCGACCGGCCGGCCGTTGACAAAGACATGCTGGTGCTCCCGCGTGGAGCGGCTCACACCGGGCCGGCCCACAAAGCCGCTCACGCGCACGCCGCCGGCGCCCGGCGCGACCGCCACAAGGTCCTGGAAGAACTCGGCCCCGTAAATCTCCCGGATCCGATCCGCCAGCGAACGGGCGGGCGCGAGCTTCATCGTCTCACGGCCGTCTTCTATGAGCCGCCACGCCACCGCCGGATGTGCCAGCGCGCAGAGCGTGACGATGTGCCGGATGTGGGCGCTCTCGGTCTCCGGCGAACGGAGAAACTTCCTCCGGGCCGGCAGGTTGAAGAACAACGACCGGACCTCCACCGTCGTGCCCGGCGCCGCGCCGACCTCCTGCACGTTGAGCATCTTGCCGCCGGCGATCTCGATCCGCGTGCCGCTCGGCGCGTCGTGCTCGCGCGAGGCCAGCGTGAACCTCGACACGGCCGCGATGGACGGGATGGCCTCGCCGCGGAAACCAAGCGACCGGATGTTCTCGATGTCCTCGGCGACGGCGATCTTGCTCGTGGCGTGGCGCTCCAGCGACAACAGCGCGTCGTCGCGGCTCATGCCGCAACCGTCGTCAGCCACGCGGATCTCACTGCGGCCGCCCGCGCGGAAGCCGACCTCAATGCGTGTCGCGCCGGCGTCGAGGGAGTTCTCGACCAGTTCCTTCACAACCGACGCGGGCCGCTCGACCACTTCGCCGGCCGCGATCTGATTGGCGACGTGTTCGGGCAGCAGCCGGATGCGGTTCATGCGGGGGGTAAAATAGCTTGCCGCTCCCGGATGCCAATGATAATTTCCGCGGCCCGGCAACCAGCCGCCGCGGGTGGTGGGCGTAGCTCAGCTTGGTAGAGCCCCAGATTGTGGATCTGGCCGTCGCGGGTTCAAATCCCGTCGCCCACCCCATCCTCGAATCTCAAATTTCAAATCTCAGATTTGAAATCTTGCGGTGCGCGCCCGTAGCTCAATTGGATAGAGCATCTGACTTCGGATCAGAGGGTTGGGAGTTCAAGTCTCTCCGGGCGCGCCAGTTCTTCCACAGGAAAACGCGGCGGCCACGCTCACGTGTCGCGGTCGCGGCCAACAAACGCGTTGTTCGGGTAATCATCGAAAGTGATGCCTTCGCAATACCCGCAGGCCTTGGGATTGCAGCCACGCGCGAACGACGCCCTGATGGCTTTCATTCGCGGGGAATTCCAGAGCGCCGACAGACTGGCGTCGTGCAGGTTGCCCAGCGAGTAGTTGGTGGAACAGCACAGCCGGACGTTGCCTTCCACGTTGATCACCAATTGGCCGATCCACGGCGCCAGACAGGAGCCGGGGATCCTGGCCAGGGGGAACAGTTTGTTTCCAAACAATCGCATCGCCACGTTGTTGGCTGTTTCCAAGAGGGGCCGGTGGTGGGAGCGCGACTCCACCATAGACCCCGACTCGATGGTGAGGCCGAGCTTGTCACACAACGCCTGATACCGCGGCAGCGCGGCCATGAAACTATCGTGGATGCGCAGGTTGAACTGCTCGAAATAGGAAAACCGGAAGTCCCGATCGGGGAAGCTCGCGCCGCGCAGTGTCTTCCAGTTGGGCAGCGGGCGCATGAACCGGACGCTCTGGATCCCGCAGTCGTGCGCCATCAGCAGGAAGTCCTCGATCTCATCAACGTTTTCCTTCAACACAAGAAAGCTGAACCAGAAATCACTCGCCAGCCCCGAACGCCGGGCCTGGCGCACCAGGTAGGCCACATTGTCCTTCACCTTGTCCAGGTCCTGTCCCATCAGCCGCCGATAGGTCGCCGGGGTGCCGGCATGAACCGAGAACCGGATCGAGAGCCTGGTTTGCGCGAGCAGGTCGGCAAGCCGCCGGGTCAAGAGAAAGCCGGTCGTGTTCAGGTGGAGGACAAAACCGTGTTTCACGGATTGCCCGACAAAATACTCCAGATCCCCCACGAGCGGCTCGCCCTGCCCATGAATCGCCAGCACTTCCAAGTCTGGAAAACCCGGCTCCAGTCTGGCCAGGAGAGACGGCGCCATTCGCTGGACCTGCGTGCGGCCGAAATGGCACATGGCGCACGCATGCGGGCACCCTCTGACCGCCTCCAGATAGATGACCGGGGGATTGTATGGCACCTCCAGCGCCCGGCTTCGCACCGCCTCCATATACACCGAGCAATCTCTGTGCGGTCTCAGCGGCGGGCCGATCGGTGTTGCCGGCGTGTTCATTCAAGAAACGGAGCTTCTGTTCTGTTCCACCGGGGCAGAACCCATCCGCATCCGGTTGGGTGGCTCCACCACTGCCGCCGACATGTCGTTCTTCATGGCTGGACCCCACTTCGCCGACAAGCTATCGCACCGGCTCGCACCGGCTCAAGCGGAAACCCCCGCGCCGCCAATCACCTCCCGCCGATTGCGAATGTCCTCTGATCCCTCAGCCGCCAACGCGAACCACCGCATAATCGCCCGCCCGAAACAGCACGCGGTCCGCGGGCGGATGCTCCAACACGAAGCCCTCCCGCGCGCCGCGCTCGACGCGAGGAAGATTCTCCGCCGCAAACGGCGGGTAATACAGATGCAGCCTCGGGTCGCGGTATCGCGCCCGGTTCACCACGAACACCCCCACGCCATAGTGCTCCCGCAGCGCGTCCACCTCCTTCCAGTCCGACGCGAAGCACGCCGCCATCTCCGCGTCGAGCCGCTCGGCCTGCGCCCGGTAAAAACCCAGGTAATACGGCGTGGTCGTCTCGTGCGATGTCAGCACGCTGCGGCGCGCCCGCAGCGGAATCTCGTCCGCATCGCTCGGGTAGGCCGCCACCAGCGTGTCCTTCGGCAGCGTCTCGATGAACGCGAACAGCTTCTCCCGGTCCGCATCCGGCTGCTTTGAAAGCTCCTTCACGATCCCGCGGGCCGATTCGCCCGCCATCCAGACCACCACCACGCCCGCCAGCGCCATCTGCCAGCGCGGGCTGCGCAGCTTCTCCAACCATCCCGCGCCCGCGCACCAACGCGCCAGCGCCGCCCACGCGCGCGGCGCCACCGCCGCCACCCACAGCATCATGAAAACCGCCAGCGTGTATTTCACGTGGCGCGCCGGCAGGTAGAGCTTGAACAACACCGCGTGCGCCGCAGCGAACGCTGCCAGCGACGTGCCCGCCAGCGCCCACAACTCGAACGGCACCGCCCGCCGGAACGCCACCACCGCCGCCGCGACCAATGCCAGCGCCAGTGACAGTTTCCACGGTTTGATCTCCAGCCCCGACCGCGGCGCCCTGATGTAAAACTGGACCGGGTCTTCCGAGAAAAACCGCGACCGGCCCGACGGCCCGAACTCCTCCATCTGCCGCGCCTGCGCGCCGGTCACCTGCGGCCCCACGTCCGGCGGCAGCGGCTCCGCATACACAAACAACACGATGCCCAGCGCGACCAGGCCGAGCGCCAACAACGCCGGCCAGCCCGCCGGCAGCCGCCGCTCGCGGAACAGCCGCGCGCCCAGCGCCACCGTCGCGAACAGCCCGAGACTGATGACCGACGGCGGATAAAACAGTGCCCCCGCCAGAAACGCCGCGCCGAGCCACGCGATGCGCCGGCTCATCACCGCCCACACACCCAGCAAGAGAATCGGGAACCCGAACGACCGCGCGAAACCGCCTTTGCAAAAGTCGAGGTTGTCGCGCACGAGCATCCAGAGCACCGCGACCACGCCGCCGGCCAGCGCGCCGCCCGCCGCCGCGCGCCCGCCCAGGAACGCAAGCACCGCGACCGCCGCGGCCAGCGCGAACGGGATGATTTCCGAAACCCGCTGCGCGTCCACGTGCGGCGCCAGCGCGCGGTAGATGGCCCGCACACCACAGGGCGAGTTGAGCGGGTGCGAGAAAAACGCCGCCGCCGGATCGCCGGGAAACAGTCCGGGATCCGCGAAGCGGTAGGTCCACCACACGTGCTGGCAGGCATCGTCCCTGAAGAGGTCCATCCGCAACAAGTCGGGCAACAACGCGCCCAGCGCCACCAACAACGCGCACACCACCAGCCACCATCGGATCCAGCCGGCGGCGGGACGCGGCGGCCCGGAGAAGGATGGGGTGTTCGGGATTCCTGTCTGCACAGCCGCGACAGCGTTGCGAAACAGCGTGTCAAAAGCAAGCGCCGCGTGGTATTTCGGAATCCGCCGTGTCAAACCTGTTTCCGCCGTCCGCGCCGTGCCCACACCACGCCCGCCCCCGCCAACATCAGCATCCCTGTCGCCGGTTCCGGAATGAAGATGAGGCTGCCGCTGAGCGGGTCGCTGGCCGGCGCGAGCAGATGCGAGGTGTCCCAGTCCGTCCCCGCGTATTGGAACGTCGGCAGGTTGGTCTGCGAGAACGCACCGCTGATGCTGCCGTAGCTGAAGAGGTCGTATATCGCGCCCTTCTCCGGCGTGTAGCCGTTGGTGAAGACCACGCTCAGCAGGCCGCCCACGCGCAGGAAGCCGTTGGCGACAATGCGGTCGTATTGGTTGGTGTCCGGCCCGCCAACTTCCATCGTCAGCACCGAAGAATCCATCAGTGCCAGGTCGCCGGTGATGGCCAGCAGGCCGGCCGAATGCCCCGGCGCGATGCCGCCGAAGTTGGTCACCGAGCCAATGATCGTGCCGCTGCCGATGAGGTTCGCGTTGCTGGACAACAGCAGACCGTTGGCGAAGCTGTGCGTGCCGCCCAAGAGGTCGAGCGTGGCCACGCTGGTGCCGCCGCCAACGGTGAACGCCACGCCGTTGGAAACGGTAATGCCGCTGCTGCGCAGCAGACCGGCGGTGAAGTTGAACAGGCTGCTGCTGCCGTTGGTGATGATCAACCTGTCCACTGTCACGGTGCCGCTGTTGAGTGTCAGCGTGCCGCGTCGAATATCCAGCTTGCCAAGGCTGCTTGCATTAGTGATTTGCAGCATGCCGCCTGAAACCGTGATCGAATTAGTGCCTGATGTGAGATTCCCCCCAACGATCACATTCGTGGAGATTACAGAACCGCCATCCGCGAGGATTAGTTGGTTGTAGGATCCATTGAACCCGACGTATAGCGGACCTTTATTGCTCCAGACGGACGATGCTCCCGCGACCAACACAAGGTTATTGCTGCTGGAACTCAAGTTGCCAATCCTCCCGTCACTGCTGAGAAGTGCGCCACCGTTTGTGACAATCAGACTGTTACCCGAACCAGAAGAGCCGACTAAAGGCGTCCTGGTAAGTGACCAAACAGATCCGGTCCCAGTAATGAGCGCCATGTTGTTGCTGCTAACACCCGAACTTCCGAGCCAGCCGCCCATGCTGAAAACCTTGGCACCATCGGCAATCGTCAGACTGTTGAATGAACCCGTGCTTCCCACATCCAACGAGGCGCTGTTACTCCAGACCGAGCCTGCGCCCGTCACAACGACAATGTTGCCGCTGGAGTCGCTCGTGCAGCCGATGATGCTGTTACTGCTTAGCACTTGGCCTCCGTTGGCAATGGTCAATTGATTGAACGACCCCGTCGCACCAACGTAGAAGTTAGCCCTATTGCTCCAGAGCGAGCCTGAACCCACTATCCACGCATTGTTGTTGCTCGAAACGGAAGAATTACCAACCGTGCTGTTGGCCGTGACCTTCAACACGCCGCCGTTGGTAAGGATCATTGTGTTGAATGCGCCATTGGTTCCCACCATCCAGTTTCCGGCGACATTCACTGTGCTGCCGCTGATGATATTCGTGCTGCCCGTCTCGGCTCGGGATTGGTGGGCGAAGCCGAGCAAAGCCCAAGCAGCGGCGCACAGAATGGCGGCGGCTCTCCTTGTTCGAATCTTCATCGCGATCTGATGGGTTTCAGCCTGCGGGCGCGGAGGGTGTCATGACGCGAGCGGCAGGGCGAGTGTTTTCGAGGGGTAGCGAAAGGGGCGCGCGCCGAAATCCATCAGAAGCGTTCTTCGATGTCCGCCATAGGTCGGGAGTCATGACAACAGACCGTCACTGCAATTCTTCGCTGCGCATTGATTCCGGGTTGCCTCCAACACGCCGCAAACCTCCTTGAAGTTACGCTCGCTCGTGCAGCGCTCCGCCAGCGCGCGGGCGGCGGCCGACATGCGCGACCGCTCCGCGGGATCGAACAGTTTCTCCAGCGCGCCGGCCAGCGCAGCGTCGTCGCGCGGGTCTTCGATGATGAAGCCCTCCTGCCCCGGCGTGACCAGCTCGGCCGCGCCGTTGAACCGCGTCGTCACCACCGGCAGGCCCGCCGCCAGCGCCTCGAACAGCACCAGCGGGCATGGATCGTAGAACGTCGGCAGGCAGAACACGTCCGCGCCGGCATAGACCGCGGCGATGTCGTCGGTCTCGCCGATGAACTCGACGCGGTCGCGGACGCCGAGCGAGGCGGCCAGTTGCTCGTAGCGCGCGCCGCTGGCGTAGCCGAGGCCGACGATCTGGACGCGGAAGCTGCCGGGCGCGGTCCTCGCCAGCCGTTGCGCGGCCTTGAGCAGGTGGAAAACGCCTTTCCGGCGGAAGTTCTGGGCCACGCAGAGAATCGTCAGCGGCGCGCCGGCGCTCTTCGGCGGGCCGGGCCGGAAGCGGGAGCCGTCCACACCATTATATATAATATGCAGCCGCTCCGCCCCGATTCCGTAGTAGCGCCGCCAGTCCTCCGCCACGAACCGCGACAGGGCGATGATGTGCGCGCCGCGCCGCACCCGCTCGCGTTCGATGAAGGCGTAGGCCCACTCTTTCGGGCTGAGCGCAAGGCCCGCCGCCCGCAACGCCCGCACAAGCGCATCCGGCTCGGCACGGAGGTTGGCTGCGCGCGCGGCGGGGTAACAGCCGTTGTGGGTCTGGTGCAGGCTGCCGCCGTAGCTGCGGCCCATGTCGAGCGTCACGTCGTAGCCGCCCTGCCCCAGCAACCGGCACGCGTTGCGCGCAAACGAGAGCGCCCGCCACGCGCGGCCGATGCCGCTGACCGGCACGGGCGCGGATTTCACGTCCGGATAGCCACATTTTTCGGCGAGCACCGTCACGTCGTGGCCGGCGGCGGCGAGCCGCCGCACGAGCCAGAGTGTATAGACTTCCGCGCCGCCGCGGTGCGGCGAAAGGTCCTCGATGGTGATGCCGATTTTCACTGGGTCAGAGCCGCGCGCAGCCGGCGGTCGCGCAACGCGCGGCGATATTCGGCGAAGAACCGCAGCCGTTCGCGCGGGCTGCTGCCGAGCAGTTCGCGGGCGGAGCGGTCCAGCCGCGCGAGGTCCTTCAATGCGCGTCCGGCAGGCAGTTCGCCCGCGTCGTTCAGGCCGTCGAGGTCAATCAGGTAGAGCTTCCGCTCCGGCGCGGGGCCGACCAGGATGTTCTGCGCCTTCATGTCGCGATGGCTGAAGCCCGCGTCGTGCAGCGACGCCACGAGCCGCGCCAGCCGCCGCGACAGGTCGCGCCGCGCCGCCAGCGGCAACGCGGGGTTTGCCTTCACGAACTGGTCCAGCGCGCTTGCGCCGGCCACCTCGACGGTGACGAGGTAGCTGTGGCGCAGGAAACCGAAGCTGCGCCAGTCGGCGTAGGCGACGGCCGTGGGCGTCGGGATTTCGCACAGCTCGAGTTGATACGCCTTGAGGTAGGCCTCGTGCGCGCGCGACGGCCGGAGCAGGTCCTTGATCCAGTTCAGCAGCTTCTTCGGGTTCGTGCGCTTGATGATGAAGCCCATGTAGTGGCCCACGGTCGAGCTGGGGCTGTCCTTGATCAGCACGCGGGGCTGGGTCAGCAGGCGGTTCGGGTTTTCGATGACGACCTCCGCCTCCGTGTTGAACGGGTCGCGCCGCGCGCGCCAGACCAGCCCCGCGCCCTTCAACAGTCCGAAGTCGCGGTTGTTCTTCAGGCAACGCTGCGCGCGCTCCCGGTGGTAGAACTTGACCGCTCGCGCCGCCACGCTCTCGATGCGCCGCGAGAGCTTCGGCAGCCGCGACGCCTTGTCGTCGCCGAGATAGGCGCGCAGGAACCGCAGCCGGTCCGCGCGCGAGCTGCACAGCGTGAAGTAGATGTGGAGCGTGACGAGGTTGGCGAAACGCTCGGACCGCGGCACGAGGCGATGGACGATGATGCCGTCGAGGTCCACCAGCCGGAACTCGGGACGGCCGCCCATGACGCGCATCAGGATGTTCGAGCCGTGCAGGTCCACCTGCAACACGCCGCGGTCGTGCAGCAGCCGCACGAATTTCCCCAGCTCGCGCGCGAACGCCTGCCGCAGCCCCGGCGCGACGGCGCGCGTCCGTCCGCCGCCGTGGCCGGCGAGGAAATCCGAGATGGTTTCCCAGCCCGACAAGCCCTCGGTGACCAACGTCGCCTCTTGGAGCGTGCGGAGGAAACGTGTCTCGCCCACCGCCAGGTGCGGCGCGATCGGCACGCCGCGGGCCGACAGCCGCCGCGCGAGCCGCCATTCCTCCATCGCCGGGCTGGCGCGGAACGCATACTTCAACTGCCGCCAGAAGTAGTTCCCGGTCAGGTAGCTCTTGAGGTAAATCGTGCGCGGCCCTTGCGCCCCCTCCATCTTCATCCGATACACGACCTTGGCACGCGATTGTTTCACGCGCGTCATCGGCGCCTGCCGGATCTGCCCGGGCTTCGCCTGGCTGAACAGGAACCGCCGCTCGCCCGGCGCGACCAGCCAGACGCGCGGGCCGTGCCGGAAGCGGACAATCCGTTGGGAACCCTCGTCGGACATGCCGGGCATGGTAGAAGCCGCAGCCACAGCCTGTCAACGCGGCGAACACAAGAAGCGGGCGTGTGCCGGCGCGGGCTTTGTGCTAATAGACGCGGGCGTTTCGGTCGCCCGAAGCGCGCGGCACGAGAGAACTCCATGAAGACAACTCACCCGACCACCTGCCGGCTCGCGTGGCTGCTGCTGGCTGTTTCCTCCGGCATCTGCGGGCATCTGACGGATGTCGCCGCCGTGCCACTGAAGCCCAACGTCATCGTCATCCTCACCGACGACCAGGGATCGGTGGACGCCGGCTGCTACGGCGCGAAGGACCTCGCCACACCGGCGATGGACTCGCTCGCGGCGCGCGGCGTGCGGTTCACGCAGTTCTACAGCGGCGCGCCGGTCTGCTCGCCCTCGCGCGCGTCGTTGCTCACGGGCCGCTATCCCCTCCACTGCGGCGTGCCGAACAACTGCGCCTCGCAACGCGACGGCAAGGGCGCGTTGCCCGCCATCGAGGTGACGATGGCGGAGATGTTCAAGGCTGCCGGCTACGCCACGGCCCACGTCGGCAAGTGGCACCTCGGCTATACGCCCGACACGATGCCGAACGCGCAGGGGTTCGACCACTCGTTCGGCCACATGGGCGGTTGCATAGACAACTGGTCGCACTTCTTCTACTGGCAAGGGCCGAACATCCACGACCTGCACCGCAACGGCGCAGAGGTGTTCGCCGACGGGCATTTCTTCGGCGACCTCATGGTCGAGGAGACGGGCAAGTTCATGGCGGCGAACAAGGAGCGGCCGTTCTTCATCTACTTCGCCATCAACGAACCGCACTACCCGTATCAGCCGGATGTGAAGTGGCGCGAGCGGTTCAAGGGCCTGCCCTACCCGCGCAACCTTTACGCGGCATTCCTGGCCACGATGGACGAGCGGATCGGCTCGTTGCTGCGGCGCGTGGACGAGCTCGGCCTGCGCGAGCGCACCCTCGTCGTGTTCCAGTCCGACAACGGCCACTCGACCGAGGAACGCGCGCACTTCGGCGGCGGCAGCGCGGGGCCGTATCGCGGCGCGAAGTTCAGCCTGTTCGAGGGCGGCATCCGGTTGCCGGCGATCCTGTCGTGGCCGGGCCATCTGCCGGAGGGCGCGGTGCGCGGCCAGGTCGCGCACGGCTGCGACTGGCTGCCGACGGTGGCCGAGCTGGCGGGTGTGAAGCTGTTGCAGCCGGACATTGACGGTAAGAGCCTCGTGCCGGTGTTGAAGTCCGCCGACGCGCCCAGCCCGCACGACGTGGTGCATTGGCACGTCGGCGGCGGCAAGAACCCGCAGTGGGCCGTGCGCGAAGGCGGTTGGAAACTCATCGGCAACGCGCTGGACACCACCGTCGGCGACAAGAAGCCGGAGCGGTTTCCCCTCTGGCTCTCCAACCTCGCCGAGGACGTGGGCGAGAAGACGAACTACGCCGCCGAAAGGCCCGACGTTGTCGCGCGGCTGAAGAAGCTCCACGATGACTGGGCCGCGCAGTTCAAGGAGCCGGAAACAAAATGACTGAGGACATCCCATGAAACTCCGCACCCTCTCCCTGATGCTGCTCGCTTTCGCCAGGGCCGGCGTTGTTGCTGCCGAGCCGCCACCGAAGCCCAACATCATCTTCATCCTCGCCGATGATCTCGGCTACGGCGACCTCGGCTGCTACGGGCAGAAGCTCATCCAGACGCCGAACCTCGACCGCA
>JACRKA010000153.1 GCA_016219905.1 Verrucomicrobiota bacterium
ACTGCCGGCGGCTGGCGTCTAGCCCGCGCGCACTGCGCGAAGCAGTTTGCCTCCGGGGCCGGTCGGGATTTTCTCAACAAACTCGATCGAGACCTTCGTGCCGGGTTCCAGGATGGACGGGGCTTTGGCCAGGATGCGCGCCCGCAGCGCTTCGCGATCCGTGCCCGGCAGCGAGACGAGCCGCCAGCAGATGACGCCTTTGGCGGGTTGCGTGGCCTGGGCGGCCAGCACCTCGTGGAGTTCGTGCTCGAAAAGAGTTCCCAGGACGCATGCCGACATGGTGCGGCCGCTGGCCATTTCGATGACCTCGGAGCAACGGCCCTCCAGGCTTTGCAGCAGCGGCAGGGACCTGCCGCAGGGGCAGGGGGCCGTCGCGAATGCGGCGCGGTCGCCAAGGCGGCAGTTCAGCAGGACCATCGCGCGGTTGCAAAGGTTCGAGACGACCACTTCGCCGAACTGGCCTGGAGGCGAGTCGTTTCCGGATTCGTCCACCACCCGGACGACGACCGAATCCACGTTCAGGTGGAACCCCTCGCGCCGCTCACACTGAAAACCGATCTTTCCCGTTTCAGACGCCTGATACGTCGTGTAAACGATGCAGCCGAAGCGTTTCTCGAGCAGGTGGCGGGCGAACGGCGAGAGCATGTCCGCGCCATACATCCAGACGCGCGGCGGGTTGAACGGCAGGTTCCGGGCCGCCAGCCATCGGGCAAAGATGTCGGCATAGGAGCCGTAGGAAAAAATGACCTGCGGCTTGATCGCGTTGATTGTCTCAAGCGCTTTCTCAAGAGGCGCCTCTGGGGCGAAAAAGTGCCGGTCCACGAACTTCGGCGGCAGGATCGTCGCCCGGTCCCAGAACGCGCGCACCGCGAGCGTCGCCGATCCTTCCGGCAGGATGAAAAGCTGGCGCTGGCCCCAGCCCTTTCCCATCAACGAGTTGAGCACCGCCCGGTCGCGCTCCGAGAAGGCCAGCGTCAGCAACAGTGACTGATGGCAACGGTAGATCGTTTTTTGGACATTCGACATGCTTCCGGTGGAGTGCAGCAAGAGCCGGGACCGGTCGTCATGGCGGCGCGAGAGGAACCGCTCGCCGTGTCTGCGCACTTGCCCGTCGTCAAGCAGAGGCAGATGCACCAGGTCTTTCGCCGTCTCGAAATCGCCCGGCTTCAGCCCCGCCTCTTGCATCACCTCGCGGTAAAAGGGCACCGCTTCGTAGGCGTGGCGGACGATGGCGCGCACGCGCCGGGCTTGCAGCCGCTCGATGCGCTCCAGCGGCCAGAATGGGACGTGGCGCTCCCTCCACGCGTTCGCGCCTACGTAAACCGAGTTGCAGAACCGGCGGAGCAGATTCATGGGGCTAGCCCGATGCCGTTTGCGTTTCGTTGATGCCGGCCGCGGCGCGCGCCCGCTGCGAAATGATGGATCGGAACTTGCCGCCCGCGGTCCGGTCTATGGAATCCACAAAACGGATCTCCGTGACGACGCCAGCGCCGACATATTCCTCGAACCTCTCGGCGACACGCTCGCGCGTTGCCGCCCGATCGCAGGTGGGCGCGGTCAAGAGGGAGACGCGGAATCGAACGCCCTCTTCGTGGACCACTTGATACTCCAGCACCCCCATCCTATCGAAGAACACGGCCCGGATCGCTTGGGGATGCAAGACGCGGCCCGATGGCAGTTCGATGAGATCATCGCTCCGGCCTTGCGGGAACGAGAGCAGGGGCAGCGTGCGGCCGCAAGGGCATGGCTCGGGCAGCAGGGTTGCGATGTCGCCGAGGCGGTAGTTCAACAACACCATGCCGCCGTTGACCAGGTTCGACACGACCACCTCGCCGCTTTCTCCTGGAGGCAGCGTCTGGCCCGACGGGCCGATGATCCGGAGCGGATAGAGGTCGGCGTTCAGGTGAATGCCCCGGTGGCACTCGCATTCAAACCCGATCTTGAACGCCTCCACCGCCTGATAGGTGCTGAAGATCGGCACATGGTATTCTTGCCCGATGAGGCGGCGGACAGAATCCGACAGCCCGTCGGATGTGTAAGTCAGAATCTTCGGGCGGTGGAGAAGCGTCTCAGGCCCCGCGTGGGAAAGGTGATGAAAAAGGATTCCCAGGAACGAACCGTAGGTATGGACGACATCGGGCCGGAAGGAGTTGATCTCCGCGACCACACGTTCCGGGCTGTCGAGCAGCGACAGATACCGCCGCTCGATTCCCACGCCCGACGGATAGAAGCCGCGTTCCCGGCAGAACTGCTGCACCTTGAACGTGGAATTGTGCGGCGGCGCGACGATTAGTTCGCGATAACCGAATCGCCGGCCGATGAAGCGCGTCCAGATCGAGCGTTCGCGTTCCCCGTGCGCGGCGTTCTGGAAAACGCCCCGCAAGTCATGGAACACCCGCCGCGGCGCGCCCGTGCTGCCGCCGCTCCGAAGCTCCAGCAAGTCTGCCGTGGGCCGCTCCCGCGAACAGAAATACTCCGGGTCACGTTGGATCTGCGCCCGCTCCAGAATCGGCAGCCGCGTCAAGTCCTCGACGCTCTTGAAATCCGCCGGCGTCAGGCCGAGCCGGTCGAACGTCTCGCGGTAGTATGGCACCGTGCGATACGCGTAGCCGGCCATGCGCCGCACGCGATGTGTTTGCGCCCGCGCGATGTGCTCCCACGGCCGGAACGTGAACTTCGCCTGTCCTTGCAGATGCCATGCGAAGTAGATTCCCCATCTCAATCGGCTCGGTGACATGGCGCCCAGCATACACCATGTCGCAATGTTCGGGTTGTGTTTTTGGGTCCGCTGTCTTCAGTGGCAGAGATGAGTAGGGAAAGTCGAAATCCGAAAGCCGAAAGCCGAAGGAAACCCGAAGTTCGAAACCCGAAAGGGGCCGGGGGTCGCATCAGTGGTTTGAAATCCGCCCCCCCCCAGCGGGCCGGGGGCATGGATTCGGATTTCGACGTTCGGATTTCTTTCGAGTTTCGAGCTTCGACTTTTGGATTTCGAGACCCTCCTGTTCCTTTGAAAGCGGCAAGGGCCTTTTTTTGCCCTGCGCGTCCAGCCGCCGTCACTTATTGACGCGGAAGTTCACCAGGTCGTAGTCCTGCATCACGTATTGCTTGCCCTCCAGGCGCTGCTTGCCGGCGCGCTTGGCCTCCGTCTCGCCGCCCGCCTCGATGAAGTCGCTGTAGCTGATCACCTCCGCGCGGATGAAGCCCTTCTGGATCGCCGTGTGGATGGCCGCGCCCGCTTCCACCGCCGTCGTGCCCTGGCGGATGGGCCACGCGCGGTTCTCCGGGCCGCCCACCGTCAGGAAACAGATGAAGCCGCTCTCCTTGAACGCCCGCACCATCAGCGCCTCCGGGTCCTGCAACTCGGCCGGCTCCGCAATGGTCACCGGCTTGCTCGTGTGAAACCCGTGCGCCGCCACCGCCGCCACCTCCTCCGCGCTCAAACCGGCCGTGGACATCGGCCGCTCGCCCTCCAGATGCGCCTGCAGCTTCAGCAACACCGCCTTCTCCGCGTCGGCCGGAGCGCGCCCCAGCCGCGTCTCGATGAACTCCAGGTCCTTCAGGATCAGGTCGGCGAGGTTTTCGCGGCTCACGAGGATGGCGTCGGCCTCCAACGCCCCGTCTTCGCCGACTACGTCCACCTGCGCGTAAGCCTTCTTCTTCGCCTCGACCAGCTCATGGGTCTTGTCCATGCGCGGGTCCTTGATGTTGTGCTTGCCGACCACGATGCCGGGGATGCCGATGACGCAAAGTTTCATGCACTCCGATTAAAGGAACCGTCGGCGATGGTCAAGGAAAGGTTGCAGTAGCGGAACGCGTGGTTGTTGTGATGTGTTCGATGTGGAGTGTGAGATCCACGGCGTGCTGCGGAAGCTGGCAGTATTCACATCGCTCTCCGGCTCGTTCGCGTACCAGATGCCGGAGAC
>JACRKA010000151.1 GCA_016219905.1 Verrucomicrobiota bacterium
ACCTGAGCGGCAGCCGGCTTGGGAACATGCCGGTTTACCGCCGGCTCGCGACGCGGCTGCATCCGCTGCTGGTCTCGCTGTGTGTCGGCAAGTGGCTGACGGAATCCACCAACGGCTTCCGCGCCGTGCGGCTCGCCATCCTCGGCGACCCGCGCATCAACCTCGACCAGCCGTGGCTGGACCGGTATGAACTGGAGCCTTACCTGCTGTTCAAAGTCGTCAAGCTGGGTTACAAACACACCGAAGTGCCATGCACGAAAATTTACCCCGCGAAGGAACTCGGACAAACCAAGATGAAACCGGTCACCGGCTGGTGGAGCATCCTGCGGCCCGTGTTCCTGCTCGGGTTGGGGCTGCGAAAGTGAAATTCGCACCGCGACCAGTGCAATGGCCTCCTGAAAACGTGAGATTGCTGGCGTCGTTTGTCTCAGCGCGCGCCGGGGAAACGGACTTGGAAGTCCGTTCTACGCATTCGCGTGCGCGCGGGGAAGTAGAACGGACTTCCAAGTCCGTTGAGTCCGGGTTTCAACCATCGCAGCGGAGTCCGGCATGAATCCGCCCCCGAACCGCAAGCTGCGCATCCAGCTCGTCCTGCCGTTCCTGGGCATCACCGGCGGCAACAAGACGGTGATGGAGTTTGCCAGCCGGCTGGCGGCCCGCGGCCACGATGCGTGGTTGATTTACGGCCAGCCCGACGTGCCGTGGTGGAAACCGCGCGGGTTCACCCGGATCAAGCTGCGCGACTGGGGCCTGCGACCGTGGGTGGATTGGTTCGACGTGCGCGCGCCGATCATTCGTTGCCCGAACCTTGAGGACCGCCACGTGCCCGACGCGGACGTGGTGATCGCGACCTGCTGGTCGAACGCGCACGCCGTGGCGGCGTTGTCGCCGGCCAAGGGAAAGAAGCTTTACTACGTCCAAGCCTACGAGACCGACTGGATCGAGGACAAGGCGGCCTGCGACGACGGCTACCGGCTGCCGATGCGGCAGATGGTCAACGCCTCCTGGCTGGGGCGCTTGATGTGGGAAAAGTTCAGCCAGCCCTCGGTGAAGATCATCCCGCCGATTGACTACGAGCAGTATGTGTTGCGCCCGCAACGGGAATTTCGCCGACCGCCCCGGTGCCTGTTGCTGTATCACACGCTGGAGGTCAAGGGCGCCGCGGACGGCATCGCCGCGTTCGAGCGGGCGGCGCGCGAAGTGCCGGGCATGACGTTGACGCTTTACGGGACGCGCTCGGTCGGCCTCCAAACGCCGCACCGCGTCGCCGGCACGGTGCCGGAATCCAAGATGGCCGGCCTCTACCACGACCACGACATCTTCATCTGGCCCAGTCATCGCGAAGGGCTGGGCGCGCCGCCGATGGAGGCGATGGCCTGCCAATGCGCCGTGGCGACCACTGACAACGGCGGCAGTGAGGAGTTCGCGTTCCACGAGAAGACGGCGCTCATCTCGCCGCCGCGCGATGTCGCCGCGCTGGCGGCGAACATCTTGCGGCTCGCGACGGACATCGAACTGCGGAAGCGGCTGGCGCGGACGGGTTGCGAGTGGGTGCGCAACCACATCACGTGGGAGCAAGCGTGCGGCGGGATGGAACGGTGTTTCACCGACGACACGTTGTGGAAAGGGCCGGCCGCGTCAGCGTTTCCGGAGGAGGCGCCGTGACCCAACCCATCGCGAGCGTCATCATCCCGAACTGGAACGGCCAGCAGTGGCTCGACAAGTGTTTGCGGTCGTTGCTCGGCCAGACGTTGCAACCAGTGGAGATCATCGTGGTGGACAACGCCTCCACCGACGGCTCGGCGGACCACGTCGAGCGCGCCTACCCGGCGGTGCGGTTGCTGCGGCTGCCGGAGAACCGCGGGTTTTCCGTGGCGTGCAACACCGGCATCCGGGCCTCCTCCGGCGCGTTCGTCAGCCTCTTCAACAACGACGCGTGGGCGGAGCCGTCGTGGCTGGAGACGATGGTGAAGGCGATGGGCGACGACGCAATGATTGGCGCGGCGGCGTGCCGGACGCTGGACTATCACGACCCCGCGCGGCTTTACTCGCTCGGCGATGGCTGCCTGCCCAACGGCGACGGTTTTAACATCGCCCGTGGGATGCGCGACCGGCCCGACCTGCCGATGCCGCGGTGGATCTTTGGGCCGCCCGGATGCACGGCGTTCTACCGGCGCGCCGCGCTCGATGCCGTCGGCTTGCTGGACGAGGATTTTTTTGCGTTTCACGAGGATGTGGACCTGAACTGGCGGCTGCAGTTGGCCGGTTACAGATGCCTCTACGTCCCGGAGGCGGTCGCCTACCATGTCGGCTACGCCAGCGCGCGGAAGGCCAGCGACCGGTTTGCCTTCATGAGCGGGCGCAACCGCTGGTTTGTGCTGCTGAAGAACTGGCCGTGGAGCCTGTGGCTTCGGTTCGCGCCGCAGTTGGTGTATCGCCAGGCACAATGGCTGTGGTGGGCGCTGAAGGGCAACCACGAGAGCTGGGTGCGTTGCCGCGGCACGCTCTCGGTGTTGCGGTTCCTGCCGCGCGAGCTGCGGAAACGGCGCGCGGTGCAGCGGCTGCGCCGGGTGGGCGCGGGCGAGTTGGTTGCGATGCTGAAGGCCCATGAAACGTTGCGGCGGCAGTTGAAGGCAGTCGAGGACCAGGGCGCGAAGGTGGAACGCCATGGGTAAGAGGGTGTTCACTGCCGGCAGCGCCGCACGGGCCGGGACGGAGGAAGCGTGAAGCCGATTGCCAGCGTCATCATCCCGAATCTGAACGGCCGGGTCTGGCTCGACCGATGCATCCAATCATTGCTGGCGCAGACGTTGCAGCCGGTCGAGATCATCCTCGTGGACCAGAACTCGAACGACGGCTCGGCTGATTACGTGGCGGAGACTTTCCCGCAGGTGCGGTTGATTCGGCAGCCGCAGGATCGCGGCTTTACCGGGGCGTGCAACGACGGCATCGAGGCGGCGGCGGGCGGGTTCATCGCTCTCTTCAACACGGACGCGCGCGCGGAGCCGGACTGGCTGGAGGTGTTGGCGAAGGCGATGGGCAAGGACGAAACCACCGGCTCGGCGGCCTGCAAGACACTCGATTACGACGACAGCGCGCGCATTTACTCGCTTGGCGACGGTTTCCTTCCCAACGGCGATGCGTTCAACATCGCGCGCGGGATGCGAGACCGTCCGGATTTGCCGATGCCGCGCTTCGTCTTTGGCGGGTCGGGCTGCACGGTGGTCTATCGGCGCTCGGCGCTGGATCACGTCGGATTGCTTGACGAGGATTTTTACACCTTCCACGAGGACGTGGACCTGAACCTGCGCCTCCAACTGGCGGGCTACAAATGCCTTTATGTTCCGGAAGCGGTTGCCTATCATGCTGGCTACGCCACGGGGCGGAAGACTAACGACCGGCTGGCCTTCATCAGCGGGCGCAACCGCTGGTTTGTGCTGCTGAAAAACTGGCCGTGGCGGCTGTGGCTGCGGTTTGCGCCGCAGTTGGCGCGTCGCCAGGCGCAAGTGGCCTGGTGGGCGTTGAAGGGCAGCCGAACGAGCCGGGCGCGCTGCCGCGGCGCACTGTCGGCGTTGCGGTCCCTGCCGCGCGAGCTGCGGAAGCGGCGGGCGGTGCAGCGGCTGCGCCGGGTCGGCGCGGGCGAGTTGGTCGCGATGCTGCAGGCCCACGGAACGTTGCGGCGCCAGTTGCAGGCGATCGCGGACCAGGAAACGAAAGCGGAACATCATGGGTAAGAAAATTCTTGTCACCGGCGGCGCCGGGTTCATCGGATCGTTCATTGTGGACGCGCTGGTCGAGCGCGGCCATGACGTGACCGTGTTCGACAGCTTTGAGCCGCAGGTCCACGGCCGGAAGCGGCCCGACTACCTCAACAAGGCCGCCCGCTACATCAAGGGCGACGTCTGCGACGTGCCGGCGTTCAAGAAGGTGGCGCTGCGCGCGGAAGTGATCTTCCACGAGGCCGCCATGGTCGGCGTCGGCCAGTCGCAATACCAAATCCGCCGCTACACCGACGTGAACGTCCTCGGCACGGCCAATCTCCTCGACCTGCTCGCCAACAACAAACACCGCTGCGAAAAGCTCGTGGTGGCTGCCTCGATGTCGAGCTACTGCGAGGGCCTCTACCAGTGCGCTGAGCACGGCGCGGTGCGCCCGCCGTTGCGGGGCGAGGCCGACGTCGCTGGCGGGCGCTGGGAGCTGAACTGCCCGCACTGCGGCAAGCAGACCGCGGCCATCCCGACGGCGGAGACCGCCGAGCAGATCTGCAACTCGATTTACGCGCAGAACAAGAAAGACCAGGAGGACATGGTCATGATCTTCGGCCGGGCCTACGGGCTGCCGGTGGTGGCGCTGCGCTACTTTAATGTCTATGGCCCGCGCCAGTCGCTGTCGAACCCCTACACCGGCGTCTGCGCCATCTTCATGAGCCGCATCAAGAACGGCAACCGGCCGGTGGTCTATGAGGACGGCGGCCAGACGCGCGACTTCGTCAGCGTGCATGACATCGTGCAGGCGAACTTGCTGGCGATGGGGAAGGACAGCGCCAACGGCCAGGTCTTCAACGTCGGCACGGGCAAGCAGCTGGCGGTCAGCGAGGTCGCGCGCGCGCTGGCGCGGCTCTATGGCGTGAACATCGAACCGGAGATCACCAGCAAGTTCCGCAAGGGCGACGTGCGGCATTGCTACCCCGACATCGGCAAGGCGCGCAAGTTGCTCGGCTACGAGCCGCGCGTGAGCTTCGATGCCGGGATGCGCGAGTTGATCGAGTGGTCGCGGAAGGCCGAGGCGAAAGACAAGTTCGAGCAGGCGGCACGCGAGCTGAAGAAGCGAGGATTGGCATGAGACACGTGCAATTGATCCCTTGTTCCAATCATGGGATCTCGCTAGGATCAGCCCTTGAACGGAGCGTGACTCCGTTTCCGGGATTGGCTGCATGGACATGAAAAAGCGTTTGGCGCCGTCTGCCGGCGTAGATCCCCGCCTGCGGCGGTGGTTTGCGATAATTCTCGTTGTAGGGACCATAATGTTGGCCGCGGGGGGGGCCGAGATCGTGCTGCGAATCAAATACGGGAGCACGCGATCACGCCCGGCATTTCTTGAAGACAAGGTGCCCCGTTTTGTTGGGCACCCGTTTTTGCCGTTTGCTGGCCGTGGAAACGATTCGCGGGTGTTGCCGTGGCGTCACGAGTTCTTCGGGGA
>JACRKA010000155.1 GCA_016219905.1 Verrucomicrobiota bacterium
CCAGATGGCGGAATTGTTCCAGACGACGCAACAAAACATCAGTCTGCATCTCCAGAACATTTATGAAGAGGGCGAGTTGTCACCGGGGCCAACTCACAAGGAATCCTTGTCGGTTCGCCGGGAGGGAAACCGCGAGGTGCGCCGCCGGCTGGACTTCTACAATCTCGACGCCATCATTTCCGTGGGCTACCGCGTGAAGTCGCCCGTGGCGACCCGGTTCCGCATCTGGGCAACGGAACGGTTGAAGGAATACATGGTGAAGGGCTTCACGCTGGACGACGAACGGCTGAAGCGCCGGGGCGGCGGGAAATACTTCGAGGAGTTGCTGGCGCGCATCCGGGACATCCGGTCGTCGGAGAAGGTGTTCTGGCGGAAGGTGCTGGATATTTACGCGACAAGCATTGACTACGATCCGAGCGCGGAGGCGTCGCAGTTGTTCTTCGCCACGGTGCAAAACAAGATGCACTGGGCGGCGCACGGCCGCACAGCGGCGGAGGTCGTCCACGCGCGGGCCGACGCGGGGCAGCCCAACTTGGGAATGACGCACTGGGTCGGAACCAAACCGACGAAGGAGGAGGCCGCCATCGCCAAGAATTACCTGAAGGCGGAGGAGCTTGAGGCGCTGAACCGCATCGTGAACGTGTATCTGGAGTTCGCCGAGTTGCAGGCGCTCAACCGGAAGCCCATGTATATGCGAGAATGGATCGCCAAGCTGGACGATTTTCTGGGGATGAGCGGGAGGGACATTCTCACGCACGCGGGCAAGATTTCGCATCAAGAAGCGCTGCGAAAGGCGGAGATCGAGTTCGACAAGTTTCACGCGCGACAGCTCAACGAGCCTTCGCCGGTCGAGAAGGATTTCGAGGAAGCCATCAAGAAACTACCCGCTCCAAAGCCGGCGAAGCCCGGCAAGAAGAAGAAATGAACCGTCACGTCAACGCCATCGCGGGACGATTGAGCCTGCGCAAACCGCAGCGGGATTCGCTGGAGATTCTCGACCGGCTCACCGAGATCGTGCCACCGAGGAAAGGCGCTGATTTGGAAGCGGCGCTTGCCACGATTCGAAGCGAGTTTCCCACCGTAACGGATTTCGAGCGCGACTTCGCGTCGGTCTGCTTCGCACTGGCCACCGGCGTGGGCAAGACGCGGTTGATGGGCGCGTTCATCAGCTACCTGCACCTGGCGCATGGCTTGAACAACTTTTTCGTCATGGAGCCGAACCTGACGATCTACAACAAGCTGATCACCGACTTCACACCGAACACGCCGAAATACGTGTTCAAGGGCATCGCGGAGTTTGCCACCGACGCGCCGGAGATCATCACGGGCGACAACTACGAGGCGAAGGCGGGCACGTTGTTCGATCAGGTGCTGCGCTGCAAAGTGAACATCTTCAACATCTCGAAGATCAACTCGGAAGTCCGGGGCGGAAAGTCACCGCGCATCAAGCGCCTGTCGGAATACATCGGCGAAAGCTATTTCGAATACCTGGCGGCGCTGCCCGACTTGGTGCTCATCATGGACGAGTCGCACCACTACCGGGCCTCGGCGGGCGTCCGGGCAATCAACGAATTAAAGCCGGTGCTTGGCTTGGAACTGACGGCCACGCCGTTGGTCGAGACAGGCAAAGGCGCGGTGCCGTTCAAGAACGTCATCATTGACTATCCGCTGGGCAAGGCGATGCAAGACGGCTTCGTCAAGGAGCCGGCAGTGGCGACGCAGAAGAATTTCGACCCAAACCGGTTTTCCGCCGCCGAGATCGAGAAGATCAAGCTGGAGGATGGCATCCGACTGCACGAGGACGTGAAAGTGCGTCTCGAAACCTATGCGCGGGAAACTGAGCAAAACATTGTGAAGCCGTTCGTGCTCGTGATCGCCCGCGATACAACGCACGCCGCGGAGTTGCTCAAGCTGATCCAGTCCGACGGCTTCTTCGAGGGCCGCTACAAAGACAAGGTTATTCAGGTGGACTCCAGCAAGACGGGCGCGGAGGAGGAGGAGATGATCGAGCGGTTGCTCAAGGTGGAGCACAGCGAGGAGCCGACCGAGATCGTCATTCACGTCAACATGCTGAAGGAAGGCTGGGACGTGACGAACCTCTACACCATCGTGCCGTTGCGGGCGGCGAATGCGCGCATCCTCATCGAGCAGTCCATCGGGCGCGGCCTTCGCCTGCCTTATGGCAAGCGCACGGGAGTCAGCGCCGTGGACCGCCTGACCATTGTTGCCCACGATAGGTTTCAGGAGATCGTTGACGAAGCGAACAAGCCCGACTCCAAAATCCGGCTGGAGAAGATCATTCTCGAACCACCGGGCGAGCACCAGAAATTGGCGACGGTCGTTTCGCAGGCGGGCGTGCTGGCACAGCTCGGCGGGCAGTCGTTGGAATCCAGTTCGCAAACGATCACGCAATCCGGCGCTCCGGCGGCGAAGCCGGTCTTCACGACGGAGGCGGAGCAGAGGGTGGCAAAGGCGACTTACGAAGTGCTCACCCGCTACGAGCAATTGCCGAGTTCAGGCATGTTGCTGAGGGAAACTGTGCAGAAGGAAATCGTCGCCAAGGTGGAGGAAGCCTTGGCCCCGGTGCAGGGCGAACTGGCGGGCGTGACGGAAAAGGTCAACGTCGCCGCAGTCGTTGCGAAGACGACGGAGCTGGTCGTCCAGCAAACCATAGACATCCCGCGCATCCTCGTGTTGCCCAAGGGCGAAGTGACGAGCGGTTTCAAGGCGTTCACGTTGGACACCGGCGCGATCCATTACCAGCCCGTCGAACGCGACATCCTCATCCAGCATTTGCGCACGCACCAGCAGGAGACGCTGACTGCGACGGGCAGCGCGCAAACGGAGTTGCGCATCGAGGATTACCTCGTCCGGGCGTTGATAGACTTCGACGACATTTCCTACGACCATCACTCCGACCTGCTCTACGATCTGGCCGGGCAGATGATGAAGCACCTGCGCAGCTATCTGAAGGACGCGGGCGACGTGCAGAACGTCCTTCAGTATTACCAACGGCAGCTCGCGGAGTTCATCCACGCGCAGATGCAAGCGCACCATTGGGAGAAGGCATCCGGCTACGAGGTCGTAGTGAGCAAAGGCTTCACCACGCTGAAGCCGCTGGCCTTCACCGCGCCAGCAGACGAGGCGATCCACAACTTCCGCCATCCGGTGGCTGACAAGACAAAGATCGCGCAGATGGTGTTCGGCGGATTCAGCCGCTGCCTCTATCCCGTGCAGAAGTTCCAGTCCGACACCGAGCGCGTCCTGTCCATTATTCTGGACCGGGAAGCGACGAAGTGGTTCAAGCCGGGCCGTGGCCAGTTCCAGATTTACTACAAGTGGCTTGCCGACCAGCGCGAATACCAGCCCGACTTCGTCGCCGAAACGCCCAAGACCATCTACATGATGGAGTCGAAAGCACGCAAGGACATGGAAGATGGCGAAGTAATGGCGAAAAAAGATTCTGCCGTGCCGTGGTGCAAGCACGCCACCGACCACAGCGCAAAACATGGCGGGAAGCCGTGGAAGTATCTCCTCATCCCGCACGACATGATTGCGGAGAACATGACGATTGCCGGTTTGGTCAATCAATCTGTGGTGCGTTGAGCGTTCGGGGCGGTTGCTGCGGCACGCTGGAGAATGTCTGATGGGGAGGCGCAGATTGTCTGCAACAAGGACTTCAGGAGAACCCGGAGCCTGGACGCGTTTGTGAGGATGTTGACCTTGATGGACCAAGCGCATGGCTATTCCAATTTGCCGAACATGATGCGCTCTTTCCGGCTCGGGTCGGAGTCGCCTTGCGTCACCGTGAGGTAGATGGTCCCCCGGTGCTCGCGAAAGGTGGGATACTGAAACGACTTCCCGGTCTCGAAGCGATATTTGCGTTCCCAGTTTATCCCATCGGCGGACACCTCGATGTTGAAGACGCTGCGATTCACACCGTTGACCTTCGTGGCCTCCTGCCAGCCGAGATAATAGAGATTTTTGAACTTGTCGAAGGTGGGTTTGGAACTGGTGCCGTTGGGAATGAAATCGCGATGCCCGCCCCGCGTCCAGGTTTTGCCGTCCTTGCTGGTGCTGAAGGTGTAGTTGCGGTTGCCGCCATCCTGCCGGCAGATCGCCATCCAGGTGCCATCGGGGAGACGGTTCACGGCGGACTCGGTCAGCTTGAGCGTGCCGGGTTCGTTGTAGTGGCCGAGCACTTCAAAGGTGTCGCACTGCGGATTCAGGACGGCGAGCGCGTTCTGGCCGGCAGGGAAGTTGTTGAGCGCGACGCAGGTCCTGCCGTCGAAGACCTTGAACGAATCGAAAATGTAGAGGCCATAGTCCTGCGCAGGGCGGGTGAAACCATTCCTCACCGCATCCGCATAAAGATGCTGCGGCTGCATGTCGAAGGTGCCCGCGGCGGTCTTGAGCTTTGCGCGATGGATGCGGTTCTCGAAGGCCATGCTTCGCAGATCGAAGTCCCTGAACCACGTCTGCGCCTGCCGTTTCTTCGGCTCCTCGCTGGCAAAGTAACAACGCAGCGTCTGGGCGTCCTTCTGGAGGATGCGCGGCACAAAGCAGGCCCCGGTCGGCAGCGTCTCGTTTTCAAAGACCTGCGCCGACCGGGCGAATGGGATCACCTTCTCCACGGCCAGTGTGTTGAGATTCACGATGGACATGGCCGCATAGATGAACGGCCACCCCGCACTCTCGCTCGCCTTTTCGTCATTCACCTCCGCCACGATGAACGCGCGGTCGTTGACCATCACCATCTCCGCATCGTGCGCGCCTTTGACCTGCGGCGCGGTGACCTTGACCAAGCCTTCCAGGACCTTGTCGCCGGCTTGTTTTGCATTCCAGCCGTGCGGCAACAGCAGCAGGGCGGTGAGGATGAGTTTGAGGCTCATGGGTGCCCGGCGGAACTGCTCACAGCTTCTTCAGGATGGCATCCACTTTTTCATCAAACAGCTTCTGCCATTCCGGCGCGAGCAGGCAGTCGCAATCCTCCTGCGCGAAACCCTTGTTCTTCCGCCCTTCCGCGGTGGGCGCGTAGTAGATGTAGCCGTTGGTGTAGCCGGCGACGAAGGTGAACGGCGCGGGGGCGCGCTTCTTGATGCCGAGGCCGACCTCGACGGTCAACTCGCCGGGGAACGTCACCAGCACGAAGTCGGCGACCCGCAGGCCCACGACTTCGACATCAATCGTCGGCTTGCCGGCGGCCACGTTCTGCGCCTGATGCATCTTGAGCAAACTCAGGTTCGCCTGGAGCCGCGTGAGCTGCTCCATCGAGTGGATGTTGCGGATGTAGCGCTCCATGTTCGCGCGGTTCTCGGCGTCGAGCTTGGCGAGGTCCTCACGGCCGAGCGACTGGTCGAGCAGGTAGCGGTGGCTGGAGTAGGACGGGAAGTTGGTGGCGAGGTTGTATTGCACGAACAACGGGATGAAGGTCTTGAGGTTGAGGCTGGTTCCCCGCAACGACTGAAGCAGCCGCGTCTGCTCGGCCTGGATCGCGGCGATGCGCCGCTCCATGTCGGTGGCGCGCGGCAACGCGAGGACTTCGTTGATGACGCGCAGCCCGCCGTCGTCGCGCGTCTGGATTTTCCTCAATGCCCGTAGCGCGCTGAGGCCCAGCAGGTTTCCGAGCGGCTCGGCGTCGCGGGGATTGTGGACGTCCTTGTATTGCACCGGGTTGATGTCGCCGGCGCATCCCTGCAAGAAAAGCGCGAGCGCGCCGTCGCCCAAGCTGTCCTCGATGGCCTTGGAGGCGAAGCCGGTGATGTCCGCCGTGTTGCCGCGGCTCGGCACGGTCTGGATGGGATGGACCGCGAAGTTATAGACGACCGCCAGCGGCTGGCCGTTCTGTTTGTCGAGGCGAAGCAAGCCGATGTCCGGGTCCGTCGGTCCAATGGCGACGACCTCTTCGTCGGGGGCCACCGAGTAGGCGTGGCGCACGTCCGATTCGCTGCCGTTCTTTAACTTGAGCCGGCGGTTCTCCGAGATGCGGTTTTCGTGGCCGCGTCCCGCGCCGGCATGGACGGGAACCATGTTCCGGCACGCGTCCTTCACGGCCGGCACGGTCACCTTTTCGTAGTCCTTGCACCCGATGCCGTGACAGTGGCTCGCGTTGATGAGGACGTTCGCCGGCGGGATGTTGAGTTCCTTCTGGAGCTGCGCCCGCACGTTGGCGAGGAAATCGTTCTTGATCCGGCCAAGCTGGCCGATGGCAACGGCGTCCACGGTGATGATGGCCGCGGTGGTCGCGCCATCGCGCAGCACCAGCGCCTTGGCATACAACGGGTCGTTGACGGGCACCGTGCGGTCCGTGATGTCCACCTTGGCGACGCCAGCCTGGAGTTGAGCCGCCTCGACCGCCAGCGGAGCCAGCAGCAGGGCAGTGAGAGAGAGGATGCAGAGCTTCTTCATGGCAAGCGGCAGCCTGCCACTGCATAGCATTCCCGCGCCACAAGAAAATCCTCGCCCGTGTTTCGTGTCGGCGATGCCATCAGCGGCACGAGGAACGACAGCCAGAAGGAGCCGAAGTCCGCTAGGGACGCTTGTCCTTGGTGGCGTTGAGGAAGGCCGTGGGATCGGCCTGCCACAGCTTCTCCGCCTCGTCGTTGTAGCCGAGGATTATGTCCGGGCGGCGCTCGCTGAGGAACTGGAGCAAGCGGGCAGTCTCACCAGGGGAGCATCGGGCCTCCGCTTCCGGAGCCACGGCTGAACGCAAGACCACGAAGTGTCTGCGCCAGACGGGAATGACGAAGTTGATCCGGAAGGTCTCGGTCTTTGGGAAGGCCCAAGCCAGGTCCTCGATCCGCCGGAAGGCCAGTCGGCTGCCGCCGCAGACCACCAGCCAGCCGGGGGTGACGGTCGTCTCCGGTCCGAAGTTCGCGTTGCCCGGACCCTGAAGCTCTCTCGTAATGTAGGAGGCCACCACGGTCACGTCGCCGCAGCGCCTGAGATATGCGACCTCGGGGGAGGATGCCGGCTGGAAATATACGCGCAGCCCCGCATAGACCTCCCGTCCCAGCAGGACCATGGCGGTGAAGAACACAGCCATCCAGAACAGGGGCGGGAACTTCTGGTCAAAGACCCCTCCAGCCAGACACGCGGTGATTGTCGTAAAGAGGATCGTGGCTGCTCCCAGTGGGACGCACCAGCCCAAGCACGTGAAGACGGCAGCACGGCGGATTCTAGCGGCCAGCCAGTGGGGGAGGAGATCGTTCATGGGCGGACATAATACTACAAGCTTACCCTCGAAGAAGGGATAAGAATGAGGAACAGGAATATTGATTCGTGCCGCTTGTGGGGGCAGCGAGCAGGCCGGAGGGTTTCACCGAAGCAAAATACCCGTCGTCGAGGACCGTCACCGCCGCTTCGGTCCCTCCGCTGGCTAGGGCGTGCTCCTGTCCTTCGCCTTGCTTCCCTTGATGAGGCACACAATGGCGCCCACGGCTCCGATGATGAACACTATCGGGGAGCCAAGAAGCATCGGAACGGTGATGCCGCCGGCAATCATCAGAATCTTGGACCAGAGATCACGTGTGTTCATGTCAGCCATCCTTTCTCCTCCGGGTCGTTTCCGTGTTCCACCGAATCAGGCGCGCCTCCTTGCCGGATGTAGCGCCACGCGATTCAAGATGTTCTTTGCCGGCAGTAGGCCAGGGAGCGGCGGTTTGCAACCGCCGCCGTGTGGTCGCTCATCAAATGGTGATCGCTGTCACCAATCACGCTGCGGCGGTTGCATACCACCGCTCCTTGCCTGTCGTCACCGCGGAAGCCGCGCTGATGAATCATCACGGCTTCTTCGCCTTCGCCGCGTCGTTCATCTTCTGCTGGCCGGTGGCGATGAAGTTGGCGATGTCGAAGCCGAGCGGTTGACCGTCCGCGATCTTCTTCCGCGCGGAACGGATGGCGGCCTCGGCGCCGTCGGGGACCTTGTCCTGCCACCAGTTCATCCGCTCGCTGTAGCACCAGACGTATTCGTCGCTGGCCGTCAGCGCGTAATAGACGTTGTGCTCAAACCAGCGCAGCCGCTCCTGCGGCGTGAGGTAGGTGCTGACATACTGCTCCGGCGGCTGGCGCAGCGCGAGCACCTGGTCCATGTAGAGCGCCATGCCGGCTTGGAACTGGACGGCGTGTTTCGCGCGAAGCTCCGGCGGCACCAGCGCGAGCGAGCGTTGCTTCATGAGGTGATACGCGCGGAAGAACGGCTCGCGGGCGGTGAGGTAATAGGCCAGTTCGTAGCCGTCAATGATCCGCACGCCCGGCGCGGCCGCTTCCAGCGCGCCGTTCCAGAATGCGGACAGCAGTCCCCAATTCTGTTTGGAGAGCTGAAGCTGCCGCTGTTGGATGTCCGGCATGTCGAGCAGCGCGGCGAACAGGCTCTGGTGGAAGAAGGTCAGCAGCCGCGCCTCCGGCATCTCCGACTGGATGGCCGCCATGAACTGCGCGCCGCGTTTGCGGACCTGGGCCTCGACCTCGGCGAAGCTGCGGTCCTTGTTCATGCCGGGCCAGGCCCACGGGTTGTCGCCGTAAGGCTCCGGGTCGAACACGATGCCGGCGCAGCGGCCGATCTTCGCGGCCTTCGCGCTCAACCGCAGGTTGGCCGCGATGTGCTTCCACTGCCCGTCGTTGAACCAATCCATCTTCCAGTTATTGGCGGCGTAGAGGCAGAGGAAGTTGTCGGTGAACGTCTTCCACTCGATGGCGGCGAGGTCGTCGAGCTGCGGCTTGAGCTTCCGCTCGTCCCACGGGCGCGGGTCGAAGGCGTGGTTCCACTCCCGCAGCCTGAAGATGACGCCGTCGAAAGGCTTCTTCTCCATGTTGCGGATGTCCTTCCGCACCTGATCGGGATAAGGCACGTCCCAGCCGTATTCGATGAGCTTCTTGACAGGACGTTCGGGGGTGGAGGACTGAGCGTGCAGCGCGCCCAGCGGAGCCAGCAGCAGGGCGGTGAGGGTGAGGAATGGGATGTGTCTCATGTTCTTGTGGGGGAGAAACATGGCGCTGGCTTTTCGCGGCCTACAACTTTTCGTCCTTCTTGTTGGCGCTTTCGACATTCTTCTTGCCGCGGGCTTTGGGTCCAACGAACGGCTTGGCCTGAGCGGCGGGGCGGGCGTCTTTGTAGCGGTCGAGCGCGCTTTGCAGGAGCTTCGCGGCGGCCGCGGCTTCGCCGGTCAGCGCCTCCACTTTGAGCGGGTGCTTTTCTTCGAGGTCTTTCCTCAAGTCGTGGAAATCACCGGTGCGGGAGAGCTTGAAGTCGCGGGTGGCGGCAAACTCGGCGATGATCCCTTGCTCTTTCCTGGGGCCATACCAACTGTAATACCAGGCGCGCGGGCGGCCCGGGTCGCCGCGCACTTGCGGGAGAAAACTGCGGCCGTCAATCTTCAACTCCGCGGGCACAGGCACGCCCGCCGCCTCGCAGACCGTGGGGAGAAAATCCGTGCTGTCCACGAGGTCGCGCGAGACTTTGCCCGCCGCCGCCTGGCCCGGCCAGCTCACAATGAGCGGCACGTGCATCCCGGCGTCGGTCGGGAGGCCTTTGCCGCCATAGACTTTACGCTCGCCCATCAGGGTCAGCATGCCTCTTTGGGTGCCGTTGTCGCCGAGGAAGATCACGAGCGTGTTGTCGCGGAGGCCGAGTCCGTCAAGCTTCGCCAGCAGCTTGCCGGTGAGCTTGTCGGTGTAGGCGACCATGTCGGAAAAATGCTGGTTGATGCCGTCGGGGCGGACGGAGTTCTTGGCACTTCCCTTTTTTCCGTAGTCGGCGCTGTCGGGCGTGGCTTGGAAGGGGCCGTGCGTGAGCATCATCGTGTAGTAGAGGAAGAAGGGCTTGTCCTTCTTGCGCTGGATGAAATCGAGGGCGTAATCGCTGATGATGTCAGGCCCGTATTCCTTGTGGGTGAAGTCCTTGACGACGCCGTTGATTTCGAGGCCGGGGTTCATGTAGCGGCCGGGGGCGTTCTTTGCCGCGCGCGTGTGCTGCCAGAGACAATACTCGTCGAAGCCGAACTTCTTCGGCAGTTCGACATCCTCGCCGAGCTGCCATTTGCCGGCCATGCAGGTCGCGTAGCCCGCAGGCTTCAGGAGGTTCGCGAACGTCACGCACTTCGGGTCCATGTGGCCGAAGTCGGTGTAGATCCTGACGTTGTAGATGCCGGTCATCATCTGCACGCGCGTCGGCGTGCAGAGCGGTTGCACGTAGCAATGGTCAAAGCGCACCCCGCTGGCCGCGAGCTTGTCGAGCACGGGCGTCTTGTAAGAAGTGCAACCATCCGCGCCGACGCACTCGTAGCCGAGGTCGTCGGCGAGGATGAGGACGATGTTGGGTTTGGCGGTGCTGGCGGTGGCGAAGGAGAAATGGCCGCAACAGAACGCAAGGAGCACAGAGAGGAGCGTGACGAGCTGTTTCATATCATTTATTTCCCGACGTCCAGGATCGCCCGCTCGGCGAGCTTCACGTGACGGGCGCGGGGGGCTTTGCCCCAGCCGCCATGCACGTCCATGATGCCGATCCAGAGTTCGCCCGGCTGATGTTCCATCACGAACGGATAAGTCACCTGGCTGCCTTTCGCGACGACGAGCGAGGGACTCCACGTCCTGCCGTCGTCCTCCGACAAAGCGGCGTGCAGCTCGCGCCGGCCCGTGCGCTTCGGGTTCCACACCAACGCGAGCCGGCCGTCGGCGAGCCGCGCGAGATGGCCGGGCGCGTGCGCGCTCTCAATGGCCGTCGGCGTCGCCGCGCTCCACGTCAGGCCGCCGTCGGTGGAGAACGATTCCCAAAACTGGCTGCGGCTGGTGCGGATGAGCATCCAGAGCCGGCCATCCTTCAGCTCGATCACCGCCGGCTCCAGCGCGCCCTCGTGATCGCCCGCGCCGCCGATGTCAATCGCGTTGCCCAGCCGCCACGTCCTGCCGCCGTCGCTGGAGACCGACGTGCGCGCGTTGAGCCGGCCGGGATTGGAGACGTAGTGCGAGAACGGGACGACGATGTGGCCGTCGCGCGACTCGCACGCCCCGTTGGTCGCGCCGGAGTAGCCTTTGAAGATCATCTGACGGTTCGTCCAAGTGCGGCCGCCGTCGGCGCTCAGGATTGTCCAGACATCGCTCTGCTCGTTCGCCGTCGGGTTGCCGTCCTTCCACTCGTGTTTCTTGAAACCGAGATAAAAGACGCGGATGACGCCGTCGCGGGTGCGCAGCACCGTGGCGTGCGACGCCTGGCAATCCGCGTGGCGCGTGATCTCCCGCTCGGCCTCCCACGACTTGCCGCCGTCGCGCGTGATGCGATACGCGATGTAAGTCGTGCCGGGCGGGCTGCCATAACTGTTGGGCGCGGAATAGACCGACATCACCGCGCCGCCGTCGAGTTTCGCCAGCGCCGGCCCCAACACCGTTGCGTGCGGCGTGTCGTGCGTGATGTCGGTGCAACGCGGATTGAGAAAGACATCCGGGCCGCTCTCGTTCCATCGCACGAACGGCTTCTTCGTGAACTGCGGCATCTCGGTCACGAGCCGCTCGATGAGCAAGTCGGCCACGATGCGATGGCCGCGCTCGTTGGGATGCATGCCATCGAGCAGCAGGGCGTCGGGCGACGGCTTCGCCATGAACGCAGCGAACACATCCACCAGCCCGACGTTCTCCTCGCGCGCCAGCCTGCGCACGGCCCCGGCATAATCGCGCAACACGACGCTGAAGCCGTCGGCGTCGTCCACCTTGTAGGGCGGCTGGCCATAAAGCTCCTTGAGCTTCGGCGTCCAGCGCAGCGGGTTCGGCGTCATGAGCACGACGCGCGCGCCGCGGCCCTTCAGCGTCGCGCAAAACTCGCGCAGGTTCTTCTCGAACACCGCCAGCGGCACGCGCGACCGAGTGGCGGGCGGCTTCTTCCAGACATCCACCGTCGCGTCGTTGATGCCGAACTGGATGACGACGATATCGGGCTGCCGCGCCAGCACATCCTTCTCGAACCGCGCCCGCGCCATCGCGGTCGTGTTGCCGCCGACGCCCGCGTTGATGACGTTCAGCGCGCGATCCTTGGCGGCCAACTGTTCCTGCAGCAGCGTCGCATAGACCGTCAGGCTGCCGCGCGGCGCGGTGGTGGAATCGCCGAACGCGACGAGGGTGAGAGGTTTCTCCGCCGACCGTGCAGAGGCGGCAGCCAGCAGAGCGACGGCGAGCACGACAGAGCGTTTCATGACGCTACAGTTCTACATTCAAAACGCCCATTCGCGCACGGGTTTTCCGGCATTGCCGAAAAGTTGGATGCTCTCCACTTGCACCGGACTCGCCGCGGCGGGCAGATAAACGCGCAGATGAATCAGCTTCTCGCCTGCGGCGATCGGCAGCGCCACCTTCACGTCCTGCCAGTCGCCGGCAGCGAGCGCGAAACTCATGATGTGTTTGCGGTCAAAATCTTTCGCGCCGGCGGGACGCCATTCGATCTTACCAGGGCCGCCTTTCTCGCTGCGGACACGCAGGCGCACCTCGACCGGGCCGGCCTCGTCCAGCCCGGCGCGCGTGATGAACGATGTTCCACTCTGGCCCTCGACGCGCAACGCGCCGTCGCGGACTGACAGTTTGCAGTTGCGGCCCAGCCAGCCTTGAACCGTGCCGGGCGGTCCGGCGGGCGCAACGTGTTTCGTGCCGAGGCAAGACTCGAACCATTTGATCTCCGCCGGCGAGAGCGGTTCGGCGGGCAAACCGGGCGGGTTCAGCGACGCGGTCCACTTCGTCAGCTTGTCGCGCAGTTGTGTTGCGATGTCAGCGTGGGCGGCGATGACGTTGTTCTTCTCGTGCGCGTCGCTGGCGAGGTCGAAGAGCAGCTCGGTGCCGTCGGAGAGCCGCAGGAGTTTCCATTGGCCGCATCGCACGGCGGCCTGGCGCCAGAACCGCCAGTAAAGCGCCTCGTGCGGCGCGCCGTTGTTTTCGCCGGTGAGATACGGGATGAGGTTCACGCCGTCGAGCGTCGCGTCGTGTTTCAGGCCGGCGGCGGCAACAGATGTCGCAGCGAAGTCGAGCGAGCTGACCGGCTGGTCATAGACCTTGCCGGCGGGCAGGCGGCCTTTCCATCGCAGCAGGAACGGCTCGCGGATGCCGCCCTCGCTCAGCATGCCTTTCTCGCCGAGCCACGGGTCGTTCACGGAGCCGTCCCAGCCGGCGTCCATGCCTTTCGGCAGCGGCTCGTCGGGTTTGTTGATCTTCAACGGAGCGCCGTTGTCGCTTGTGAACACGACCAGCGTTTTCTCATCCAGCTTCAGCGCCGCGAGCAAGTCAAGGATGCGCCCGACGCCGTCGTCAATCGCCGACAGCATGGCCAGGCCGAGCCGCCGGCGTTGCGGCATCGGGCCGGGGAACCGGCTCAGGTATTTCTCCGGCGCTTCGAGCGGCGTGTGCGGGCCGGCGTAGGCGAGATAGAGGAAGAACCGCTGCTCGTGCCGCCGTTGGATGAACGCGAGCGCCGCTTCGGTCTGCGCGTCGAGCCGGAACATGCCCGTCGGCACAGCTTCGCCCTCCGGTTTCAACGGCTCGCCTTTGAGGTTGAAGTTCGCGAAGGCGTTGGCGGAGAACCCACAGAAGAAATCGGTGAAACCGCGAGCGCCGGGCAGGTAGGGCGCCGCGTTTTCGCGGGGCACGGTCGCCGGCCGCCCGTTTTTCGTCGGGACGAAACCGGGAATGTTCTTGCGAAGCCACTCCGTGTCTTCGCGACCCGGATCGAGATGCCACTTGCCAACCTGACCGGTGACGTAGCCCACCGCTTTGAGCCGGTCAGCCAGCGTCTTCTCCTCCAGCGGCAGCGGCCCGCGGCCGTTGCGGTCCACGCCAAACCGTTGCTGGTAACGCCCGGTCATCAACCCCGCGCGCGACGGCACGCACTGCGGCGCGGTGACGTAGCCCGCCGAGCAGCGCACGCCTTCGCGCGCGAGCCGGTCGAGGTTGGGCGTGCGGATGTCCTTGACCACGCCCTGCGCGCCGAGGTCGGCGTAGCCCTGGTCGTCGGTGAGGATGACGATGATGTTGGGCTTGTCGGCGGCGGAGCAGAACCACGGAAGACACAGAAGACACGGAAGGAGGAGTGGGAGGAGGCGTTTCATTTGATCAGTAATTGAAATCGAGCGCGAGGTCATCGTAACCCGGAAACCTGATGCGGGCGAGGTCGGTGCCGTGCTGCATCGTGAGATAGGGACTGGCGTAGGTCTCGCGCGGATTCAGCGCGAAGGGTTCACCGTTGACCTCCGGCACGCGCGGCCCCTTCACCCAGAAGCGGAGGTCGTCACCGGCGAGGGAGCGGTAACGCAGGCAGTTGTCGGCAAACTCGACATGCGTCTTCGTCACCACGGCTTGCTGAAACGCGGCGAAGTCCATCGCGCGGCCCGTCTGGAAGATCATCGGCGAGTCCTTGTCGTCGAGCGTGAGATGCACGCCCATCTTGTGGTGAGCGTCGCTGACCTTGTAGCCCCCGGACACGACGCGCAACGCGCAGAAGCCGTCGCCGCCGCGCAGGAACACCCAGCCGCCGTCGCCCTCGATGCGACTCTTCCAGATGGAGTGGGAGACGTAGATGCGGGTGGCGACGGTCTTGCCCGAGGGGTCGCGTCCGCCGATGAGGCAATCGCGCCACGGCAGGGTGTTGATGGCGTTGTAGCTGATGCTCTTGGGATCGGGTTTGTCGTAGCCGATGACGGTGATGCGGTCGTTGACGCCGCTGGAAAAGGTGATGCCCGCGATGCGGCTCTGGGTGCTGATGGCGAGGTAATGCCGAGCGGGATCGGAAGTCAGACCGCTGAGCATGTATTCGGGCGTCACCCAGCTCGTGCGGCGCAGATGCGAGTTATGCGCCTCGCCGTCCGCGAAGAGCGCTTCGTTGACGTCGTTGGTCTTGTCGCCGCCGAGGCCGGGACAGCGCATCGTGGCGAGATACGGCGGCAGACGCGGCCCGCGGGCGATGGCGGTGACGATGGCCGGCGGACGGTAACGAGTCGTGAAGATCTGCGACTCGCCTTCGAGAATCTTTTCGTCGGGCGCGTTGTGCCAGCCCCAGGCGTAGGTGAGGTTCTTGGTCCAGTGGTGGCCGAACTGCTGGTCAATGGAATCCTTGGCGCGCGTGATGGCGATGGCGCCGCGGGTGCCGGTGCGCGGCTCGAACTCCGTCGCGAGCTGGGCGAAGTGCAGCGTGGCCATGTTGCCGCCGAGCCGGCGCAGCACGGGGTCCTCGGCGAGGTCGTGCAGATCGAAGTAGGCGCTGATGGTGGCGCGGCCGTAGGAGCCGGGTTGGGCGACCTCGGCGAAGATGCCCTCGCGCGCGCGCTGGCGGGAGTGTTCCTTCCAATAGGCGACCCACGCCGCGTAGTGTTCGCGGGCCGGGCGGCTGTCGGCGAGCTTCGCGTCACCGTTGTGGCGTTTGCCGTGGAGGCAGAGGAATTGCAACGCGAGCAGGTTCGCCATCTTCTGCACGGCATCGTGATTCTCGCTGCCGCTCATGAACCAGACCGAGCGGCCCGCGTTGTTCCAGGGCGGCGCGGCGGGGTCAATCACACTGCGCTTGAACACGAAGGCGTAGGCAGCATCCTCGATGGCCGCGAGCGCGTCTGCGGTGAGCCGGGCGCGCGTCTCCGGCAGCAGGGCGGCGCGCAGGATTTTGCGCGGGTCCACATCGCCGGCGTCCTGCGGGTCGTCCTGGCTGATGGGATACTGGCGGCACCAGCGGAGAATGTGGGTGTTGGCGTCGGCGACGTTTTCGCCGACGGCGAGGCAGGCGAGCGCGTATTGCGGCCCCTTGTCCCAGCGCGAGGCCATGATGTTGAGGCCGCGTTTCTTGACTCCGGGCGTCTCCGAGCCGGCCTGCTTGAGCTTGCCCTGAAGCCGTTTCTCATCGGGCGCGAGGTGGCGCGCGATGACGCGCAAGCATTCGAGCATTCGCGCGTCCACGTCGTCGGTGGCGAACGTCGGCGGTTTAACGCGATCGGGCCGGTTGGCGGCAAAGCACGGTTGCGAGATGGTCGCGGCAAGCAACAAGGACAGAACGATGGCGGTTCGTGTCATGGCAGCGCCGAGAGCTTCACTTGCCTTCCATGCACACGACCGAGCCGTCTTGCAGACTGAGGTAGAGTCTGCCTTGCGCCGCAGCCAGGCCGTCCCAGACGGGCGCGGCGGCGAGCTTATGCTCCATTGCTTTCGCGCCCGTGGACGCAGACGCCGCCCACAACACGCCGCCCATGCGGCCTTCGTAGGCTTTGTGCAGATCGTCAGCGGGAAACTCCGTCGGCGTGCCCGCCACGAAAACAAGATCGTCGGCCAGCACCATCGCCTTGCCTGTCAGTGGAATGCCGCAGTTCCAGCGCTCCGTCGAACCGCCGGTTGTCTTGTCTGGCTTCGGCTCCGGATCATCCGTTTCCGCCGCCTTCCGCTTCTTCTTGCCCGCCCTTTTCTTGGCTTTCTTCTTTTTGACTTCCGACTTCTCGGTTTGGCCGGCAGTCGGCTTCGCATACACGCCGGCAAACAGCGTGTAGCCCTTCATGCGGGGATCGAACGCGATGGATCGGTTGGGTGTATAGCCGCGCATTTCGTAGAACCGCTCGCCATCCATCACCAGCAGGTCGCCGTAAGGGTTGTTGCCTTTCACGAGCGCGTTGTCGTAACGGATCGTCGTGCCGATGGTCCAATACGTCCGGTGGTGCGGGATCGTTTCCAGAAAGCCCGGCGAAGGAATCAGGTGCGGCCGCGTGACCTCCTCCGGGTCGAGCGGCGTGAGGTCGGGCTTGAACGCCTGATGCCTGAGATAGAGAAGCTGTCCGTCGGTGGAGAACACGTCCGCCTTGAAACCTCTGATCTGGTGGCCGCCGGCGATCTTGGCGTCGGTGATCACCGGATGGCCCTGCGCATCGTAGGGGCCATACATGCGGCGTTGATGAATCACGCGGCCCGTCTGCGGATCGAGGCCATACAGAAAAATGCCGCCGTCGAGGAAGGAGTTCCGTCCTGCGGCGAAGTAAGCCACGTCGTCCTTCACCAGCACGCTGCCGCACACCGGCCACGCGGATTCGAGCTGGCCGTAGGCGCAGATGAGTCGGTCGGGCAAATCGCGGAACCGCCACGCCAGCGTGCTGTCGCTCGCCCGCAGGCAATACACCCAGCCGTCGTGAGAACCGAACAACACCAGCCCTTTATAATATGTCGGCGGCGAATCCACCCGGCCGCCCGTGGTGTAGCTCCAGAGCAAGCGCCCGTCGGCGGCGTCGAGCGCGCAGACGCGATGCGCGTCAATGTCGGCGACGAACACCTTGCCGTCGGCGATGACGGGCGCGCTGGCGCGGGTCGAGAGTCTGGTTTGCCAGCTTTGTTTCAAATCGGCCGGCGCCTTGGTCTTGGTGACACCGCTTCGGCCGGGATCGTGACGATAAGTAGGCCAATCGTCATTTCGGATTTCGGATTTCGGATTTCGGATTTCCTCATAGGCCGGGCCTTTCTCGAGACGCGCGGCGGTCTCGATCTTGATCGGCTCGCCGGAGGACTTCAGGCCGGGTTCGGGAGCGAGCGCGTTGAGCGCGTTGAGCATGACCCAGTTGCAGCATGAACAGGCCGGCGGCGGCGCATACAGCAAACCGTTGCACGGCGTCGTGCCGGTGGCGCACGTGCCGCGCACCCACGGGTTCGGAAATTCGCCGGCAGCGTCCAACGGAAGGAAGTCACTGCCACCGGTGGCCGTGTTGATGTAGTAACGCTCGGTGATGCGGTCCTTGTAACAGCGCGTGTGGCCCATCGGTCCGGTCATCTGCTGCTCCAGCTTCTTGACGACCTTGCCCGTCTGCGGATCGTAACCCTCCAGCGTGCCGGACCAGACGAGCCCCGCCGCGAGGTAGAGGTTGGGCGGCTTGTGATGGTTGAGCAGTGCTCTGCCCGCCCACAGGCTGCTGCCGTCCTTGAGCGAGTAGGCGTTCAGGGTCCGCGCATCGGCCACATAGACGGCGCTATCCGAAAGCACCAGCGTCGGAGCGGCGCCGGACTCACGACCCAACGCGAGCGTCTGCTTCGCGCGCCACAACTGCCGGCCCGTCGCGCGATCAAGACAGACCAGCGCGTCGGCCATGCAATAGACCGCGTGGTCGCCGCAGATGGCCAGCGAGGCGGCTTGGTAGCCGCGAGTGTCGTCGCCGGATTTTTCCCACAACCGCCGGCCCGAGTCAGCATCGAGCGCCACGATCGAGCACTTCGGGTTGGGCAGGTTCGGAGATTCTTTTCCGTAAACAGCGAGCGGGAACGCGGTCCCGTGGAAGCCGGGATACTCCTGCCCGCCGCCGTAGGAGTTCATCCGGTCGCCGACGACCGCGTAGAGCACGCCGCGGTCGAAGGCGAATTCCTGCGTGCGTTCGGTTCCCGCAAACTTCCTGGTGAGTTTGCCGCTGCCCGCATCGAACGTCGTCAGCGGCGCGCTCAGGCCCGGCGTGCAATACACCGTCTCGCCGATGGCCGCCAGCCGCCGCTGCAACTGCACCGGCGTGCTCTTGATGTGGCGCGTCACCGGTTCCCAATCGGGAAGCGGCCGCTGCCAGAGCCGCGCGCCGTTGAAAGCGTCGCGCGCCACGAGCGC
>JACRKA010000159.1 GCA_016219905.1 Verrucomicrobiota bacterium
CGACGCAGTGGACGTGGCGGCAGATCAGCGGATTGTCGGGGTTGCCCAGCAACGTGCCCGTCTTCGCGCCGCCGGGAGAGCCGTTGTCGCGTAAGCAAGGATTCTGCCCGAAGGCATACGCGATCTTCACGGTCCGGCCGCCGTCGGTGGAGTAGTAGATGTTCACGGGGACCGCGCCACCGACGACGTTGCAGTAGTTGCCCCACACGAGCATCTCCTTGCCGTTCACGTCCCACGACACGACGCCGCAGAGCGTGTGGAAATACCAGCCGGGATTGTCGGGATTCTTCGGCGTGTGCGGCAGGTAATCCGCGCCGTCGGCATCCTTCACCGTGATCGGCTTGATCGTCTTCAGCTTGTCGGTGCTGAGGAAGAGCTTCTCGCGCGTGCTGAAGAGGATGTTCCCGTTCTTCAGGATGTGGCTGAACGTGATGTGGCGCTCTTCGGGAAACGCGATGCGGTGCGGCCACGTGCGGCCGTTGTCTTCGGAGAGAAGCACCTGCCCGTCCGCATGGCCGAACGCCTTGTTATCGCGGTGCGAGTCAATGTAAGGCCCCGCCGGCTGCGGGCGATACCAGAAGTGGTTGTTGGAAGGAAACTCGTCGGTGGCGGCGTTCAGCTTGCGCGCGCCGACTATCATCATTCCGCCGGCGGTTGCCGCCGTGGCGCTCAAGAACCGGCGGCGAGTGACCCGTTGTTGTGGTTTCATCGTGTCTGGCCTTTCATGATGCCTTGCATCTCTCAAAACGGCTGACTGGTCCGGCGGCGGATGTAAATCTCATCAATAGCCGCCTTCTCGGAAAGCGACAGCAGGAACATCACTGCTTGGGCGATGTCCTCTGGCTTCATCAGGATCGAACGATCCAAATCCGGGCGGGCGTCGCCGACCAAGGCCGTGTCCACACCGCCGGGCAGGATCGCGCTGACCCGGATGCCGTGCGGTTGGGCTTCCACCGCCAGTGACTTGGTCAGCCCCATCACGGCGTGCTTGGTGGCCGTGTAGGCGGCTTGGTTGGGATAGCCTTTGATGCCGACCACGCTGGAGATGTTGATGATGTAGCCGCGGCGCTGCGGGATCATCAGGCGCATGGCCTGCTGGCAGCACCAGAACGTGCCGAGCAGGTTGACCGCCGCCAACTGCTTCAAGTCCGCGCTGGCGAAATCCACCAGCGGCCCGAACCGGCTGATGCCCGCGTTGTTGACCAGCACGTCCAGCCGCCCCAGCCGTTCCCTGACCTGCGCGAACGCGGCGGTCACTTGATCTTCCTGCGCGATGTCCAGCGGCAGTGCCGTAGCCCGGCCTCCGGCTGCGACAATCTCCCGCGTCACCGCCTCGATCTCCGGTCGGCTTCGGGCTGCCGCCACCACATGAGCGCCGGTCGCTCCGAGCGCGAGGGCAATCGCCCGGCCGATTCCCCGGCCCGCGCCGGTGACCAGCGCCGCTTGTCCTTCAAGCTGTTTCGACACGGGCGATGAGGTGGAGGGGGTTGAGCGGCCCGGCTTCATGGTGTTGCAGCGTAGCAGGTCAATCATCAGCGCCAAACAGAAAACCATTTCCCGCAAACGACAGTGGCCGGGTTGGCCGAGGCCGCAGCCTAATTCGCAGCGGCTTCGAGCAGCGAGACGCAGACCAGTTCGCGGCCGTCGCGCGCGAAGACGCAGCGGCCGGCGAAGGCGGGATGCGCCCACGTCTTGCCGATGATCTTCGTGCGCGATTGCTCGTCGTAGCCGGCCGGGTTCAACCGCGCGAGGATCAGGTAGCCTTCCGCGTTGAGGATGATCGCGCGGTCGCCGTTGTTGAGCCAGACGAGGCTCGCCTGTGGATCGTGCCCCTTCGGCGTCGTGCGATGGCCGTCGTCCCACACTTTCTCGCCCGTCGCCAGCTTGAAGCAGGTGAGGCCATTGGACTTGTCGAGCAGATAGACGTGGCCGTCGCGGTAGAGCGGCTGCGACATCTCGCCGCGGAGGTATTGGTTTTCCTCCCAGAGCAACGCGGCGTCGGTCGCGGTCTTGCCGAGGCGGACGGCCTTCGAGCCTTCCCAATAGCCACAGACGAGGACGATGCCCTCCTGAAAAACTGGCGAAGCGATCGAGACGCCGTAGGTGACTTTGTATGGGACTGCCCACAGCGGCTTGCCGTCGCGCGGGTCGAGGCCGCGGATGTTCTCCGGCGTCCAGCCGATGAGCTGCGGCTGGCTGTTGTGGTTGATGATGATCGGCGTGCAGTAGCCGCAACGGTCGGCGACGCTGCGCCAGATTTGTTTGCCCGTCTTGCGGTCAAACGCGATGTAGCAACCGTCCGGCTCGGCACCGGTGTGGACGATCACAAGGTTCTCGAAAACCAGCGGCGACGCGGCGAAGCCCCACATCGGCCGGCGCGCGCCATGCTCGCGAACCATGTCCTTCGACCAGATGAGTTTTCCCGTGGCCGCGTCGAGGCAGAAGAGATGGCCGAGCGCACCGAGCGTATAGACGCGGCCGTCGCTCACCGTCGGCGCGGCGCGCGGGCCGTTGGCGTGCTGGAGGCCGCCGTAGGCGACGGCGTAGGTGTGCGTCCACAGCGGCTTGCCGGAGGCGGCATCGAAGCAGAGCGCGCGCTCGACCTCCGCCGGCTCTTTCTGGAGATCCATCGTATAAACGCGCCCGTCCGCCACGGTCACGCCCGCGTCGCCGCCGCCGACCGGTTGTTTCCACAACTGCCGCAAGCCCCCCTCCGACCACTTCGCCGGCAGCTTTGGCGCGTTCCAAGTGCCATCGCCGCGCGGCCCGCGCCATCGCGGCCAGTCCTCGGCTGACGCGCTGTGGAGAGTCGCGCACATCGCAATCACCACAACAATCGTTTGGCGGGCTGTCGGGGCGTTCATGATCGCTCGTCCTGCTGTCGCGCAATCTACAGGGTCAAACGTAGCGCGGACATTCTGCCGGTGGCGCAGCACGCACGTCAACCTTCTGGCACGAGCAATCAAATGTGTTCCCGCCAGCCGCGCGACCCATTATAATCCGCTCGCGTTCACGCCATGACTGAACCTATCGCCTATCTGAACGGTCAGTTCATCCCCAACAACCAGTGCGTCCTGCCCATCTACGACGCCGGCATCGTGATCGGCGCAGCGGTGACGGATTTGTTGCGCACGTTTCGCGGGCGGCCCTTCGCGGCCAAGGAGCATGTGCGGCGGTTCTTCGAGTCCGCGCGTTACGCCTACATTGACCTCGGCATGAGCGAGACGGAAATGATGGCCATCGTCGAGCGGCTCATCACGCACAATATCGCGGCGTGGGACGGGCGCGAAGTGGCGCTGGTGTTCTACGCCACGGCCGGACAGTTCCCCGTCTATGCCGGCGCGGCCGGCATGGCGGGCGAAATGCGCGCGACGGTCTGCCTGCACTGTTTTCCGCTGCCGCTGCAACTGTGGAAGTGCGCGATTGCCGAGGGTGTCCACGTCGTCACGCCGGCGCAACGGCACATCCATCCCGCCACGCTCAACAGCAAGATCAAGCATCGCAACCGCCTGCACATGTGGATCGGCGACCAGCAGGCAAAACTAGCCGACCCCAAGGCCATCGGCCTCTACTTCGACCACGACGGCAACATCACCGAGACCGGCGGCTCGAACTTCCTCATCCTCAAGGACGGCACGATCCTCAGCCCGCGCCGCAATAACATCCTCTGGGGCGTGACGCTGGAAACCGTGCGGCGGCTGAGCGGGCCGCTGGGTTTGCAGTTCGCCGAGCGTGACTTGCAAATCCACGATGTCGTCAACGCCGACGAGGCGTGGCTGTGCACCACGCCCTATTTCCTCGCCGCCGCGGTGAAGATCAACGGCATCCCGATCGCCTCCGGCCGCCCCGGTCCGGTGTGGCGGCGATTGATGGACGCCTTCAGCGCCGAAGTCGGCGTGGATGTCGCGCAGCAAATCCTCGACGCACAATGAACACAACCATCCATGAACCCTGTAGGAGCCGACGTAAGGAGGCTCGGATCTTCCACAACGCTGAGGCCACGCAGCCGCAGAGCCTCCTTACGTCGGCTCCTACGGTTTATGGCATCGATGCGCGTCTAGAATTGGAGTTCCGAGCTATCCGCAAACGTGTCTGCATCCTCACGCTCGCCGTCTTGTCTGCAACTGCGTTCACCGCGCCGCCGGTGACGCAGGAGCCGGTCAGCGACAACCTGCCAAACCGCCCCAAAGTCCCCGGCACGTTGCGGCTCCACTTGCGCGAGCGCAAGGAGACCGCGCCCGGCAGCAAGGAGTTCAAGATCGTCGAGCGCACGGTGGACTGGGAGGTCTCGAAGACGGCCATCGTCATCGTGGACATGTGGGACGGCCATTACTGCCGATTGGCGGCGCAACGGCTCGGCGTGATCGTGCCGCGCATGAACGCCGCCGTCAGCGCCGCGCGCAGCCACGGCGTCCAGGTCATCCACGCGCCGAGCGGCGTGACCTATCTGTATGCCGACACGCCCCACCGCAAACGGATGCAGCAGGCGCCGGCGTCCAAGATGCCCGCCGATTGGAATCCCAAGAAGTGGTGCGACCTCGACCCGGCGCGCGAACCGCCGTTGCCGGTGGACACGAGCAAGTGCTCCAGCGACGACCCCATCGTCGGCGCGGCGGTGCAGCAGTTCACGCGGCAGCATTCCGGCCTCGACATCGTCGGCTACGACGGCGTCAGCGACAGCGCTCAGGAGATCTTCAACTTCTGCGAGGCCAACGGCATCACCCACATCGTCATCATGGGCGTCCACACCAACATGTGCATCCTGGGCCGGCCGTTCGGCATCCGCGCGATGGTCAAGCTCGGCCGCAACGTGGTGCTTGCGCGAGACCTGACCGACGCGATGTATGACCCGCGCCAGCCGCCGTTCGTCAGCCACGCGCGCGGCACGGAAATGGTCATCGAGCATATCGAGAAGTATTGGTGTCCCACGATCCTCTCGGACGACCTCACACAAGTCGTGCCGGGATCAGATGGGCCGTAGTGTCCGGCGCATGAAACAGATCGCGGCATTTTGTTTGGCAGCGGCGCTGTGCCCGACGAACCTGTTCGCCGAGCCGCGGACGGAAGACGTGACATTCCGGGCGAACTGCGACGGCACGGAGCAGAAGTATGTCGTCGTGTTTCCAGATGGTTTCTCCGCGGACAAACCTCACGCCGCGCTCATTGTGTTGCACGGGCACGGCTCCGACCGCTGGCAGTTTGTGAAATCCGACCGGGATGAATGTCGCGCCGTCAGAGATGTCGCCTTCGCGAACGGCATGTTGCTGGTGTCGCCCGACTATCGCGCGAAAACGTCATGGATGGGGCCGAAAGCCGAAGCAGACATGGCGCAGATCATCACCGAAGTGAAACAACGCCACCGCGTCACCCAGATCATCCTCTGCGGCGGCTCGATGGGCGGCACGGGCGCGCTCACGTTCGCGGCGCTGCATCCCGACCCGGTGGATGGCGTCGTCTCCCTCAACGGCACGGCGAACCCTGTCGAGATCGCCCGCTATGCCGACGCCATCGCTGCGTCCTTTGGCGGCACGAAGGCGCAGGTGCCGGACGAATATCGCCGACGGAGCGCCGAGTCTTGGCCGGAGCGGTTTATGATGCCGGTGGCGGCGACGACCGGCGGAAAAGATCGCGTGGTTCCGCCCGACAGCGTGAGGCGTTTGCTCGACGCGGTGAAGGCGAAGAACGCCAACGTCCTGCTGATTCACCGGCCGGAGGCCGCTCACAGCACGAACTACGAAGACGCGAAAACCGCCATAGAGTTCGTCGTTTCCAAAGTCCTGAAGTGAAAACGATTGCTCCATTCTTGTTGGCGGCGATGGCGGATTGTCTGACCGTCGCGCAAGCCGGAGACGATCCGAGCCAGCCAGTGGACTATGAGTGGGTGAAGATCACCACCAGTGCCGCCTTTGCGCCGCGCGATGGCGCTGGGGCGCTGAGTTTTCATGGCAAGATGTGGCTGCTGGGCGGCTGGAATCCCTCGACTGCGCACCGGGCGTTGTTTCCGCGCATCTGCAACAACGAGGTCTGGAGTTCCGTTGACGGCGCGGCGTGGGCGCTCGAAAAGCCGAACACCTTCAAAGACCAGTCCTTCGATCCGGCGTCCGACTGGGAAGGTCGCCACACGGCGGGTTATGCCGTGTATCGAAACAAGATGTGGATCATCGGCGGCGACGTGAATCAGGGGCACTATCAGAACGACGTGTGGAACTCGACGGATGGTCGCGCGTGGTCGCTGGTCAATCGCGGCCACTCGGTCCCGTGGGGGCCGCGCGCCCTGCACTACACCGTGGTCCACGCAGGCAAGATCTGGGTGATGGGCAGTCAGACGATGCCGGCTTTCTCGAAGCCGAAGTCGGTTGAGATCTTCTATCGCGACATCTGGACGACGACCGACGGTGTGGCTTGGCGTCAGGTGAAACCTCGGGAGCCATACTGGTCTCTCCGCGGCATGATCGGCGGCAGCGCCGTGTTCAAGAACCGCATCTGGATCCTTGGCGGCGGCACCTACGACACGCCCCAGACGCCGGCGCGGCAGTATCTGAATGACGTGTGGAGTTCGGCCGACGGCGTCACTTGGACCCGGCATCTGGCCGCGGCGCCGTGGGTGCCACGGCAATACCACGATGTGGCCGTCTGGGACGACCGCCTGTGGGTGCTGGAAGGGACCGCCAAGGGCAACCGTAACGACGTGTGGTATTCCGCGGATGGCATGCACTGGCACGAGGTCCGCAACACGCCTTGGAAGCCGCGTCATGCGGCCAGCGTCTTCGTCCACGACGGCGCGTTGTGGATGGTCGCCGGCAACAACATGGAGTCCGATGTGTGGAAACTGCGCCGCAAGACCGGTGCCGTTTCGCGGCAATGAAGGAGCTTATAAAATGGATGTGGTGTTCCTGCGCCGCGCTGTGGTGGTCGGCGCTGGCGATTGCCGCCGCCATTGAGCCGGCCGCCACGGTCACGCTGACGGTCGAAGCGGCCAGGCCCGGCCGCTGCGAGCTGGCCATCAGCGAGGACGCCTTGATCGAACGCTTGAGCGCGATCCTGCCCGATCCGATCACGCGCGATGATTTCAACCACGCCGATGTCGCGCTGAAACTTGGCGACAAAATCGTCGGCGGCTACGAGTTGGTCGTCGCGGACGAGAACCTCGTGAAGGACGGCCGATTTGAACTGCCGATGGAGAAGTCGCCGTGGAACGGATTGCGCCGGCGCGAGTATTCGCTGAAGCCGGAGCCGGGCCAGCCGGGCAAAGTGTTTTGGATCGAGTCCGACAAAATCCAGAACACCCGGCTCTCGCAACGCGTGCAACTGAAGAAGGACCGGCTCTACCTGTTGAGCTACGCCGGCTACAGCGACGTGCAAGCCTACGACTTCGCCGTGCAGCTTGTTGACCCGGCCAGAAAATACAACGCCCAACTGCCGCACAGCCACAAGCGGCCGCTGCATCATCAGCAACGTTGGGCGCGCTATCAGCACCTTGTTCGCGCCGACATCGAAGCGCCGGAGCTATGGATCGGCACCGCCCTGAAAGGGCGCGCGGGCGTCACGGACATCCAGTTGCATCCCGCGCGCTGGCGGCTGGTGGCGGATGCGCCGCGCGCTGGCGCGCAACAATTCACGCTGGCCTACGTGCCGCGCATGGGCCGCCACATGACGCCGCCGACGTCTGAACCGAAGCCCGACTCCACACTGCCTCCGGCCAAAGTCACGCTGGGCAAAGTTGAGATGGTCGCGCCGAATCCCGACGGCGTGCTTGTGAAGACGCCGAGCGGCGAGGCGTGGACGTTGCCGGGCGATTGGCCGTTGCGGATTGACCGGCTGCGAGATTCCCGGCCGCCTGCGCCGGCTGCGCGCCACGAAGTGACTGTGGCTCGCGGCGTGGACGCCACAATCCTGCTCGCGCTCGACTTGAAGAGCAGCGGTTTCAAGCTCGACTCGCTGCGCTGTGACTTGCCCGTGAAGGTCTTGGCATTGCGGCTGGCGTCGGTGCCCGTGAATCGCTTCGGCAACATGGACGAGGTCGTCTATCGGCAACTCGATCCAATGGTGGAAGTCAACGACCCGCTCGTGCCCTTCGATCCCGGCGTGCCCACCGTGCTCGCGCTGACGATTCAATGCGCGGAGACGACGCCAGCCGGAACACATGACGGCGAGATTGAGTTGAAACTGCTGACTGGGAGCGGCGACATTCCTGTCGCCGCATC
>JACRKA010000020.1 GCA_016219905.1 Verrucomicrobiota bacterium
GCTGGCGCAGGGCAAAGGCGTCGAAGAGTTCGTCCAGTTTTACCTCGAGCCGGAGATCCTCAAGGAAGCGAAGCTCGGCTACGAGCACGTCCATGACTCGACCATCCTGGAGCCGCGCATCGGCGTGGATGAGAGCGGCAAGGGCGACTTCTTCGGGCCGCTGGTGATCTCGGGCGTCTTCCTGAACCGCGCGGCGATTGACGCCCTGCGAGGCAGCGGCGTGCGCGACAGCAAGACGGTCACGAGCGACAACAAGATCTTCGAGCTGGCGAAGCTCATCCGCACGACGCCCGGCTGCATCGTCGAGCTGGTCAGCATCGGGCCGAAGGCTTACAACGACCTTTACGTGAAGATGGGCAACGTGAACAAGATGCTGGCGTGGGGCCACGCCCGCGTCATCGAGAACGCGCTGGCCGCGGTGGAGAAGCGCGGCGACAAGTGTGGCCGGGCCGTGGCGGACCAGTTCGGCAACAAGCGCCTCATCGAGAACGCGCTGATGGATCGCGGCAAGGCGATCAAACTCGTGCAGCGCCACAAGGCGGAGAGCGACCTCGCCGTCGCTGCCGCCTCGATCATGGCGCGGGAGGACTTTGTGCGGAAACTGGCGGCTTTGGGCAAGGAGTGCGGCATCGAATTGCCCAAGGGCGCCGGCCCGCAGGTTGACGAAGCCGGGCGTGAGTTCCTGAAGAAGCACGGCCCGGCAAAGCTCGGCGAGGTGGCCAAGCTGCATTTCCGCACGACGCAGAAGATTTCCCAACTGCTCTGAAACGGAATCTCATGGCTCTCAAGGCATGGTTGCACAATCTCTGGCGCACGCGCACGTGGCGCGATGCGATCGTCGTGTCGGCGCTGGGACTGGTCTCGGCGTGCACGCTGATCGCCGTGCAATGGGGGCTGCCGTGGAGCTTTGTGGACGCGCTGGAACTCCAGAGCGTGGATCTGCGGTTCCAGTTGCGAGGACCGCAACCTCCACCCCCTGAAGTTCTCGTCATCGGAATAGATGAGCGCTCGTATGCCGCAGACATCTTCTCCGCCGAGGACCTCGCCGCAAACCCTGGGTTGAAGCTGCTCGGGACCTGGCCTTGGCCACGCCGAGCCCACGCGCTGCTGCTGGAGAAGTTGCTCAACGCCGGCGCCAAGGTTGTCGGCTTTGACTTGCTGTTCACCACGCCGAGCATGTATGGACCGGAAGACGATGCCGCCTGGCGCGCGGCCCTTGGCAAGGCGCGGCACCGCGTCGTCGTGGGCGGCAACCAGGTCCAGGAGGAATCCCGCAAGTTCGGCAAGTGGATGATGCCAACGTCGGAGGTGGTGCCGGACAACACTCCTTTGTTGGAGTTGTGTGCCGCAGTGAACTATGTGCCGGACAGAGACAACGTTGTGCGGCGCATGTTCCCGCGATTCTGCTACATCGAAGACGACAAGCTGATCACCGCGTTCCCCGTGCGCCTGCCACAGTTGGCCGGCATAGATGTCGAATGGGCTTTGCGCCGCCACCAGGTCATGATCAACTTCCCCGGCCGGCTCCCTGACAGCAGCAGCACATTCCCGGTCGTCGAGTATTTCAAACTGTTTTATCCAAAAACCTGGAAACAAGAACTGCGGGACGGCCAGGTCTTCAAAGACAAGATCGTGCTGGTCGGCCCGACACAGAACTTCCTGCACGACAGCCACCCCTCGCCATTCGAGTCCGCCATGGCAGGAGTGGAGATCCATGCGGCAGCGGTGGGCACACTGGTCCACCACAACGAACCGAGATACCCGCCACACGTGCAACTGGTTGATATGCTCACGATCTTGCTGTTCGCGGTCGCGGGCGTCACCTCCCTTTTGTTCATACGCCAACCCTTGCTGAAACTGCTCCCGCCTGTTGGCCTGGTCGCAGGCTATGCGGGGCTGTGCCAGTGGGCCTTCACCGACTGGCTGCTGGTCCTGTCGTTTGCAGCACCTGCAATCGTCCTCGTGCCAGTGACAGTGCTGGGCATTGCATGGCAATTCCTGACCGAGCAATTCGAAAGACGACGGGCGCGCGCCGCGCTGGAGCGGCAGGTGTCCAAGGAAGTCGCGGACGAGTTGATGAAGGAATACGGCGCGCTGCAACTGTTGCTCGCGCCACAGGAGCGCCACTTGGTGGTGTTCTTCTCCGACATCCGCAACTTCACGACGATTTTCGAGAAAGGCGACCCGAAGACGCTGGTCGAGTTGCTCAACGAATATCTGAGCGCGATGTCGCTGATCGTCAACCGGCACGGCGGCACGCTGGACAAATACATCGGCGACGCCATCATGGCGTTCTGGGGCGCGCCGACCAGCCGCGGGCCGCAGGAAGACGCGTTGCGCGCCATCTCCGCCGCGCTTGAAATGCGCAAAGAACTGGGCGTGCTGCAACGGCAGTGGGCCGAGAAGAATTACCCGGAAATCAAGATCGGCATCGGCATCCACGCCGGCACGGCGCTGGTCGGCGAGGTCGGTTCGCAGCAGCGCAGCGAATACACCGCCATCGGCGACACGGTCAACACCGCTTCGCGCATCGAGGGCATCAACAAGGAAACCGGCACCGACCTGCTCATCAGCGAGGCGGCTTACAACCTGGTGAAGGATCGTTTGAAAGTGCGGCCGGCCGGCGAGCACGCGCTCAAGGGTCGCACCGGCCACGTGCGGCTGTATTTCGTGGAAGGACTGGCCGACGCGCCGTCCGCCGCGACGCGCTGAGCTTCAGTCGAACAGGTTGCGGTTGGCCGCGACCCAGTCGTGGAGCCGGCGCACGCCTTCCTCGACTTCCACCTTCGGCTTCCAGCCGAGTTCCCGTTGCGCCTTGGAAATGTCGCAGACGAACACCGGCTGGTCACCAGGCCGCCAGTCGCTGTAGCTGCGCTGGATTTTCTTTCCGAAGAACCGTTCGAGCAGGGCCAGCAATTCCAGCAACGACATGCAATGCAGCGGACCGCCGCCGATGTTATAGACCTGGCCGCTGGCAACGTTGATCTTCTGGACGGCAAGGTCGTAGGCGTCGGCAAGGTCCTCGACGAAGAGCACGTCACGCACCTGCTTGCCGTCGCCGTAGATGGTGATGGGTTTGCCGAGCGCCGCGGCAATGGTGAACCACGCGACCCAGCCCTGGTCCTCGACCCCAAACTGTCGGTAGCCGTAGATGCAGCTTTGCCGGAAAACAACGGTGCGGAGGCCGTAGATGCGGGCGTAGTCGCGGACATACTGGTCGGCGGCGCCCTTGGAGCAGCCGTAGGGCGAATGGAAATCGAGCAACCGCTCCTCGCCGATGCCCTGCGGCAGGTCGGCGTATTCATAACGGCCGTGCCGCTCGACGGTGCGGATGTCGGTCATGCCGCCATAAACCTTGTTGGTCGAGGCGTAGATGAGGACGGGCTTGAGTTTGTTGACGCGGACGGCTTCGAGGACGTTGAAGGTGCCCAATGCGTTGATCTCGAAATCCTCGCGCGGCTCAACGACGGAAGTCGTCACGGCGACCTGCGCAGCGAGGTGCAGGACAACGTCAAGGCCGGGTCGCTCGCGGAACGCCTTGTCCACTGACGCGGTGTCGCGCAAGTCTGCCTCGACGAACTCCAGCCGGCCGCCCTGCTGGCGCAGCCAGTCGAGGTTCTGGCGCGTGCCCTTGCGGGAGAGGTTGTCGAAGACCGTGACCCGGTCTCCCCGCGCGAGCATGCGCCGGGCGACATTGCAGCCGATGAACCCGGCGCCGCCGGTGATAAGGCAATTCATGTTGAAGAAAAGAATGGTCGGGCCGACGAGATTTGAACTCGTGACCTCTTGCACCCCAAGCAAGCGCGCTACCAAGCTGCGCTACGGCCCGACCGCGAAACGCCCTCTTTGCAGGGCAAAATCGCGAGGTCAAATAGCATCCGGCGCGCCGCGGCGTCAAACAACTTCTCTCACCGGCTCTCACTGACAAAAAAAGGCGTGAAGACCACCCGTGGGGCCGGCGTCCATGTGCCGGCCCGGTGAAATGGATTGCGGCGCAACCCGGCTGTGTTAGAGTTCGCCACCGAACAACATTCCTATTGGAGGAGGTGAACGCGGGTGATGAATACAAAGCCGGTGTTGTGGATGATGTTGGTGGTGATGGGCGCGCTGATCGTCGGTTGCAACGAGCCTTACACGGAGAAACGCGTAATCCGCGAAGGGCCCGTGGTCGAGCAGCGCGAAGTAGTGCGGTGATTTAACGTTGTCGTGGGGGGGGGGGGGGCCCCCCCCCCCCCC
>JACRKA010000157.1 GCA_016219905.1 Verrucomicrobiota bacterium
CCGATGGCTGCACGCGAGGGCGCGTGCGCTCCCCTAAATCAACTGCATCGTTCCGGCTCAGACCTTCCCAACCAAGTTACTTCGCGCCGATGCAATACAGGAATTGCTCGCCGCGAAGGAGGAGGCGGCTGGCGACCGGGACGGGAGACGCGATGAGGCGGTCAGTCATGTTGTTCTCGGCGAGGAGTTCGAACTTGCCCTCGATGCATGCCACGAAGACGACGCCGTCCTCGCGGGCAGCGTAGAGCTTGCCGTCGGCGACGGTGGGCGAGGCGTAAAACTTGGATTTGTGTTTCGGCAGCTCACCGCTCCAGAGGGTCTTGCCCGTTTCGGGCGCGATGCACTCGACCTTGCCCGTGTCTCCGAGCACGAAGACGCGGCCCTTGTATTCGGCGGGCGTGGGGACGAACGAGCCGGCGTCCTCGCGCTTCCAGATGCGGTGCGTCGCGGTGACATCGCCGCTGCCGCCGAGCTTGATGCCGTGGAGCCGCTCGCCGCGACCGTAGGGGACGATTGCCATGTTGCCGACGACGACGGGCGACGACACCGCCGGCCAGTTGCGGCGTCCCTCCGGGTTGAAATCGCCGCAAGTCCAGAGCGTCCTGCCGTCGCTGGCGTCGTGGGCGGTCAGATGTTCCCCGCCCCAGACCAGGATCGCTTCGCTGCCCGCGTGGCGGATGACGATGGGCGAGGCGTAGCTGTGGTCGCCTTCGAGGGCGGTGGTGAAGTTGCGCTCCACTTTCCAATGGAGCTTGCCGGTGAGCTTGTCGAACGCGGCGAGATAAGAATCGCCCTGATGCATCACCGCGATGACCACGTCTTTCTCCGTGAGCGCGGGTGAGGTGCCGATGTCCCACCAGAGCGTGTCCTTGCCGAACTTCTCTTGAAGGTTGGTTTTCCAACGGAGCTTGCCGTCGAGGCTGAGCGCGGCAAGGTTCCCGCTCTTGAAATAGGCGAAGACGCTCACGCCATCGGTGGCGGGCGCCGGATTGCAGCCGGAGCCGTTCTTGTGGCGCCCGGCGCGTTCCGGGCCGATGACCGTCCGCCAGAGCGGCTTGCCCGACCCATCGAACGCGAGCGCGGCGTCCTGGCCGTCCACCGGCGCGGTGAGGATGATGCGCTGGCTCCAGACGATGGGCGTCGAGCAGCCTTTGCCGGGCAACGGCGTTTTCCACAACACACCGGCGGTCGCGTTCCACTTCACCGGATAGGCGCCGGCCTCGGTGCTGCCGTTGTCTCGCGGGCCGCGCCAGCGCGGCCAGTTGGAGTCGTCGGCAGCGGATGCAACGGCGGTTGCGGCAAGGATGAGGATGGCGGTTTTCATGTCGTAGCTCACAGCTTTGTATCAAGCGCCCGCCAACCAATACAACCGAATTGCTTCCAGCGAAAGCAGACCTTACGCTCCACCCCATGAAACGATGGTTCCTCGCCATTCCGCTGGCGGTCGCTGTCATCGCCAATGCCGCATCATTCCCAAAGGACCTCCGCCACATCGTCTTCCTCGGCGACAGCATCACCTACGGCGGCCAATACGTGGAGTTCGTCGAGGCGTGGACAAGGACACAGTGGCCGCAGCGACCAATTGAAATCCTCGACCTCGGCCTGCCGAGCGAGACGGTGTCGGGCCTGTCGGAGCCGGGCCACGCGGGCGGCAAGTTCCCGCGGCCCGACCTGCACGAACGGCTCGCGCGCGTGCTGGCGAAAACCAAGCCGGATCTCGTCATCGCGTGCTACGGCATGAACTGCGGCATCTACCATCCGTTCAGCGAAGCACGGTTCCGCAAATACCAGGACGGCATCCGCTGGCTGCGAGAGCAGGCCGCCGCGGCCGGCGCGAAGATCATCCACCTGACGCCGCCGGTGTTCGACCCGCTGCCGATCAAAGAAAAGACGTTGCCGGCGGGCCGCGACGAATACCGCCAGCCGTTCGAGGGCTACAACGGAGTGCTCGACCGCTACAGCGCATGGCTGCTGGAGCAACGCAAGGCCGGTTGGGAGGTCGTGGACGTCCACGACGCGATGAACCGCTTCATCGCCGGGCACCGCAAGCAGGATGCGGCCTTCACGCTCGCGCGCGACGGCGTCCACTGCAACGAGACCGGCCATTGGCTCATGGCGAAGCAACTCCTGCTGCACTGGGGCGCGAAGGATGTCGCGGCCGTGGAAGATCCGAAGACAGCATTCGGCGAGCCGCTGTTGAAACTGATTCACCAGCGGCAGCAAATCCTGAAAGACGCGTGGCTCACTGAAACGAAGCACGTGCGGCCCGGCATGAGGCAGGGACTGCCCCTCGGCGAAGCGCAGGCGAAGGCCGCCGAGTTGGAGAAACAAATCACCGAAGCCGCGAAAGCCGCACACCCATGAAGACACTTCGCGTCATTCTTGCGTCTTTTTTCATTTTTTCCGGCCACCTGTTCGCCGCCGAGACGCGCGACCTCATCCTGGTCGCCGGCCAGTCAAACGCCGTGGGTTTCGATGCGAAGCCGTCCGACCTGCCCGCCGACCCGGCGGACAAAGACATTCTGTTCTGGTGGCGCGCCGGCGATCCGCCGCCGGACGAGCACGATTCCACAAGCGGCGGGAAGTGGACGCATCTCCAGCCGCAGCCGCGCGGCAATCCCATGCAACCGCGCCAGGGCCGCCAATACGGCAACTTCGCGCAGGCCGACGGCGGCTTCGGCCCTGAGATCGGCCTCGCGCGCGCGTTGCACGCAAGGGAAGGCAGGCGACTCGCCATCGTGAAGGCGGCCTTCAGCGGCACCGCGATGGCGCAGGACTGGAATCCCGCCGATCCCGGCGACGGCGGCTCGTGCTATCGCGCGCTCGTCGCCGAGACGAAGGCCGCCATCGCCGCCGCGAAGGCGCGGGACATCACGCTGCGGTTGCGCGCGCTCGCGTGGGTGCAGGGCGAGAGCGACGCGAACGCAACGGCCGCGCCGCTTTACGAGAAGGCGCTCGGCGACATGATCGCCGCGCTGCGCCGGGACCTCGACGCGCCGCAGTTGATCGCGTTGCTCGCGGTGAACACGCGCTTCGGCGGCGGCAAGAACACTTTCATGCCGGCAATCATCGAGGCGCAGAAGGCGCTCGCGAGCAAGCTCCCGCGCTGCGCTTACGTGGACACCGCGACCGCGACCATCGCCAACAACGTCCACTTCGACGCCGCGGGAACGCTCGACGTGGGCCGGCGTTTCGCCGAGACGCTCATGCAGTGCGAAGTGAATGCCGCGTCACCCGCGCTTTTTCCCGGCAAGCGCAGCGAGTGGCAGGGCTTCGACCGTTACGATTTCGAAGTGGCCGGCAAACCGGTGCTCGTCGTCGCGCCGAAGCAGGCGCTCCCCGGCAAGCCGTGGGCGTGGCGCGGCGAGTTCTTCGGCGCGTTCGCCAACGCCGACGCCGCGCTGGTCGGGCGCGGGTTTCACCTCGTCTATATGCGCGTGCCGGACATGCTCGGCTGTCCAGACGTGCGGCCGTTCTGGGACGCGTTCTACAAGGAGCTGACGGAGAAATACGGCTTCGCGAAGAAGACCGCGCTCATCGGTCTGAGCCGCGGCGGTCTCTACTGCTATAACTGGGCCATCGCCAACCCCGACAAGGTCGCGTGCGTCTATGCCGACGCGGCGGTGTGCGACTTCAAGAGCTGGCCCGGCGGCAAGGGCAAAGGCAAAGGCAGCAAGCGCGACTGGGACCTCGTGATGAAGGTCTATCACTTCGCGAGCGAGGCCGAGGCGCTGGGCTACAAAGGCAATCCTGTGGACAACCTTGCGCCGCTGGCGAAGGCGAAGGTGCCGCTGTTGCATGTCTATGGCGACGCCGACGACGTGGTGCCGTGGGACGAGAACACCGGTGTCGTCGCGGAGCGCTACAAGAAACTCGGCGGCGACATCACGCTCATCGGCAAGCCCGGCGTCTCCCATCATCCGCACGGGTTGTCGGACCCGACGCCCATCGTTGAGTTCATCGTGAAGCACGCGGCGAAGAACGTGGAGCGTTGAGCGTGAAACCTGATGCCGATCCAGCCGCCTCTGTGTTGCGGGTCGTGGAGGAGTTCGTCCGCGAATCGCAGCCCCGACGCAGCGTCGGGGCAAAGGTGACGCTCGACAGCCTGCTGGAGCGCGATCTCGGCCTCGACAGCCTCAGTCGCACCGAGTTGCTGTTGCGGATCGAGCGCGCATTCTCGCTGGCCCTGCCGGAGCAGACGCTCGTGACAGCGGAGACGCCGCGCGACCTGCTGCGGCTCCTGCGCGCCGCTTCAGGAGAGCCGGCTGCGGCGACAACGGCGGCGGAGATCCGAGACGTGGCGCAGGAAGCCTCGCCGACGGTGCCGGAGAGCGCGACAACGTTGGTGGAGGTGCTCGACTGGCACGTGGCGACGCATCCCGACCGGCTCCACATCCATCTTTACGGCGACAGCCAGCGCGAGGAGGAGATCACCTACGCGGCGTTGCGGCGCGAGGCGGGCGCGGTCGCGGCGGCGCTCGCGCAGCGCGGGTTGGAACGCGGCGGTCGCGTGGCGATCATGCTGCCGACAAGCCGCGCTTACTTCCTCGCGTTCTTCGGCGCGCTGCTCGCCGGTGGCGTGCCGTTGCCGATGTATCCGCCGGGGCGGCCCTCGCAGCTTGAGGAACACCTGCGCCGCCACATCGCGATCCTGACGAACGCACAAGCTGAGTTTCTGATCACGGTGGCCGAGGCGAAACCCTTGGCGAAAGTGCTGCGCGGGGGCGCTGGCTCATTGCGCGATGTGCTGACGGTGGATGATCTGGCGGCAGGCGAGGCGAAGCTGGAATCGCCGGCGCTCAAGGCACAGGACCTCGCGTTCCTCCAATACACCTCCGGCAGCACGGGCGACCCGAAGGGCGTGATGCTCACGCACGCGAACCTCCTCGCCAACATCCGCGCGTATGGGAAGGTCATGCAGATGACCTCCCGCGACGTGGTGGTCAGTTGGCTGCCGCTCTACCACGACATGGGGCTGATCGGCGCATGGCTGGGCAGCCTCTACTTCGCTGCCCCACTGGCGTTGATGTCGCCGCTGGCGTTCCTCGCCCGGCCGCAACGGTGGCTGCAGGCGATCCATCGCCATCGCGGCACGCTCTCCGCCGCGCCGAACTTCGCCTACGAGTTGTGCCTGAGCAAACTCGACGACCGCCACCTTGAAGGACTCGACCTCAGTTCCTGGCGCGTGGCGCTCAACGCCGCCGAGCCGGTCAGCACGGACACCATCCGCGGTTTCCAGCAGCGATTCGCGAAATACGGCTTCCGCCCCGAGGCGATGTCACCGGGGTTTGGCCTGGCGGAGTGCTCTGTCGGGCTGGCGTTCCCGCCGTTGGGGCGCGGGCCGGTCGTGGATCGTGTCCAGCGCGGCCCACTCGCGAGCGGCGGACGCGCGGCGCCCGCCGCGCCCGACGACACGGGCGCGCTGAACATCGTCGGCTGCGGCGTGCCACTGCCCGGCCACGAAATCCGCATCGTGGATGACGCGGGCCACGAGGTCGGCGAGCGGCAGGAAGGGCGGCTGCTGTTCAAAGGCCCGTCGGCCACCAGCGGCTACTTCCGCAACCCGGAGGCGACGCGGCGGCTGTTTGTCGGCGACTGGCTCGACTCCGGCGACCTCGCCTACGTGGTCGGCAACGAGATCTACATCACCGGCCGCGCCAAGGAGATGATCATCCGGGGCGGGCGCAACATTTATCCCTACGAACTGGAGCAAGGCGTCGGCGCGCTGGCCGGCATCCGCAAAGGCAGCGTCGCGGTCTTCGGCAGCCCCGACCCGCGCACGGGCACCGAACGGCTCGTGGTGATGGCCGAGACGCGCGAGAGCGACCCGGCCGCGCAGGACGCGCTCCGCCGCCAGATCAACGACATCGCCGTGGGCCTCATCGAGGCGCCCGCTGACGACGTGATGCTCGTGCCGCCGCACTCGGTGCTGAAGACCTCCAGCGGAAAAATCCGACGCTCGGCTTGCCGCCGGCTTTACGAGCGCGGCGGCCCGTCGCGGCGGCGTGCGCCGGCTTGGTGGAAACAGGCCCGTTTGCTCTGGCTCGGCACCGGCCCGCAACTGCGCCGCCGCGCGCGACAGATCGCGGACACGCTCGCGGCAAGCTGGGCGTGGACATGGTTCGTGCTCGCGTCCGCGGTCACGTGGCCGGTGGCGGCGCTGCTGCCGCGGCCGGCGTGGTGCTGGCGTTTCAGCAGCGCGATGGCACGGCTGTTTCTGGCGGGCGCTCGGTTTCGATTGGGCGTGCGCGGCTTGGAGAACCTGCCGCGCGACCGGCCGTGCATCGTCGCGGCCAACCACAGCAGCTATGCGGATAGCTTGTTGTTGCTAGCGGCATTGCCGCAGCCATTCAACTTCGTCGCAAAGAGCGAACTGGTGTCGTCATTCATCGCGCGTGTTTTCCTGCGGCGGCTCGGCGTGGAGTTCGTCGAGCGGTTCGACCTCCAGCGCGGCGCGCAGGACGCCTCGCGACTGGCGCAAGCGGCGCACGCTGGGCGCTCGATGATTTTTTATCCGGAAGGCACGTTCGTGCGCGAGGCGGGACTGCTGCCGTTCCGGATGGGCGCGTTCGCGGTGGCGGCGCAGGCCGGCGTGCCGGTCGTGCCGGTCGTCATCCGTGGCACGCGCTCGATGATGCGCGACGGCAGTTGGTTCCCCCGCCATGTCCCGCTCAGCGTCACCATCGGCAAGCCCGTCGCGCCCGAAGGAAGCGACTGGGCCGCCGCGGTGAAGCTGCGCGACGCGGTGCGCGCCGAAATCCTCCGCGGCTGCGGCGAGCCGGACCGCCAATAGTAGTCCTCACGCTCCGCGTGAGGATCATCTTCACAATCATCACGCGGAGCGTGATGACTACTTTCAAAAGTCTTGTGCCGGCGCGCGCGGTCGGCATAATGCGCGCCCATCATGAAACTCCGTTGCATACACGTTGGTGTCGGCGGCCGCGGTGCGTGGCCGATCAAACTCTTCGCAAACCGCCAGGATCTCGAATCGGTGGCGTTCGTGGACGTGAAGGCCGAGAACATCACGGCCGCTCGCGCCCTCAATCCCGCCCTGCCCGAATCGCGCTGCTTCACGCGCTTGGAAGACGCGCTGGAGAAGGTCGAGGCGGACGCGGTCATCATCATCACGCCGCCGCAGATCCATACGCAGCAATGCCTCGCCGCCATCCGCGCCGGCAAACACGTGCTCGTGGAGAAGCCGTTCACGCTGACGCTGGCCGAGGCGCGCCAGGTGATGGCCGAGGCTGACAAGCGCGGCGTCAAGCTCTGCGTCGGCCAGCAGGCGCTTTACAACGGCGGCAACGCCACCATCGCGCGGCTCGTCTCGCAGCGCACCTACGGGCGCGCCGGCACGGGCCTGATGGTCAAGTATGGCTGGCGGCCGAAGGTCCATCACTCCGGCACGATGAAGCATTCCTACGTCTGGGAGCGCGCCGTCCACGACCTCGACACGCTGCGCGCGGTCTTCGGCGAGGAGGTCAAGCGCGTGTCGGCGATCTCATTCAACCCGCCGTGGAGCCCCTACGCGCACGGCTCGGGCAACCACGCGTGGCTGGAGTTCGAGAGCGGCGCGGTGTGCGGCTACTCGTGCTCGTTCGCGACCTACGGGCCGGGCTGGGACCTGCGCGTGGACTGCGAGCAAGCCTCCGTCATCGAGGCGAACAAGGACAAGCAGGTCCACATCTGGAAACCCGGCGTGAAAGAGCCGGAGAAGATCGCCTGGGATACCGGCCCGAACGCCGAGACCCTCATCCTCGACGGCTGGATGAAATACATCAAGGAAGGCGTCGAGCCGCGCTTCGGCGGCCACGAGAACCTCAAGACCCTCGCGCTCTGCGAAGCGTTCGGCGTCTCCTCCGACACGGGCCGCATTGTCGAGCCGGCGAAGCTGTGATCACGATTGGAGTAATGAAGTAGTGGAGAGGTGGAGTCATGGGTTCAACTCAACGCCCCATCTTCCAACGCTTCATTACTTCAGTGTTCACACGCTCTGATTGCCGCGGCGGGAAATAACCAGGCTATTTCGCCGCCGCCTGCCGCGTGGCGTGGACGTCGCACCAGTAGCGTTCGCCCGCGGCGCGATGGAACGCCTGCCAGCGCCGGACGGTTTCGTCGAAGCCGAGCCATTGGCCCGGCGCCTCCTCGCCAAACACGCCGGAGCTGCCGTAGGCAAACTCCCACCGCCCGGATTTCACGCCGGACACGGCGGTCTTCCTGTCCGTGCGCCGCAGCCAGCGCCCCAGCTTGCGTTTCATCCGGCCGAGCCGCTGCGACAGCTTCATGAGCGGCGGGACCCGTTCTTTCAACGCCAACCACCCCGCGCTCGCCGCGCCCGTCAGGTCCGGCACGGCCGAGAGATCGTCCTGCCGCACCAGCTTGAAACGGTCGTAGCCGGCGCGGCGCAGCGCCTCGATTTGCCCGCGTTCCATCACCTCCAGCGACACATACGGGGGCAGGTCGGCCGCGTCGAGCGCCTCGACGCAGAGCTTGTCGAAGCACTCGATGTCAATCTTGAGGTAGTGCGGCACGCCGTGCTCGCGCAGGATGTTGTCGAAGCGCCGGCACGGAATCTCGATGGCGTGCGCGGTGTGGCCGCGCTTGGTGGCATTGGCCTTGTCGAAGGAGTTGTATTCGCTCTTGCCATCGCAAATCCAGAAATCCGCCCTGCCCTCCTCCGTCGCGACGCCGACGTTCAGGAGCGTGAGCCGTCCCCCGGCTAGTTCGGCCGCGAACCGTGCCCGCGCCAGCTCGACGAGCGTGGGATCGGCCTCGATGGCCACGACGCGATAGCCGCGGTGCAGATAGAACGCGGTGTCGTTGCCATTGTGCATCCCGACGTCGTAGATCAGGTCGCGTTGCATGCGCAGTTCCGTTCAGGCACGACCGACGGACAGCACCGTCGCGCCTTGCCACTGCTGGTTTGGCGCGAGCGCGACGTGGGTGGCCATGTTGCCTGTCTCGACGCAGAGCATCCGCAGATACTCGTCGTCGCCGAAGTCGGACATCCGCTGCGATTTTGCGACCCACGGGTTCCAGACCACCGCGTCGGCCATGCCGGTCTTGCGGATGCCAAAGACGCGCCCCGTCGCTTCGTCGCGGATGCTGAGATCATCGGGCGCGTTGATATAAACGCGGTCGGTCTCCTGGTCGAAGCGGATCTCCGACCGCTGCTCGACCTCGCGGGCGTTGTTGCGCAACGAATCCACGAACGCCGTCCCCCGCAAGCCGCACACTGCCGCGCGATGGATGTCCGCCACCGCAAAGTAGGTGTGCAGCGCGATCTGGAAGTCGAACGGCTGCTCACCGGCGTTGCGCACGCTCGTCGCCAGCGTCAGCGACGACTCCGCGAGCGTCACGCACAACTCGAACGCGAACCGATGCGGCCACAGCTTCAGCGTCGCGTCGGTTTCATTCAGTCGCAGCGCCACCGCCACATCACCGTTGTCGAGCTTCTTCGCTCGCGCCAGTGTCCACGGATTCGTCCGCGCGAAGCCATGCTGCGGCAGCGGCCCCTGGCCGCCGAATTGCGGCCAGCAGACCGGGATGCCGCCGCGGATGGGCTTGTCGGCCGTCCAGTGGGATTCGCGGCTGAGGAAGAGAAGCTCCTCGCCCTTCGCGCTCTTCCACGATGTGACGTGCGCGCCGTGGAGATAGACTTCCGCGCCCGCGCCGGCGCGATGCGTGAGCGTGACCTTTGGCAGGCCGCCGTTGCCCGGCGCGATGGCGACCGCGCCGGGGATTGCGAAGCTGGTTGGTTCTTTCACGGTGGGAGCTTCAGCACTTGCCCATCGTCTTCAGCGCCTGGAGGCACTTCTCCACGGCTTCCAACGCCGGCATCGCGGGGCGCTCATACTCGACGATATACCACTCGGTCTTGCCGGTGGTCTCGCAGACGGCGAAGATTTCATTCCACGGCAGATCGTCCTCGCCGATGAGAGCGTCGGGCTTGGCATGGGAGAACGGCTTGAGATGGATCGTGGCAGCGCGGCCGGGATATTTCTTCAGGAACGGGACTGCGTTGCCGCCGCCGTGCATCGCGTTGCCGGTGTCGAACTGCATGACGACCTCCTTCTTCGTGTTGCCGAAGAACGTGTCCCACGGCAGTTCGCCGTCAAGCTCCTTGAACTCGATGGTGTGGTTGTGGTAGCCGACGCGCATCTTGTGCGGCGCGGCCCTGTCGGCGAGTTCGTTGAACAGCTTGGCCGTGTCGAGCCATGCCTGCCTGGAGGCCGTGCGGTCCTTGGGCAGGCCGGGCACGATGAGGAACTTGTTGCCGAGGGTCTGGTTGAACTCGACGGTCTCCTTGAACTTGTCGCCGAGGAGGTTGCCGAACGGCGTGTGGCTGCCGCAGCACTTCAGCCCGCAATCGTCGAGGATTTTGCGGAGGGTCTTGGCGTCCTTGTTATAGAAGCCGGCGAACTCGACCCCCTTGTAGCCCATCTTCGCGACGGCCTTGATGACGCCGGCGGTGTCCTGCGCGCATTCTTTGCGCACCGAGTAAAGCTCCAGCGCGATGGGGATTTTTTTGCCGGCGGCCTTGGCAAACGCCGCCGGGATGCTCGCAAGCGCGGCGCCCGCGGCGCCGAGTTTCAGGAAGTCGCGTCGGGAAACAGTGGGGTTCATGATGGGTTCCTTTGTTGGGTTTGAGGCAATCATGCCCCACGCTAACGCCACAAAACCGCGCGCGAATCAAGCCGATTCCGCGCCGCACGGCGAGCAATGTTCGGGCATGACAGCCGACGGATTGAGGCGTAGGATGTGTGGGAAAAGACAGGCCGCCCGACCAATCGCGGATGTGCCAAAGGAGTTGACGTATGAATGCGATCGTGGAACGGGAAGACGTGTGGGTGGCAAGCATCGAGGACAAGCCAGGGGGGATGGCCGAGAAACTGGTGGTCCTGGCCGAGGCCGGCGCCGACCTCGATTTCATCATCGCACGCCGCGCCCCCGACAAACCCGGCACCGGCGTCCTGTTTGTGACCCCCCTGCGCGGCGACCGTGAAGTGCGCGCGGCCACGGCGCTCGGTTTTTCTGTCAGCAGCCATCTGCACTCGATGCGCGTCGAGAGCCTGAATGAGCCGGGCATCGCCGCAAGACTGACACAGAAGGTCGCAAAGGCGGGCATCAACCTGCGGGGTTTCGCAGCCGCGGCGTTCGGGACCCGGTTCGTCATGCACCTGGCGTTCGACACTGGGGAAGACGTCCGGAAGGCGATGAACCTCCTGCAACAATAGGTTCGCCACCCCCCGTCAACCGCCGGAGTTCCAGCCGGTCACGCCGCAGCAAGCGCGCGGTTCATGCGCTCGATGGCTTCGTCAACCTCCGCCGTGTTCTTGAAGCCGATGACCACCGCGTGGATTTCCGGCTGCGCCATGGCGAACCGGATGGATTTCTCGCGGTCCTCGGCCGTGGTGAAGTCGCCGTTGCCGACAAGCTTCATGCCGATGACGCCGTGGCCCTTGGCGTGCATCTTCTTGATCTCCGCCATCACCGGCCCGACGCGGCTGGCGTCGCTGGTGGCGTTCCACTTTTCCTCCGGCGTGTCCATGACGTGGCCCTGCGGGTTGATACGGACCAGATGCACCTCGGTCCAGTCGGATGCGGCTCCGGCCTGCAACGCGTGCAGGCTGTGGCAGGAGACCCCCTTGGAGCGGATCCACTTCCGCGACTTGGCCTCGTCGTAGGCGTCCATGCTGCGTTTCCAGTCGTCGGTCCATCCGGTCTTGATCATGCAATGGATGAGCATGGAGTCAATGTAGTCGGTGTTGAACACCTTGCGGTGCCGGTCTATCTCCGCCAGCACGTCCTCCGGTTTGCCGCCGATCTTGGACTGGAGGAAAAGTTTCTCGCGCGGCAGGCCCTTGATGGCGTCGGCGATCCAGTCGAAGGTTTTGTAGCTCTTGGCGCAGTCAATGTAGGTGATCCCGCGGTCGTAAGCGTAGCGGATGAGCTTGTTGAACGCCTCCTGGCCGAGGTCGCGCTGGACCTTGCCGCTGTTCGAGCCGGCACCGAAGCCGAGCCGGCTGATCTTGAGGCCGGTCTTGCCGAGCGCGACGATGTCGGTGGCGGTGCGCTTCGGCGCGGCCGCGCGGGCGAGCGGTTGCAACAGGGCAGCGCCGGCGGCGGTCGTGGAAATCCGGATGAAGTGCCGGCGGCTGATGGCGTGCGGTTTCATGGTCGGGTCTGCATGCTTCGATTCATTGCTACGCTCGCTCGCGTTGAAAACTCTGCGCCCTCAGCGACGCTTTTTCAAACAAGGATTCACCTGGGCCACGACGCTCACCGCGCGGCCGTCGTCAGCCTCACGTTGTCCACGTAATAGGTCGCCGGGCCGTTGGCGTTGCTCATGAAGCCGAACCACTGGAGGCGGTTGAAGTCCTTGTGGCCGCACGGGAGGCCGGGGAACTTTTTCGTTTCACCGTTGCGCAGCTTCACGATGAGGTCGTAGGCGCCGCCGGCCTCGCGGCCGAGCAGACAACGTGCCTCAATGCGAAACCACTGGCCGAAGGGCACCTGCATCAACGGCTGCTTGCGCGCCATCAACTGGCCGTCCGCCGTGACGCTGAGGCTCGGGCCGACGCGGTAAGGACTGCTCGCGTCACGGCACTCGACGGCGACGAGGGCGCCCTTCTCGACACGCAGGTCGAACGAGACCCGCAGCGTGCCGCGGGCGAAGTTTGGCTTCCAGAAAAAGTGTGGATGCCAGAGCTGCGCGAGCTTGGCCGCGTCCACGACCTTCAGGCTGTGCCGGCCCGACGCGGCGGTCTCGGCGGTGACGGCGAGCGAGGCGGGCGAGTCCGCGCCGGAGACCGTGCAGTTCGCCGGCGGCTTGCCGACGGCCGTCTTCTCGAAGTCGTCCTCGACCGAGGTGATTTCCTTCCACGCCGCGAAGACCGTTGGAGGCCGCTGGGTTTTCTTTGGCAGCTCGACCCACTTCCGTTCGCCGACGAGGCCGACAGTGCTGGTGTCAATCGGCTTGAAGCCAAGCTCCAATGCGGGCGAGTCGGGCTTCAGCCTGAAGTCGCGCTTGGCGACGCTGACAAAACGCGGGTCCGCGACGATGGAGTTCTTGTCCTGGCCCATGTCCTGTTGCCACTCGGCGAACGTGTGGCCAGCCAACGCCGGCTCGCCACCGGTGCGCCAATAGACGTTGCGGTCCATCTTGTAATTCTTGTTGCTCCACTGGCTGCCGAGGAGCAAGCCCTTGTCCTGATAGACGATGTTGTTCTCAAACTTGAACGAACAGTGCTCCTCCTGCCGCGAGCGGATGATCTGGCTCTCGGCGGCGAGTGCGAAGACGTTGTTCCGGACGATGTTGTCCTTGCCGTAGTGCTGGTGGAACCCGCCGGTCTTGGTGAGATAGACGACATTGTTCTCCAGCACGATGTCGGTGGAGCCTTCGTCGGTGTAGAGGCCCCAGCCACCGTAGGAGTAGCTGAGCACGTCGTGGATGACGTTGTTGCGCAACACCGTGCCGGGCTGCGTGCCGAGCGTGTAGATGCCGCCCATGTCGCTGAGCACGCCCTTGCCTAGGTGATGGATGTGGTTGAACTCGGCGATGTTCCCGCGCCCCTCGTGAGGCCCGTAGCCCCACGTCCAGCCGATGGACATGCCGGAGTAATAGAAGTCGCAGATTTCGTTGTGCGAGACGGTGTTGTTTGGACTCTGGCCGATCCAGACGCCGATGCCGGCGTGAAACACGTGGCCGCCGTCGTGGATGAAGCTGTTGTGGACGACGTTCCCAGAGGTGCGAACGTTGTCGGCCGTTGGCATCGCGCCGCTGCGCGCCGGCTCGCCGAGCCGCACGCCGCCGGCGCCGAGGTCGCGGAGGTGGCATTGCTCGATGCGGTTGTTGCGGCAGCCGCGCGCGAACATCACCGCATACTCACCGACGTGGGCGACCTCGCAGCCGCGCAGTTCGCAGTGGAGCGCGCCGTTGGCGGTCACCGCCGCGCCGAGAAACATCGCGGCCTGGCCGTCGGCAACCTTCGCGCGGTCGAAATCCCAATCGCTGTGCTGGAACGAAAGGCCCGCCAGCCGCACGTGCTCGACGAACCTGCCCGCGTCCGGATCGCCCGCGAACTGCACCAGCGTCCGCAGCGCGGGCGCGACGACCTCGGCCTTCTTCATGTCCTCGCCGGGCCGCGGCCAGTAGAGAAGTTCACCCGTCTTGCGGTTGAGATACCATTCGCCGGGCGAGTCGAGGGCCTCGCGGAAGTTCTCGACGTAGTAGCGCTGCTCCTTCTCCCAATAACTCATCGGCCAGCCGCTTGGGTTGGTGAAGCGCACCGTGCGCGCCTGCTCGTCGAGCGCGGCGATGTGATGCCACGATGCGGTCCAGGCGTGGAACGCGATGACGTTGACGTCGTCGAGGTTGTCCCACCGCTTCAGGTCGCCGTCCTTGAACTTGAACCCGATCCTGGTCTCCGGCTGGGCCTTCTTGCGGTCTCGCACGAGCGGCACCAGCGTGCCGTCGGTGCGGAGGTAGCCGTCGTTCGGCGAACGGGCGCGCGTGGCGCGCCGGCCGTTGACGAAAAGCTGGTGCGGATACCACTTGCCCGCGGCGACGTCGGCGACAGTCGTCGTCCAGAGTTTGCCGCCGGCTTTCTTCCAGCCGGTGATGACGCTCCCGCCGCTAAAGACCGGCGTCTCGCCCGGCGCGGCGGCGTAGGCGATCGGGCACTTCTCCGTGCCGGAATCCTCCGGCGCGAACGTGACCGGCTCAGCCAGCCGATAAGTGCCGCCATGAACAAGCACGGTGACAGGCTGCTTGAGCGCGCCGGCCTTCTTCAGTTCGCGCACGGCGTCGCGGGCGCGGGTGATCGTCGCGAACGGCCCGTCGCTCCTCTCCCTGTTCGGCACGGCGAGTTTGCCCGACCACCGGTCGTTGCCGTTCACGGCGACGTGGCAAGCGGGTTCCGCCGCGAGCGCGAGGGTGGTCAGGGTGATGAAAGAAGACACTGCGGGCAGGAGGCGTTTCATGGTGGCAGAGGATGGGTTCAGGCTGTCGCAAGCGCGCTGTGGATGAACTCGACGTCAACATCCTTGGCGACACGGAACAGGAAGTCGCGGGCGCGTTTGGTTTCGGCGGCGTTGGCAAGGTGCTCCAGCATCAGCGGCGGCGATTGTTTGGCATAGAAGGCCTGCAGGTCCATGATAAGCGTCCTCGAGACACCCTTGACGGGAACCACCGGCGCCTGTTTGCACTTGGCCAACTCCTGCAGGTAGGTGTGGTAGTCGAGCTGCCCCTGGCCTGCCGGACACTCGTCAATGTGAACGCTGGCCGCCTTGCTCAAGACCGCGTCCTTGGCGTGCGCGCAGATGATGTGCGGCCCGATCAGCGCGAAACAGTGCCGCAGAAAATCGCCGTTCCGCAGGCAACGCCGCGGCGAGCTGGCGAGATTCGCGGGGTCGAAATGGACGCCAAAGGCCGGCCGGTCCACCGCTTTCAGCAACTCCAGGTATTCCTCCGGGCCGTCGGGCAACCGGTGCGCGGAAGTTTCGAGGACCAGCTTTGCCGCACGCGGCTTCACGTCGTCGAGGATGGCACGGATAGCCGCGACGGTCGTGTCGAAGGCTTCCTTGGAAAAGTTCTCCGCGCTCGGCGTGCCCCAGCCGCCCGCCTGCACCGTGCCGCCTTGCATGATGCAGCAAAGCGCACCGGTCTCGTCGGCGAACCGCAACCGTTCCTTGATGGCCTCGATGTTGCGTTCGCGAACCGCCTCGTCGGTGTCGAGGACGTTGAGGCCGTAAGCGCCGATTTCGGAGATGATGATGTTGGCTTGCGCGAAGGCCGCAATCACGTCGTGACGCCGGGCGGCGTCGCGGACGGGCGGCAGGAACGCTGCGCTGAACCCCATCTCGCGGTGCAGCCGCACCAGTTCCACGGGGTCTTCGCTCTTGGTGAACACCGGTCCGCCGAGTCGTAGCATGGTTGCTCCTGGGTTGACGCCGTTTTGCGGACGGCTGGTTATCACCGGCGCGGCAGCAAGTCAATGCCTTCCAAGCAACCGTCCAGCGATGAGGCAGGGGCTACGACGCAATTTCAGTTTGCAGTATTGCTGGAGGGGGATAGGTTCGCGGCAGGATGGCACTGAGTTGCAACATTGATCGGAGAGGGCGCGTGGCGCGCGGGATCAGCGGCATGGTTTGCGTCGCGGCGGGCGCGGGGTGCGGGTGGCAAGGCTGGTGGGTCGCCGCTGTCGCGCTGGCTGCGGCCGGGGCGTTTCAGTTTTTCGAGGCCCGAAAGGGCTGGTGCGCGGTGCGGGCGCTGGGGATCAGGACGCCGATGTGAGCGCGCGCGGCGGTTTGCGGTGTGAGGCGGATGTTCTTTCAGATTTTTGAGGCGCAAGAAAAGTGAACTTTTTTCGTTTTGCCTATTGACGGGCAACGGCGCGGTCACTATAGTCCGCGCGCTTTTCGGGAAGTTCTTTCGGTTGTAAGTCCCCCGATTCAACTCGGTGGACGGCTATTCCCTGAAGGGGCCGCCTGCGTGGCGGCAACGGTCTTTGAAAATTGAATTGTGCGATACGTGCGAGAGCCCCTAGCCCCGAGTCACATCGGGGCACTTTGAGTCCCGGTCCTGCAAGCGTGACCGGGACGGCCAAATCGCACTGCTCATCCTGTCGTTGCCGATCAAAAGGCGGCGATGGAGCCAAGCAGTGCGTTCTACGTAAAGAAATCAACCCTGGTCGCAAGGCCGGGAGTGAACTTTTATTACGGAGAGTTTGATTCTGGCTCAGAACGAACGCTGGCGGCGTGGTTAAGACATGCAAGTCGAGCGGGAATCTGCGGGTAGCAATATTCGTGGGTTTCAGCGGCGAACGGGTGCGTAACACGTGGGCAACCTACCTAAAAG
>JACRKA010000158.1 GCA_016219905.1 Verrucomicrobiota bacterium
GAAAAGATCGTCGAGCTGCAACTGACCGCCGGGGAGCTGGCCCAGCTCAAGGCCAGCGCCGACCACGTCCGCGAGAACGTCCAGCGGCTCAACCTCTGAGCTGCGGTTGCCGTCTCGCGACGCAATCGGGAGGGCGTGGGCGGCAGGTCATTGGCCCGCGCCGGCCTTTTTCCAGAACTCCGCCACCGGCAGGTCGTTGATGGTCGCCAGTGTCTTGATGTCGCGGAGGATGGCCGCATCGCGCTCCGGCTTGATGTCGGCCTTGAGTGCCTGTAACGGCATGGCGCGCAGGGGCGAGAGATCGGCGACCTTCGTGTTCTGAATCCACAGTTCCGTCAACGGCATCCGGCGCAACGGCGCGAGGTCTTTGACGTCGGTGTCGTTGACGCGCAGGCTGGTCAACGCCTTGTCGCGCAACGGCGCAAGGTCGTTGATCCGATTGGACCCGCAGTCAAGCGCCGTCAGTGTCATGACGCTGAGGGCGGTCAGGCTGGTGACCTGCGTGCCCACCATGGACAAGCTGGTGATGGGGCAACCGCGGATCGGCGTCAGGTCGCTGATGCGGGTGTCGTTGATGTTGAGGCTGGACAGCGGCGCGCCCTTGAGCGGACCGAGGCTGGTGACCGCTGTCTTCGCCAACGACAGGACCGACAGCGGCATTCCGCGCAGCGGAGTGATGTCGCCAACCTTCGAGCCTTCGAGGATCAACACGCCCAGCTTCATGCCGCGCAGCGGCGTCAGGTCGCTGACTTCCGTCAGCCCGATGCCGAGTGTCGCCAGCGGCGCGCGCTTCAACGGCGCCAGATCGCTGACCTTCGTGCCGGCCAGAATGAGGCTCGTCAGCGGCATGCCCGCCAGCGGTTTCAGGTCGCTGATCGGGACGTTGGTGCAACACAACGAGGTCAGCCGGAGTCCCTCCAGTCCGCGCAGGTCAGTGAGCGGGTTGTTGTCGAGCTGCAAGCTGGTCAATGCGGTGGTTTTCAGTGGCGTCAGGTCCGTGATGCGGTTGCCCTGACAATCGAGGCCATGGAGCGGCAGGCCGCTGAGCGGGGCAAGTTTGGCGATCTTTCCCGACACGCCGGGGGAAATGCAACGCAGGACCTTCAGGCCGGCGAGATCGCGCACGGGCGACAGATCGCTGACGGCCTCGGTAGTGAACGTGACCTCGGTGAGTTGATCGCCTTCGAAAGCGGGTCCCACGCCGCCCCCAAACCCGGGGTTGGTTTCTTTCATCCGCGCGATGAATTTCTGGAGCATCTGTTTTCCGCTGAGGCCGTCGGCCACGGCGGGCTTGCGGGCCTGCGATGGTCTGGCGGTCCTCGGCGCGGCCTTGGCGGCAGTCTTCGCGCCGGTTTCGCGCAGCCAGAACATCGCCATGGTCTCGCCATTGATCCGCTGCAACGTCGGGATGGCGCGCAGCAAGTCGCCGTCACGCGCCGCAAGGAAATCGCACCGCAACTCGCGCAGCGGCATGTTGGTGAGCGGGGAAAGGTCGGTGACTTTTGTCTTCTGGCACCACAACGTCTGAAGCGGCGCGCCAGCCAGCGGCGCGAGGTCGCTCACATCGGTATTGTTGCAGCTCAGCACGATCAGCGGCATCCCGTGCAGCGGCGCCAAGGCGTTAATCAGTGTGTTACCACAGCTCAGCACGGTCAGTGGCTGGCCGCGCAACGGACGCAGGTCGGTCACCGGATTGTTCTGGCACCAAAGACCCGTCAGCCAGAGCGCTCGCAACGGCGCGAGATTGTCGAGCCGGCCGATGGCGTTGGTGCCGCCGGCCGGCACGAGCGACAACCGCTGGAGCGTCCGCAGCGCGGCCACGGGCGTGATGTCGGTGACGGCGACGGTGGAGAGGCTGAGTTCGGCGACCTTGTCTTCAACGATTCTGTGCGTGACGCGGCCGTCGAACTGCGGGTTCAGCTCCCGCAAGCGGGCGACGACCTGCGCGACCTGCTGGGTGGCCGGCAGCGTCGCGATGGCTTGCGCAAACGCGTCCTGCGGCGGGCCGACCTCGTGCCAGAACTCGGCGGCGATCCGGCCGTTGATCGTCTCCAGCGACGTGAGCGCCCAGAGCGCGTTGCGGTCGCGCTCGGGGTTGAAGTCGAGACTGAGATGTCTCAGCGGAAATTCGCCGAGCGCGGCGAAATTGGTCATGGCCGAACTGCGGCAGTCGAGCGCGGCCAGCGGCATCCCGCGCAACGGCGCGAGGTCGCTGACGCGCGAGTAGCCGCAATTGAGGTTGGTCAGCGGCAGCCCGGCCAGCGCGGCGAGGTTGGAAAGGGACTGTTTCTCAAACGTGCCGGGACAGATGAGGCTTTGGAGCGCGGGCAACGCCTTGAGCGGCGAGAGGTCGCCGGCTTGGGCGGTGGAGAACGACAGGGCGACGAGCTTGTTGCTCTCGATGGTGGGTGTCGCCTGGCCATCGAAGGCGGGGTTGAGTTCCTTCAACTTCGCGACGATGGCCTGCGCCTGCGCCTCCGGTGCGAGCGCGGCAACAGTCGTGATGAACGTGGCGTCCACCGGTGCCGGTCCGGCAGGTGCGGCGGCGGCCGGCGGCGCTGGAGTCGCGGCAGCGGCCACGTTGGCCGGGGCCGGCGCGGGAGCCGGCATCGCGATGGGGACACTCGTTGCGGCAGGAGCCGGTGCCGGCGTTTGCTGCGCGACCGCAACGGGGGGCGTCGCTGGCGCGGGCGCAGGAGACGGCGGCTCAGACATCGGTTCCGGCTTCTGCACCACAGCAGGCGGGGTGTTTTCGCGCCTGCCGGCCGCCTCATGTGTTTTCCAAGGCGCCCAGAACATCAGACCCGCGATGACCACCAGAGCGGCGATGCCCGCGCCGGCGTAGATCATCACGGACGTTTGTTTCGTCGCAGCAACTTCGGGCGTCTTGGGCGCAACGGCTGCCGGCGCGGCCTGCGGCTGCGTGAGCTGTTGGTGGACGCGGTGCAAGTCGGCGAGCAGCTCATCGTAGGTCTGGTGGCGCGCGGCGGCGTTCTTGGCCAGCATCTTGGTGAGCAGGAACACCACCGGCATCGGGCAGGTCGGCAGCGCTTTCAGGATGGCCGGCGGCGGTTCGTGGACGTGCTTGGTCATGATGGCCATCACGTCGGCGCCGTCGTAGGGCGTCTGGCCGCTGAGCATCCGGTAAAGCGTGCATCCGAGGCTGTAGATGTCGGAGCGGCAGTCGAGGTCGCGCTCGCCGCGCGCCTGCTCGGGACTCATGTAGTGCGGCGTGCCCCATGCGGTGCCGTGCTGGGTGACATGCGTGGAATCGCCGCCGACGCATCGGGCCAGGCCGAGGTCGCCGAGTTTCACCTCGCCCTTTCTGGAGAGGAAGATGTTGTCCGGCTTGATGTCGCGGTGGACGAGGCGGGCCTTGTCCCAAGCGTAGCGCAACGCCCCGGTCAGGTGGACGCAGATGGCGATGGCCTCGTCCGGTTCGAGCCGGCCGCGGCGGTTGAGCCGGTCGTGGAGTGTCTCGCCCTCGACAAACTCCATCGCGATGAAGTGCGCGCCGTCCTTCTCCCCGGCGGCATAGACGGTGACGATGCCGGCATGACTGAGCTGCGCGGCGGCGGCGGCCTCGCGCCGGAAGCGGGCGACGTATTCCGCATCGCCGGCGAGGTGGGGCGCCAAGACCTTCAGCGCGACGGTGCGGTCGAGCATCGGCTGCCGCGCACGATAGACCGAGCCAACGCCGCCCTGGCCGACCTTCTCGACGATCTCGTAGCCCGCGATTGTCTGACGTTCTGCCATTGTGTAAGCGCCGAGTCTAGCCGCGCGCCACGCCGGGGCAAAGCAGTTTTCCGGCGCGATTGAAACGGCGCGGGCGCGCGGCTATCCTGCGCGCCATGAAGCCGCTCTCGATGTCGCTGCTCCTCGCGCTCGCCCCGGTCGCCAGCGCGCAGGTTCCAAATCCGTCCTTCGAACAAGGCGCCGGCACTGCGCCCGACGGCTGGCGGCTCTCGACGCCGCCGGGCGAGTGGGTCGCGGGCGGCGGCCACGCCGGCACGCGCTGCATCAGCGTCACCGGCCGCGGCAAGGACGGCAGTTCAAACTCATGGCACTGCGATGCGGTGAAGTTCGAGCCGGCGAAAATCTATCGCATCGGTTTTTGGACGCGTCGCGCGCCGGGCGCCACCGGCAGCGTCATCAGCGGGCCGTCGTTCGCCAACCGCGACCTGACCGCGAGCGAGCAGTGGGAACGTAAGAGCTTCGTGTTTGCCACGCCGACCGTGCTGCCGAAAGACGCCTGCCTGCGGTTCGGTCACTGGGAGGCCAACGGCACCCTGTTCTTCGACGACATCGAGTTGCGCGCCGTGCAGCCGGTCCACTCGCGCGCCGGCGGGCTGGAACTGGGCGAGGGCGAGCAGATGCAGGACGGCATCTACCGCTTCCGGCCGAACTTCGGCGGTGACGGCGGCAACTACGCGCGCCCGTTGGTGGCGCACACGGCGCACTTCAACAGCAACCGCTGGTGCTTGGGCGATGGCAGCTACGTCATCTACCACCATCGCGTCCTGGGCCGCGCGCAGCGCAAAGCGTCGGCAACCGTCAACGTCGGCTACCACACAGGCGGCAAGTGCATGGTCGAGGTGAGCTTCGACATGCTGACGTGGACGGTCGTCGGCGAACTGGCCGGCACAGGCGAGAAGACCGTCGAGCTGCCGTCGAAGCTGCTGCCCGCCGCAGACATCTACGTGCGGCTGCGCGGCGAGCGCGCCGAGGGCGCAGGCGGCGTCAACTTCCAGGTCCACGACTACAGCTACGAGGCGACGTTTGCCGAGCGCATCCCGAACGGCCGCGGCACGACGCATTTCTTGGAGGTCGTGCAGAGCGCGCCGTCCGCAAGTGTCGTGTGCGAGTCGCTCGGCCAGCCGTTGCCGGGCGGCGACCACAACGCCGTCTGGCGGCTGCGCAACGAGTCCCCCGACCCGATCAAGGCGCGCGCGACGATGGAACTGCTGCGCGGCGGCAAGGTCGTCTCGAGAGCGACGAAGGGCTTAAGACTGCTCTGCGGCATTGCCGAGCAGATCGAGCTGGGCTACGACGTGCGCGACGCGGGCGACCACGAACTGCGGTTCAGCCTGCAAGATGTGGCGAAGAAACAGGAACTGTTCGCGGCGCGCGCGAGCTTCAGCGTGCCGCAGCTTTTCGCGGGTGACTACGGCTGGATGATCACCGAGGACGCGAAGGCCGCCGTCGGCCTCTGGTGGTGCGAGTCGTGCCGCAAGATCAGCCGCGAGCGCCCCGAACCAACCGGCGGCGCGCGGCCGCTCGTCCGTGTCAGCGCCGCGCGGAACGAGCGCGAGAGTTTCCAGCTCGTGCTCAGCCCGCGCAAGACGGTCGAGAAGGTCAGTGTGGCCGTCAGCGACCTGCGCGGGCCGCGCGGAGCGAGGATTTCCGCCGGTAACGTCGAGGTCTGCCGCGTCGGCTACGTGCGCGTCGAGTCGCCGACGGACGAGACCGGCATCGCGGCGGACTGGCCCGATCCGCTGCCGCCGTTGGCGGCGGGCGTGGAGTTCACGCCGCAGATCGGCGGCAACACGCCGCTCTGGTTCACCGTGGCGGTGCCGGACGGCATCCCGGCGGGCGACTACAGCGGCACGATCGAACTGGCGGCCAAACCGAAGTCGAAATACGACCGTGCCGCATGGCGGGCGCGCGTGCCGCTGCGAGTGCGGGTCTGGAACTTCACGCTGCCGAAAGAGACGCGGCTGAAAACCGCGCTCGGCCTCGGCCTCGGCAACGTGAAGGCTTATCACAATCGGTGCTCCGGCGAGGAGCTGGCGGCGGTTTGGGACAAATACATGCAGAACTTCGCCGCGCACCGCATCGCGCCCTACTGGCCGATGGGGCCGGCGAACATCGGCATCGAGTTCGACAAGTCGGTGACGCCGCCGCGCGTGAAGCTGGACTGGACGAGGTTCGACGCGGCGGCGGCGCGTTATCTCGACGAGTTCGGGTTCAACACGTTCCGGCTGCCGTTGCAGGGGACCGGCTGGGGCGGCCAGGGCAAGCCGCATCACAAGGGAAACTTCGGCGGCTTCGAGCAGGGCACGCCGGAGTATGAAGCCGTGTGGGGCGACTACGCGCGGCAGCTCAGCGATCATCTGGAGCAGAAGGGCTGGCTGCGGAAGGCTTATCTCTACTGGTATGACGAGCCAGAGCGGAACGACTACGAGTTCGTCCGCAAGAACAACGAGCAGATCAAGCGGCACGCGCCGAAGCTGGCGCGGATGCTCACCGAGGAGCCGGGGCCGGAGCTGGCCGGCTGCGTGGACATCTGGTGCCCGGTCAGTTTCAATTACCGCGCCGAGTCGTGTCAGGAGCGCCAACGCGCGGGCGAGCAAATGTGGTGGTATGTCTGTTGCGGGCCGCGCGCGCCGTGGTGCACGCTGTTCCTGGATCATCCGGCGGTGGACCTGCGGACGTGGCTCTGGCAGACGTGGGGCTACGGCGTCGAGGGCATCCTGGTCTGGGAGACCAACCACTGGACGCAGCACGCGAAGTTCAAGCCGCCCGCGCGGCAGAACCCGTGGGACGACCCGATGAGCTACAGCGACAGCGGCGGCCATTGGGGCAATGGCGACGGGCGGTTCGTCTATCCGCCGAACCGGACCAACGACACGAAGCAGAAGTTCCTCGACGGGCCGGTGAACTCGCTGCGCTGGGAGATCCTGCGCGACGGCGTGGAGGACTACGAGTATTTCGCGTTGCTGCGCGAGCTGCTGAAGTCGAAACCCGACCGCGAGGCGGAGGCGCTGTTGAAAGTGCCGGCGTCGGTGTTCACCGACATGACGCACTTCGGCCTCGACCCGGCACCGATGCTGGATCACCGCGAGAAGCTCGCGCGCGCCATCGAGCGGCTCAGCGCGAAGTGAGCGCCGTCGGCGGCGCAGCGCAAGTGCGTCGCTGGGGCTGTTGTAGATTTTGATGGCGTCGCTGCCTGTGGAGATTTCGCGTTTGCCTGCGGCCTGTTGTCCGCCTAGCATCCGACCCGTCTCGAAACCATTGTGCATTGGGTGTCTTATGACCCGTCTCTACTACCTTCTCATCGCGCTCGTTGTCCTGACCGGACCGTCCGCTGTAGCCGGCGAGACGCTCTACAACGGCATCCAGTTGCCGGCGGAATGGCCGCCTCGCGCGGCGGATTTCCCGAACGATCCGGTCACGCCGCCCTACCTCACGTCGCCACCGGCAGTGATCCCGATTGATGTGGGGCGGCAGTTGTTCGTGGACGACTTCCTCATCGAGAGCACGACGCTGAAGCGGACGTTTCATCCGGCCGAATACCACGCCGCCAATCCCATCCTGAAACCGGACCAGCCGTGGGAATCGTCGGGGCGCGGGCCGGCGGTGATGCCGTTCAGCGACGGCGTGTGGTTCGACGCGAAGGAGAAGCTGTTCAAGATGTGGTATTACGCGGGCCACGGCGGCGGCCTGACCTGTTACGCGACTTCGAAGGACGGCATCCGCTGGGAGAAGCCGAAGCTCAACGTGGTGCCGGACAGTAACATCGTCCTCAAGGGCGCGCGCGATTCCGGCACGGTCTGGCTCGACCACGGCGCGACGGATCCGCAGCAGCGATTCAAGATGGCGCTCTATGCCGGCGGGATGTTCTCGCTGTTCCGGTCGCCTGACGGCATCCACTGGACCAAGGCGGGCGACGGCTCCAAGACCGGCGACCGTAGTTCGTTCTTCTACAATCCGTTCCGCGAGCGGTGGGTGTTCAGCATCCGCAGCGGCTCGAAGCGCGGGCGCAGCCGGCACTATTGGGAGACGACGGACTTCTTCAGCTTCACGCCGCAGGTTTCGGAAAAGAAAGAGCCGGTCGTCTGGGTCGCCTCCGACAACGCCGACTGGAAGCGCGACGACCTGCTCACGCAACCGCAGCTCTACAACCTCGACTGCGTGGCCTACGAAAGCGTCATGGTCGGACTGTTCAGCATCTGGCGCGGCGATTACCGTGGCGCGAAGCAGACGCCGAAGGCCATCGAACTGGGCCAGCTCGGACGGCCGAAGCAGAACTCCATCTGCGTCGGCTTCAGCCGCGACGGGTTTCATTGGGACCGCCCCGACCGCCGGCCGTTCTGCCCCGTCTCGGAGAAGATGGGCGACTGGAACTGGGGCAACGTGCAGTCGGCTGGCGGCGGCTGCCTCGTCGTTGGCGACAAGCTTTACTTCTACGTCAGCGGCCGTGCCGGGAAGAGTTTCCCCGGCTGCAACTACAACGACGCCGGCGCGAGCACGGGCCTGGCGATCCTGCGCCGCGACGGGTTCGCTTCGATGGACGCCGGCGAACAGGAAGCCGCGCTGACGACGCGGCCCGTGCGGTTCTGCGGCAAGCATCTTGTCGTCAACGCCGACGCGAAGGCAGGCGAATTGTGCGTGGAGGTGCTCGATTGTGACGGTAACGTCATCAAGCCGTTCTCGCGTCAGAACTGCACGCCGCTGCGCGCCGACAAAACGCTGCAAGCCGTGAAGTGGAAAGGCGCGAGCGACCTGTCAAAGCTCGCAGGCCAGCCGGTGAGGTTTCGTTTCCATCTTCGCAACGGCTCGCTCTACGCCTTCTGGGTCAGCCCGGACGCCAGCGGCGCGAGCCACGGCTACGTCGCCGCGGGCGGCCCCGGTTTCACCAGCCCGACCGACACCGTCGGCAGCGCCGCATACCAACGCGCGAAGGGCCAATGAGGAAGCCGTCATTCGCATTCGTGGCCGCCGCGCTAGTGATGGGCGCGTGTCAGGCCAACGCGGCGGGTTTCCCGCACGAACACCGCATCGGCAAGATCCGCGTCTTCTTCAACACCACCGGAACCAACGCCGTGGACGCCGCCGACGTGAACCGCAACGGCGTGCCGGACCAGGTCGAGGACGTGGCGACGCAGACGCGGGCCGCCTACCTGCTCTTCGTCGAGACGCTCGGCTTTCCCGATCCTTTCAAGACCGAGCGCTACCGCAGCGCGGCGTTTCTCGACATCCATCTGATGCACAAAAGCGTGCTGCGCAGCAACGGCGTGACCTATGACGAATTGCAGCACTTCCGTCGTCCCTCCGACCCGCCAA
>JACRKA010000160.1 GCA_016219905.1 Verrucomicrobiota bacterium
CAATACGCCGCCGCCATCCCCAAGTTCGTCACCGCCGTCCTTGCCGGACGGCCGCCGGTGGTCTTCGGCGACGGCGAACAGACCCGCGACTTCACCTTCGTCGAGAACGTCGTCGAGGCGAACCTCGCCGCCGCGGCGGCCACGGGGCCGGCGGTGGGCGGCGTCTTCAACATCGCCTGCGGCCAGCGCATCTCGGTCAACGACCTCATCCGGGCCATCGGCCGCATTGCCGGGCGCGAGGTGACACCACGCTACGACCCGCCGCGCGTCGGCGACGTGCTCCACTCCGAGGCGGACATTTCCCATGCCGCGCGCCTGCTCGGCTTCCGCCCGCCCGTGGACCTCACAGAAGGCTTGCGTCGCACCGTCCAATGGTTTCAAATGCAACCAGGGGGCTGACCGCCGGGATGGCGGATGGTTGTGAAATGAAAGAGACGCACAGTTTTTGGGAAGGCAAGGAGCCGTGCTGGGAGTTGATGGGCTGCTCGAAGCTCGTGGCGGCGAGATGTCCGGCGTATCTGCGGCCGGAGAGAGCCTGCTGGGAGCATCCGGTGACCGAGTGTGAGAAGGTGCTGGGGGCGCCGAGGGATTGCCCGCGCTGCCGCGTCTATGCCCGCTACCACGGGGCCGTGTCCGTCCGTCCAAACAATTCGTGAACGAGGCACGCGGCCAAGCGTGTGGCAGCCTTTCAGCGCTGTCTTTCCCGTTGACTCTCGTCGAGGCGTCTAGCTAGTCTCTGCGGGCAACCGGACAAGTGGTTGCCCCGAGCCGTCGTGAGCGGGGCTTTTTCTTTTTGCCCGGTTGATGCCGGTTGTGACCAAGGTGCCAGCAAACGATTCCTGAAGACTTATGCCAACGACGATTCTGGTGGGCGCCCAGTGGGGCGATGAAGGCAAGGGGAAGATCATTGACGTGCTGATGGACCGCCACGACGTGGTGGTGCGCTACGCGGGCGGCAACAACGCCGGCCATACGGTGGAGATCGGGGACCAGAAGTTCGTGCTGCACCTGATCCCGTCGGGCATCCTGCGGCCCGGCAAGGTCTGCGTGATCGGCAACGGGGTGGTGGTGGACCCGATCGCGCTGGTGGCGGAGATGGACGCGCTGAAGAAGCGCGGCGTGGCGGTCAACGCCGGCCGGGGCGCGAAGCTGTTGCTGTCGGAGACGGCGCACATGGTGATGCCCTATCACCGGCTGCTGGACGAGCACCGCGAGATCCAAAAGGGCAAGCGGAAGATCGGCACGACCAAGCGCGGCATCGGCCCGGCCTACGGCGACAAGGCGGCCCGCACGGGCTTGCGGGTGATTGACCTGCTGAAGCCGGAGCGGTTCACCGGGAAGCTGCGGGCGAAAATCCGGGAGAGCAACGAGATCCTGCGCACGTTCGGCGTGATGCCGCTCTCGTGCGCGAAAATCCTGAAGGACTACCTTGCGGCAGGCAGGCGGCTGCGGCCGTTCATCTCGAACACGGTGGTGTATCTTCACGAGGCGATCGAGGCCGGGAAGAACATTCTCTTCGAAGGCGCGCAAGGGACGTTCCTCGACATTGACCACGGCACGTATCCCTACGTCACGTCGTCGAACACGACCGCCGGCGGCGCGTGCACCGGCTCCGGCGTGCCGCCGCACAAGGTGGACAAGGTGGTGGGCGTGATGAAGGCCTACACGACGCGCGTGGGCGAGGGGCCGTTGCCGACGGAGAACCAGATGCTGGGCGACCTGCTGCACGGGCTGGGGCGGGAGTTCGGCGCGACGACGGGCCGGCCGCGGCGCATCGGGTGGTTCGACGCGGTGGCGACGCGTTACTCGGCGATGATCAACGGCATTGACGAGCTGGCGGTGACGAATCTCGATGGCCTGGACACGCTGGAGCGGATCAGGGTGTGCGTGGCCTACAAGGCCGAGGGCAGGACTTACGAGGTGTTGCCGAACGATCCCGACGTGCTGGCGCGGTGCAAGCCGGTGTATGAACCATGCGACGGCTGGAGCACGGACATCTCCGGCGCGAAAACGTGGGACGACCTGCCGAAGAGGGCGCAGAGCTACCTGCGCAGGATCGCGGCGTTGACGGGCGCGAAGCTGGGCATGGTCTCGGTCGGCCCGCGCCGCGCGCAGACGATTGTTGTTGGTTGAACATCGCGTGCTGCAACCACCATGAGTGGCAGCCTGAACATCCCCCGCCATGTCGCCATCATCATGGACGGCAACGGGCGTTGGGCGCGCGAGCGCGGCCTCTCGCGTATCGAGGGCCATCGCGCCGGCGCGGAGAGCGTGCGGGCGATTGTGCGGGCGGCGGGCGAGGCGGGCGTTGAGTTCCTGACGTTGTATGCGTTTTCCCTTGAGAACTGGGTCCGGCCGCGGGCGGAGACCTCGGCGTTGATGCGGCTGCTGACGCATTACCTGCGACGCGAGGTGGCCGAGCTGGACAAGAACAACGTGCGGCTCGAAGCCATCGGCCGGCTGGACGATTTGCCGAAGGTCGCACAGCGCGAACTGGAGGAGGCGCGGCGCGCGACGGCGAAGAACACGGGCCTGACGCTGATTCTGGCGCTGAGCTACGGCGGGCGCGCGGAGATCGTGGACGCGGTCCGGGGGATTGTCGCTGACGCGCACGCGGGGCGGTTGAAGCCGGAGCAGGTGGATGAGAAGGCGATTTCGTCACGGCTCTACACGGCGCGCTATCCGGACCCGGACTTGTTGATCCGCACCAGCGGCGAGATGCGGCTGAGCAACTTCCTGCTCTGGCAGATGTCCTATACGGAGATGTGGATCACGCCGATGTTGTGGCCGGATTTCCGCAAGCCGGAGTTCATGAGGGCCATCGAGGATTACAGCAAACGCCAGCGCCGCTTCGGCGGGGTGGAGCCGGCCTGATATGTTCGCGCAACGACTCCTGAGCACGGTGGTGATGTGGAGCGTGGTGCTCGGCCTCGTTTTCCTGGCACCGCCGTTCTGCAGTTGGATCCTGCTGGCGCTGCTGGGGTCGCTGGCGCTGTGGGAGCTTTACGCGATCCTGGAGAAGGCAAACCTGCGCGTGCTCAAGTTGTGGGGTATCAGCGCGGGCTTCGTGCTGCTGACGGGGAGCTGGTTTTTCTTCAAGCACGGTGTGGTA
>JACRKA010000161.1 GCA_016219905.1 Verrucomicrobiota bacterium
CAGACGTAACCGCTCTCCGACGCGGCGATGACGCGCGGCTTGCCGGCGACGACGTCGCAGCGCAGCGTCGTCACGCGGTCGCCCACGTTGGCTTCCCAGAGCCTGCCGCCTTTCGCGTCAAAGGCGAGCACCGCGCCGCCGTCGGTGCCGAGGATCGCCGCGCGTTTGCCGTCGCCGCGCAGGTCGCCGGAAGTCACGGCGGTTTGTTCCGGCCCGAAAGACCCTGAGCCGCGGCTGATGATTTTGCCTCGATGGCTGAGAATCTGGAGGCTGTAGTAGGCGTTGCCGGCGATGATCTCCGGCTTGCCGTCGCCGTCGAGGTCGGCGACGTGCCCCACAGTCGCGCCGTGCGCGTAATATACCGTCTTCCAGACAAGCTCCAGCGCCGGCGAATAGGCCATGTATTGCCAACTGTCGCAGCCGATGACGATCTCCTGCGCGCCGTCGCCGTCGAGGTCGGCGAGCGTGATCGTCCGCACGCGGCTCGGCACGCCGCGATACATCGGCGGCTTCACGTCGGCCACTTTGCTGCCGTCGGCCGCCAGCACGCCAAGAATGGCGTCGTCAGTGCCGTAAACCACCGACGGTTTGCCGCCCTTGTCCAGTGGGCCTGCGGCGAGCGCCGTCACCGCGCCATTCACCTTCGTCTGCCACAGCTTCTTGCCTGATGCGCTCAACGCAACGATGTCGCCGCCAGCGGTGCCTACAACCGCGTCGGCCTTTGCGTCGCCGTCGAGGTCGGCCGACGCGAGCGCCACGAGCTTTGCTTTCTCGCCGGGCGTTTCGCCGAGGACTTCGATCTCGGCGAGATAGACCACTGTCTTTGCGGTCGCCGGTTCGCCCGTGATGCGGACGTAGCGCGCGGTCTGGTCCAGCGTCGCGCTGCGGATGGTGTTGACGTTGCTGCCAAACGACTCCGTGCCGCTGACGGCCAACTCGCCTGCCGCGCGAGTATCGCGTTGGAAGTTGTCGTTGCTCACGCTCAACGCGAGGCCCTTGATCTTCCAGCCATCTTGCTTCTCCCAGGCACGGGCGCGGACCTCGCGTAGTTGCCGGGGCGTGCCGAGATCGAGCGTGATGTTGACGGTCTTGCCGGCCGGAAACATGCACGAGGTGGTTGAGCCGCTGGACGCGCCGTCAATCAACCGCTCCAGAGGGCTGTAAGCTTCCCGCGGCGGCGGGTCGGAGCGAACCGAGCCGATTTTCAGAGCGCGCGGCGTCACGGGAAAGCCGGCGAAGCGCCAGAGTTGCTGCAACTGCTTCAACCCGGAAGGCGCCGCGACCGCATCCGATGCGGTGCTCGGCTGCGGCGTTGCCAGCGCAGCGACGGCGGAGGAAAGCTCCAGCGGTTTCGCAAGGGGCTGCGCCTTGCCCACGACCACGGTCGGACGCAAACCCGACACCGGCACAGGCTGCGGCTTGCCGGACGCGAGGCCGTGCGAATCCAGCTTTGCGGCGACGGGCGACTTGGAGTCGAGGTGACTGCCACACTTCGTCGCGCCTGCGAGCCACACTTCGTTGTCGGTGATGCGATAGAGTGCCGCGTCAGTCTCGATCTTCCCGTCAAGTCCGCCGATGCCGAAGATTTCCGTTTTGCTGTCAAGCGTGATGGCCGCGCGAGAATCGCCAATCAACCTCGCGTCGAGTTTGGGCGACCCGTCTTTTGCCGTGGCGAACACATTCACGAAACGGACCGTCTCGCCCTTCTGAAAGGAGCGCGACACCCGCTGGTAAAGCTGGTGAATCGGCAGGCCGGCGAAGTCCTTTATATAGACGAGTTCCTGCCTCTGGCCGCTGAGATTGCGCAGGACAAAGCTCTTCTCGCGCTGCTGCGCGCGCAGCGTGTCACCATCGAGCGTGCTCTCGCCGGCAACGCGCCAGCAGCAGCGCAGGCTGTAATCGCCCGGCTGCTCGGCGGTCAGTTCGTCAATCACCGCCACGTAGCGTTTCGGGACGAAGATGATGTTGCGCGTCCACGTCATGCCGTTGTAGTGGGGCATCGTGGTGCGGGTGAGCGCGCCGCCGCCGAACCAGACGGCGTGGTCGAGCCGCGCGCTGGGCGGCATGATCGAGCCGACGCCGTTGCGCAGCACGGTGACGCCGCAATGATACTTCGGGATGCGGCGGATGTATTCGGTGTCCACGAGCCACTGCGCGCCCGCGGCGGTGAACGCGATGATGCAGTTGCCGTCGAGATGGCCGTGCGAGCCGGCGGCGGTGCCGTCGAGCATCAGGTAATCATCGTCACTCGCCCAACCGCTGCGCAGCGTGAGTTTGTCGAACGTGTCCTCGAACGGCAGGTTCGGCTTCTGCCAAATGTCGGGGCGTCCCGACCGGCCGAAAAGATCGTAGTGCATCTTCGGCAGGTAAGTGACCGCAACGCCGACGAGGTCGTCGGGCCGCTTCGGCGCGACGTGGGTCCAGAACGGCGCCTCCATCTCGTCGCGCGCGTCCTCGCCGAGCCACTCGATGGCCCAACGATAGCGCCCGTCGCCGGTGGCGTATGCCAGCGCGCACAACAACTCCGGCATTCCCGACACCGACGTGAAGCCGCCGCAGTCACCCCACGCGGGTTGGCGGCCGAGACTGTCGAGTGCTTGGAGCAATGCCTTGCCCGTCTGCGCGGCGTGGCCTTGCTCGATGAACGTGCGGTCGCCTGACGCGAGCGCATACATCAGCGCGTGCCGCTGCGGAATCCATTGATAGCCCGCGCTGTCTTCCCACGGCTTCCAGCTCCGCGAGCACGACCGGAACATGCCCAACCCGATGTCGAGCCAGTCTTTCGCGACGGGCAGCTTGTAGTGTCGCGTGAAATACCAGCCGCCGAACAGATCGGCGAGGCCGGGCCACGTGTGGTGGTTGTGCGTGGTGCTGTCGAACTTGCGCCAGTGCTCCACGGAGGCGGGCGTATCCCAGTGTTGATAGAGGTTCGATTCCCAGACCATCCGCAGGACGTGGTTGGTGAACTTGAGCCTCTCCTCATCGGTCCAGCCGGGCGCTTCCTCGACGAGATCCCATGCGATGACCATGCCGTAGGCCCAACTGTCGCGGAAATCGCGGTCGTAGCGGCGCGGGCCTTCCTGGAGGATGTATTCGTTGGTCGCGTGGTAGTTCATGTGCTGGCGCATCGCGTCGCGATACAACTCCAGCCAGCCCTCGTCACCTGTGCGGTGATAGAGCATGGCGAACTTGATCATCGTGTGCGCCGCGCCGCGCTCGGTGCCGGGCCGCGCGTAGATGTTCGCGATGGCCTCCTTGCGGTCGGCGATCTCCTTCGCAGACAGTTTCGACTCCAGAGGCGCACGCCGGCCTTTCTTCGTCAACTTCAGCTCCATCAAACGACCGAGATTTAAGTCGCCGCTCTTCGCGTGCTCGTTGACGAGCGCGACGAGTCGCCCAATGCCCGCCTCAACGCCCGCCGCGTCCTGCGCACCGAGCGCGATGGCGTTGTGGCCGGTGCCCCACGGATCGTGGATCGAACGCAGCTCATAGCCGCCCGCGCCGGTGTAGGCGGCGTCGGCGCAGACGAAGTAGTTGTGATAGAGCCGCGCATAGACGGGGTTCACCAGCAGGTTGCCGATGACGATGAGATGGCGCGTCGTCCAGTCAGCGTCGGTGATCTTTGCTGGCGAAACAATCGGCAGCGTGACGCCGGTCTTCGCAGCGATCGCGGTTTGTAACTTTGCCGCTGCGCCGCTCCACGGATCGCCGTCGGCGGGAACTATTGCCGTCGAAGCTGCGCCACCAGTCACCAGCGCCGTCCCGATCAACAGCGGTCGCTCTTGGCGGATACGGACTTGCTCCCAAACAGCGTCGTCCGCCGCGCGGTCGGCGAACGTGACAGAAGCCGTTGCGAAAATGAAGGCGAGAGTGGCGCGAGCGAGCGAGAAGTTGCAGGACATGGCGCCGGCATCGTAGCGCCGCGACCGGCCAACACAAATGGAAAAAGGACTGAACCGGGCGGGTCGTTCGATGCCTGGCCGTCTTCAGCAAGGCTAGATGGTGGACATCCGAGCCATCGTCAGGTAAACCTCGCGCGCATGAGAAAGATCATTGCCCTCCACAAGGCGATGGCGGCTGTCATGCTGGCTTTCGTTGCCACATTGCAGGCCGCGCCCCTTGAATTCACCGTGACTGAAACCGCCGGCCTGCGGCGATTCGGTTATCCGGTCACGGCGTCGCTGGAAGCGCCACAAGCCGTGCTCGCAGATGCCACATCGGCCCGGCTGCTTGACGCGAAAGGCAAGGAAGTGGCCGCGCAGTTCACCGCGATGTCGAAGTGGCCCGATGGTTCCGTGCACAGGCTGGACGTGGATTTCACATCGAGCATCGGCCCGATGGAGAAGGAAGCGTATCGCGTCGAGTGGAGCGGCGGCTTGGCCCGCGCAGGTAAAGGCGGTCTTGGAATCACGGAGACGGCGGATGAAATCACCGCGGCGTCGGCGGCCATCGCGCACAAGATCCGCCGCGACGGCAAGCCGCTGCTGGCCTCCATCGCCCACGGCAAGACCGAGTTTCTTGCCGCGGGCGGCATCACGACCACGCTCGCGCCCGGCAAGGCAGAGGTGCTCAAGCGCGGCCCGTTCAACGTCACATTGCGGCTCGGCCCGGTGACGCTCGAATACGTCAACAGCAAGTCGTGGGTGAAAATCGTCCAGCGGGCCGAAACGCCGGCGGAGTTGGCCGTGGATGCGCACTTCGCGCTGCCGGAACCGCCAGTGCTGTGGGACTTCGGCGTGGAGAGCTGGCTCTACGGCTATTTCCGCAAGCCGACCGAGGACGCGGTGCTGCGGCAGGACGCGAGCGGCTGGCGCGTGCTCACGGGCGCGGGCGAGCGGTCGTCGGTTTACGCATCGGGCAAGCGTTGCGAAGGCTGGGGCCACATCGCGGACAAACAGCGCGTCATCGCGTTCGGCATGGCGGACTTCAACGCCGGTGGCGAGCCGGCGTTTCGGCTCGGCGCGGATGGACGGTTCCGCGCCTCGGCGAAGCGGAAAGAACTGACGGTCTATTTCCACGGCGTCGGCCAGCCGGTGCAGGTGACGGCGGTGACCAGCCCGCCGAGCATGTTGGCGCCGCTGCGGGTGGAAGTGAAGTGACGGGCCTTGTCTGAAGGCGTTTTCTACGAACCGGCCTGCTCGCGCTCGGGGCGCTGAGTCCAGTCCAGCGCGCCCTTTTTCCAGACGTAGATGTAGCCGATGAAGAGGATGCCAAGGAAGGTGAGCATGGCGGTGAAGATGGTCGCGCCGGTCTGGGGGTCTTTGAGCAAGGGCTTGAACACGACCGCCCACGGAAAGAGGAACACGACCTCGATGTCGAAGAGGATGAACAGCATCGCCACCAGATAAAACTTCACCGGGAACCGCACGTGCGCCTCGCCGACGGGCACCATGCCGCATTCGTAGGGAGTGTCCTTCACCGCCGGCCGGCTGCCCTTCTGCCCCAGCGCGGTGGACGTGATGAGCATCCCCGCCGCGAACGCAATGGCGACAAGGATCAACAGGCCCACCGGCAGGAATTGCGAAAATTCGGCGCTCACGTTGTCGCGACAGTAGGAACGCCGCGCTGCGAACGCAAGCGGAAAGTCCCGGACAAAAAGGAACCACCGGGACGACTGTTCCAGATTCACGTCGCGCGCAACGTTCCGGTTGTCATCCAAGCTCATCTGTGGTCATCTGTGCCTGCAATCGAATGACTCCAACCCGGACAATCGTCGTGGGCCTCGGCAACGACCTGATCGCCGATGACGGCGTTGGCGTGCTGGCCGCGCGCGCCCTCAAAGCCGGTCTCGCAGGCCGCGCCGACGTGGTCGAAACCGCCATGCACGGCCTGGCGCTGCTCGACATCTTCCTTGGCTACGACCGCGCCATCCTTCTCGACGCGATCCAGACCGGCAAGCAACCGCCCGGCGCCGTCATCGAAATCAACGCCGCCGAACTCGACCCTGTGATCGCGCCGTCGCCGCATTTCGCCGGCCTGCCGGAGATGGTCGCCCTCGCCCGCCAGTTGCAGTTGGACTTCCCGAAGGAGTTCCGCATCTTCGCCGTCGAGGTCGCGGATGCGCGCACCATCGGCGGCCCGATGACCCCGGCCGTCCGTGACGCCATCCCCCAGCTCTGCGCCCGTGTCTGCGAGGCGCTCGCCACGTGGGTTTGACCCGTGAACGTCCTGCTGAAACTGCCAACCCGCGCTCAGCGCGTCGTCCCTTCAGCCGGCAAAAAAGCGCTGTGGCGCTCCCTGGAGCGGATTTGCTAAGTTGCCGGGCATGAACCACTGGCAATGGCGGACAAGTCTATGAATCACTTCCTGCCACTCGGAAGGTTTTCTTTCGGCATGGGCGACCGTTTTGCCCATCAGGGCAAAGCCCAACTCCGCGCGTGCATTCTCGCCGCCGAACGGGGCGCGGACGTCGTGCCCGTCTGGAACAAATCCAACCGCGAACACATGTTCATTGGCACGGACCCGTCGAGCGTTCGCGCCGAAGCCGATGCCGCCGTCGAAGCGCTCGACTGGAAGAAGCCTTATCATGTGGACGCCGACCACATCCGGCTTGAAACCGTGGATCGTTTCATCCCGCACTCCGATTTTTACACGATTGACGTGGCCGACTCGATTGGCGAACCGGCCGAAACCGCGGCGGTGAAAGCGTTCGTGGACCGCCATCCCGAACTCGTCGGCACAATCGCCATTCCGGGGATTGACCGGCCGTTTCAGACCAGCCGCGCCGACGTGGAGCGCATCGTGGGCAACTGCCTTCTCGCAGTGCAGGACGCCTGCAAGATCTACCGCCACATTGCCAAAGCCAAGCGCGCGGCAAACTTCATCACGGAAATTTCGATGGACGAAACCGACAGCCCGCAAACGCCGCCGGAGCTTCTGGTCATCCTGGCGGCGCTCGCCGACGGCCAAATCCCCCTTCAAACCATCGCGCCGAAATTCACTGGCCGTTTCAACAAAGGCGTGGATTACGCCGGCGACATCAAACAGTTCGAGAAGGAATTCAACGACGACCTCGCCGTCATCGCGTTCGCCATCAAACAATACCGCCTGCCGCCTTCCCTCAAATTGAGCGTCCACTCCGGCAGCGACAAATTCTCCATTTACGGGCCTATCCGTCGCGCGCTGGACAGATTCTCCGCCGGTGTGCACATCAAAACCGCCGGCACGACCTGGCTGGAAGAACTCATCGGTCTCGCGGAAGCGGGCGGCGACGGGCTTGAACTGGCCAAGGACATTTACGCTTGCGCGCTCGATCACGTGGATAATCTCTGCGCGCCCTACGCCACGGTGATTGACATTGACAGGGCCAGGCTGCCGTCGGCGGCAGTGGCGAACGGCTGGGGTTCACGCCAATTCGTCTCCGCGTTGCGCCACGATCCCGCGTGCAGGGAATTCAATCCGAGCTTCCGGCAATTGCTGCACGTCGCCTTCAAAATCGCCGCCCAAAAAGGCGACCGTTATCTCGACGCGCTCAAGAGGCACGAGGCAGTCATCGCCAGAAACGTCACCCAAAACCTTTTCGAGCGGCACATGAAACCGTTGATGCTCGACCTGTGATCCCTATCATTCGTTCAAAGCGATGTTCCCTGTTTGGAATCAAGCCATGTTGACACGAATCGCTGCTCTCTTGCTGTGCGCGTCGGCCGCTGCGTGGGCGCAGTCCACCGGAGCGGTGCATCAGATCGCTGCGTTCCAGGTCGCGCTCGACCGGCAGTTGTTCTCGCCGGGTTGCATTGACGACCACCTCGGCACGCAGACGCGCGCCGCGCTGCGGTCGTGGCAGGTCGCCAACGAACTCAAGGTCACTGGCACGTTCGACGACGCCACGGCGGAGAAGCTCAAGCTCGACGTGCCGGCGCTCATTGAATACCAGGCCACCACCAACGACTTCGCCCGGCTCGGCCGCGCGCCGGACAGTTGGCGCGAGCGCGCCGCGCAGGACTCGATGCCTTACGAAACGATGTTGGAGCTGCTGGCGGAGAAGTTTCATGCAACGCAGCGGTTCATCCGCGCGCTGAACCCGCAGATCCCGTGGGAGACGCTGAACTCGCCGACCAACGTGGTCGTGCCCAACATCGTCACGGACATCGAGCCGCCCAAGGCCCAGGAAATCCGCATCAACCTCGCGCAGAAATGGCTGACGGTTTATGACAGGGAGGGCAAACTCTGCGCGTTCTTCCCGTGTTCGATCGGCCGCGACAAGATGAAGCGGCCCGTGGGCGGCCTCCAGGTCGTCGCGCTGGCACCGGACCCGAACTACACCTTCGACCCGAAAGTCTTCCCGGAGTCGCCGGAGGCGCAGACGATCACCTCGAAGCTCATCGTCCCGCCCGGCCCGAACAATCCGGTTGGCACGCTCTGGCTCTCGATCGGCCGCGCGCCGGGCAGCGAGGAGCCGCCGTTGACCGGCTACGGCATCCACGGCACGCCGAAGCCCGAGGATATTGGCAAGACCGAGAGCCACGGCTGTTTCCGCCTCGCCAACTGGAACGCCAACCGGCTGCTGAAGATGGTGACCGTCGGCACGCCGGTGATTGTGGAAGAACAATGACTCACAGGCCGCGGCGTTCGGGCTTGACCCTGCCCAGCGAGCCGCTAGCCTGTGCCGCGTTCGGAGGAACGAACATGAAACACAGCCGCCGCCTTATCCTCGCGGGACTCATCGCCGCCGCTACATTCTCATTCACCACGGACGCGTGCGCCGACGGCCCGTGGCAGAAGCTCCGGCGCGGCGTGGTCAACCTGTTCACCGCCGTCGTCGAGCTGCCGGCCACCATGTGCGAGATGACGCGGCACGAAGGCCCTGCCCAAGGGTTGACGCTCGGCTTCTTCAGCGGCTTGGGCAACATGGCCGCCCGGCAGATGGTCGGCGTTTACGAGACGGTGGCCTTTGCGGCGCCGTGGCCCGACCATTACCAGCCCTACCTCCAACCGACCTACGCATGGGACCGGTTCAAGTCGCAAAAGGAACCGTCGCCCGTGCCGCCACCGCCAGTGGTGAAGTGAATGGAGTAATGGAGTGGTGGAGTAATGGGGCGGAAGACCGTGATCGTGAGGCTTCTGCGTTGAACTTCCCAACACTCCAATACTCCAACACTCCATTCCTCCATCCATGAACATTGCCCGGCCGGACCTCGCCCCGCCCCAACTGGATTACCACGCCGCCGTTGCGCTCCAGCAACAGTTGCGCTCGCTCATCGTCCGCGCAGGTGAACTCGGCGCGCCGCGTCTTGTCGCGGGCGTGGACGTTTCCTACACGCCGCCGCGCTTCGCTCGCGCCAAAGAAGCCTCCGAGAAACTCTACGCGGCGGTCGTGGTGCTGGAACTGCCGTCGCTGCGCGTCGTCGAGAGCGCCAGCGTGGTTGACCGGGCGCGGTTTCCCTACGTGCCGGGACTTTTGAGCTTCCGCGAACTGCCGCCGCTGCTGCGTGCCTTCCGCAAACTGCGCGTCACGCCGGATGTGGTGCTCGTGGACGGCCAAGGCGTGGCCCATCCGCGCCGTTGCGGCATCGCCTCCCATCTTGGCCTTGTGCTCGACCTGCCGACCATCGGCTGCGCCAAGAGCCGCCTCATCGGCAACCATCGCGAGCCGGGCCGGCGCCGTGGCAGCGCCAGCGACCTGCTCGACGGCGACGAGGTCATCGGCCGCGTCCTCCGCACACGCGACGGCGTCGCGCCGCTCTACGTCAGCGTCGGCCACAAAATCTCGCTCGACGCTGCGGTGGCGCTCGTGTTCCAATGCGCGCCGCGTTACCGCCTGCCCGAGACGACACGGCAGGCGCACTTTTGGGTCAACCAGCTTCGTAACAAGGACAAGTCATGCGCATAGGCATCATCGGCGGCAGCGGTCTCTACGACATCGAAGGTTTCACCGGGCGGAAGGCGGTCCGCGTCAAGACGCCGTTCGGCGCGCCCTCGGACGCCTATGTCACGGGCAAACTGGCGGGGCGCGACGTGGTGTTCCTGCCACGGCACGGGCGGGGCCATCGCTTCCTGCCGAGCGAACTCAACCACCGCGCCAACCTCTGGGGCATGAAGAAGCTCGGCGTCACGCACATCATCAGCGTTTCTGCCGTCGGCTCGCTCCAGGAACAATACAAGCCGTGCGACATCGTGCTGGTGGACCAGTTCTTCGACCGCACCAAGAAATCGTTGGAGCATACCTTCTTCGGACGCGGCATCGTGGCGCACGTCGGCTTCGCTGACCCGCTCTGCGGCGGACTGCGGCGACTGCTGGCCGGCTGTGCGCGCGAGGCGGGCGCGACGGTGCATGTCGGCGGCACCTACGTGAACATGGAAGGCCCGGCGTTCTCGACGCGCGCAGAGAGCCACGCCTACCGCAAGATGGGCTTCGATGTGATCGGCATGACCAACCTCGGCGAGGCCAAGTGCGCCCGCGAGGCGGAGATCTGCTACCAGACGATGGCAATGGTGACCGACTATGACTGCTGGAAGGAGCACGAGGAGGCCGTCACCGTCGAGATGATCATCCAGAACCTCAACGCCAACGCCGCGATGGCCAAGAAGACCGTCGCGCTGGCTGTCTCACGCATCGCCGACGCCGACTGCCCCTGCCAGCAAGCGCTGGCCACGGCGTTCATCACCGACAAGAAACTCTGGCCGCCTAAGGCCAAGCGCGACCTCGCCCCGGTGCTGAAGAAGTATCTGTAGCTTCGCATCGCCAAGCGCGAGTCACAGCCCCACCGAGCAGCCATCAAGCAGGACGCGCCACGCATTTTGGAAAAAATGCTTGCCGCTTCATCCGGCGCGGCGATACTGCGGGCCGCTTTGCGCCGGCGCACTGCGGCGCGCACGTCAAGGACACTCGCATGAACAAGGTTCGATTTGGCATCGTCGGGTTGGGGAACATGGGCCGGTTCCACGCCGGCTATCTGCTCCAGGGCAAGGTCGCACGCGCGGAACTCACCGCCGTCAGCGACGTGTTCCAAGGCAACCTCGACGCCTACCGCAGCAACGCGGCGCTCAAATGCTTCGCCAAGAGCGAGGACATGATCCGCTCCGGGCTGATTGACGCGATCATCATCGCGACGCCGCATTACCAGCACACGACCATCGGCATGGACGCGCTCGCCAACGGGCTGCACGTGCTGGTGGAAAAGCCGATCTCGGTCCACAAGGCCGACTGCGAGCGGTTGCTGGCGGCGCACAAGAACCCGAAGCAGGTCTTCGCGGCGATGTTCCAGCTCCGCACGGACGACAAATACAAGAAGATCAAACAGCTCGTCGCCGGCGGCGAACTGGGCGAGATCGTCCGCATGAGCTGGATCATCACGGACTGGTTCCGCACGGAGACCTACTTCGCCAGCGGCGGCTGGCGCGCGACGTGGAAGGGCGAGGGCGGCGGCGCGTTGCTGAACCAGTGCCCGCACAACCTCGACCTCATCCACTGGCTGATGGGGCCGGCAGCGCGGGTGCGCGGCTTCTGCCAGCTCGGCCGCTACCACAACATCGAGGTGGAGGACAACGTGACCGCCTACCTCGAATACCCGAACGGCGCGACGGGCCTCTTCGTCACCTCGACCGGCGAGGCGCCGGGCAGCAACCGGTTCGAGATTTGCGGCGACCGCGGCAAGCTGGTGCTGGAGGACAACATCATCCGTTTCACGCGCAATGCGACACCGATGCGGGAATTCTGCCGCACCTCGAAGGGCGCGTTCGCGAAGCCCGATGTGTGGAACTGCGAGGTTCCCTACGCCGCCGGCGGCGCGCAGCATCATGAGATTGCGCAGAATTTCGTGGACGCCATCCTCGACGGCGCGCCGCTCATCGCGCCGGCCAGCGACGGCATGTATTCGGTCGAGATGGCCAACGCGATCCTCTACTCATCGCTCATCGGCCAGACGGTGGCGCTGCCGCTCGACGGCGCGGCCTACGAGAAGAAGCTCCAGCAGCTCATCGCCGAATCCAAGTTTGTGAAGAAGGAAGCGCAGGTCGTCGCGATGGACTTCACGAAGTCGTTCCGATGAGGAAACCAATGTGATCGGGGACGGGGGAAATCCTTTTGAAAGGGCGCTGGAAGATTCCGCGCCGCGCCGCGTTTTCCTGCCGCCCCTTCAGGGCGGCTCACATTGTTTGGATGCGTTTACCCAGGGCGGCGCTCGCAGACTCGCTTGCCTTGGGCTGATATACTGCCGGCCCTTCAGGCCGGCCGGCAGTTCTGAGACACGGACTTGGAAGTCCGTCCTACGTTTCGCGCCAGCAGGCGAAGTAGAATGGACTTCCAAGTCCGTTTATTCCGAACATCAGTCATTGGAACGGAGTTCGACATGAGCAACGCGCCTGCTGAAACGAAACTCGTCCGCGGGCTGGGTCTGCTCGATGCCACGATGCTCGTGGCCGGCTCGATGATCGGATCGGGTATCTTCATCGTGTCCGCCGACATGGCGCGGCAGCTTGGTTCGCCAGGTTGGCTGCTGGTCGCGTGGATCGTGGCGGGGCTGCTCACGCTCGCCGCGGCACTGAGCTACGGCGAACTGGCGGCGATGATGCCGCACGCCGGCGGGCAATATGTTTATCTGCGCGAAGCCTACGGGCCGTTGTGGGGCTTTCTTTACGGCTGGACGCTCTTTCTCGTCATCCAGACCGGCACGATCGCGGCGGTGGGTGTGGCGTTCGCGAAGTTCCTCGGCGTGCTGGTGCCGGCGGTCAGCGAGAGCCACAAGCTTTTCGAATGGGGCCGCTTCGCCATCACGCCGACAACGCTCGTGGCCATTGCCGTCCAGGTGTTCCTGACGTGGGTGAACTGCCGCGGCCTGCACACCGGCAAGCTCGTCCAGAATACCTTCACGCTCGCGAAAGTCGCCGCGCTGGTCGCGCTGGTGGCGCTCGGCGTCACCGCGGGCGCGAACGCGACGGCGATCCACGCGAACTTCAGCGACTGGTGGACCGCGGCGTTCACGCAGCCGGTGGCGCGCGGCGCGCAGGAGTTCACGACGATGCCGCTGGGCGCGCTGGGCCTGATGATGGTGTTCGGGACGGCGATGGTCGGCTCGCTGTTCGCGGCGGACGCGTGGAACAACGTCACGTTCACCGCCGGCGAAGTGAAGAACCCGAAGCGCAACCTGCCGCTGAGCCTGCTGTTCGGCGTCGTGCTGGTCTGCGTCCTCTATCTGCTCGTGAACATCGCCTATCTGGTGACGCTGCCGCTCAAAGGCTCGCCGACCGGCGCGACGGCGATGGAGCGCGGCATCCAGTTCGCCCTCAACGACCGCGTGGCCACCGCCACGGCGGAGGTGATTTTCGGAGCGCCCGCCGCCGTCATCATGGCGGTGCTCATCATGGTGTCCACGTTCGGCTGCATCAACGGCGTTATCCTGTCGGGCGCGCGGGTCTATTACGCGATGGCTCAGGACGGGTTGTTCTTCAGCAAGATCGGCGAGTTGAACCGGCGCGGCGTGCCGCGGAACGGCCTGATTGTGCAGTGCGCGTGGGGCTGCTTGCTTTGCTTGTCGGGGACTTACAGCGAACTGCTCGACTACGTGATGTTCCCGACGATGATCTTCTACGTGCTGACGATGGCGGGTGTGTTCGTGCTGCGGCAGACGCGGCCCAATGCGGAGCGGCCGTATCGGGCGTGGGGTTATCCGTGGGTGCCGGCCCTCTACATCGTCGCGGCGGCGTTGATCTCGTTGGACATGCTCATCTCGCCGAAGACCTTCCCGAACACATGGCCGGGACTGCTGATCGTGCTCGCGGGCGTGCCGGTGTATGGGTGGTGGACGCGCTCGCGATGAAGAGTGGGCCGCGCGTCCCGGCGGCCAATCAATGACATGCAGGCCGGCCGGGACGGCCGGCCTGCGCAATCGCCGTGCGAGACGCACGGCCCACTCTATCGGATGTCACCGGCAACTTGACTTGCGCTTCGCTGCGGCGGCTGCTAAGTAACCCGCACTGAAAGCCGAGGGGTGTTGATGAATCTTTTTCGCCGAAAGAACGTCGCGGATCTACAGGCCGAGGCCAACAGCGACCAGCGGCTGCACCGCGCGCTGGGGCCACTGAATCTCACGACCCTTGGCATCGGCGCGATCATCGGCACGGGCATCTTTGTCCTCACCGGCACGGTCGCGGCGCAGAACGCCGGGCCGGCGGTGATCCTGTCGTTTGTGCTCGCGGGACTGGCGTCGGCGTTTGCGGCGCTCTGCTACAGCGAATTCGCGTCACTGGTGCCGATGTCGGGCAGCGCCTACACTTACGGCTACGCAACGCTGGGGGAGTTTTTCGCGTGGGTCATCGGCTGGGACCTCGTGCTCGAATACGCCGTCGGTGCGATCACGGTGGCCATCGGCTGGTCGGGCTACGTGATGTCGTTCCTGCGCGGGTTTGGCATCGAAATCCCGCCGGAGCTGTCCGCCGCGCGCGACACGCAGCTCATCCTCATCCCCGCGCAACTCGCCGCGATACTGCATGTGCCGGCCGGCTGGCAGGTGTTCAGCGAGGAGCTGGGCAAGCACATCGCGACCAGCGGCACGGCGCTCGCGTCGCTGGCGCAGACCACGGCGATCTTCAACCTCCCGGCGGTCATCATCATCTTCATTGTCACGACACTGCTGGTGATCGGCATCAGGGAATCGGCCCATTTCAACAACATCATCGTGCTCGTAAAGCTCACGGTGATCCTGTTGTTCATCGTCGGCGCGTTTCACGCGATCAATTCTGCCAACTGGCAGCCGTTCATCCCGGAAAACACCGGCGTGCGCGAGCACTTCGGCTGGACGGGCGTGATGGCGGGCGCAGGGATTGTGTTTTTCGCCTACATCGGCTTTGACGCGGTGAGCACGGCGGCACAGGAGGCGAAGAACCCGCAGCGCGACATGCCCATCGCCATCATCGGCTCGTTGCTCATCTGCACCATCCTTTACATCGTGGTGTCGGCCATCGCCACAGGCGTGGTGCCCTACCGCCAGCTCGACGTGCCGGATCCGATTGCGCTCGTCGCCGACCGGGCGGGGATGGGCTGGATGGCGACGTTTATCAAACTCGGCGCCATCGCGGGCTTGTCGTCGGTGATTCTCGTGATGCTCTACGGCCAGTCGCGCGTGTTCTGGGCCATGTCGCGGGACGGACTGCTGCCGCCGTTCGTGCATCACGTGCATCCGCGGTTCCGCACGCCGTGGATCACCTCGATCATCACGGGCGTGCTGGTGTCGTTTTTCGCGGCGGTTTTCACGGTGCGCGAGGCGGGCAGCCTGTGCTCCATCGGCACGCTGCTGGCGTTTGTGATCGTGTCGGCGGGCATCATCGTGCTACGGCTGCGGCATCCGGAGTTGAAGCCGAGGTTCCGCACGCCGGCAGTGTGGTTTGTCGCGCCGGCGGGGGCGCTCTCGGCGCTTTACCTGATGTGGTCGCTGCCGTGGCCGACGTGGGAGCGGCTGATCATCTGGTTTGCGATCGGGATGGTGGTGTATTTCGGCTACGGCGTCCGGCACTCCAAACTCCGCGCAGGCGGCGACTGACCGCGCTCACTGGCCGACGACGCCGACCACCTTCGGCTTGGGGCCGTGGGTGAGGTAGATGACCCACGTGGCTTCGCCGGCTTTCACCTCGATGAACCGCTTCGCGTAAACCTGCTCCAGCGCGCGACGTTGCAGTTCGGTCCCGGGCTTGAACCGCTCCAGCTTCCTGACCTTGAGCGCGTCGGGCGGCAACTCCACTTTCTTCTGCCGGCTGGAACCGATGGCGGCGAACACGTGCTCTTCCATGAGCATCTCATTTGGGATCAGTATCCCGCCCATCGCAAATGGCGTGCGGGTCAGCTTCTTGACGGTCTCGCGGTCGCCCTTGAGCGCCGCGACAAACCAGTCGCGCGCGACGCTTTCGGCGGAGATTTCCTCAGCGGCGGGCGCCGGGGTCGCAACCCCCAGCACAAGCAGCCCGATCATCAACAACATTCGCGTTTGGTTCATGGCGTCAGTGACTTATACCCGCCGACGGGCGGCAGGTTACACGCCACAGCCAGCGCAGGCAGCTTGATTTCTGGCAACGGCGGAGGCACGTTGCGCGCCGAGGACGTATGAGCAAACCAACCATTGCCATCATCGGCGCGTCGGCCAACCGGGAGAAGTTCAGCAACAAGGCCGTCCGCGCCTACCTCGAGCAGGGCTACGACGTGTATCCGGTGCATCCGACCGAGGAGGCCATCGAGGGTTTGCAGGTCTATCGCTCCGTGGTGGACATCCCCGCCGCGCTCGACCGTGTCAGCTTCTACGTGCCGACCACGGTGGGACTGCGCGTGGTCGAGGAGGTGGCGCGCAAGGGTTGCAAGGAACTCTGGCTCAACCCCGGCGCCGACTCGCCTGATCTCTACGAGCGTGCGCAGGCGCTCGGCCTCAACCCGATTGTCGCCTGTTCCATCGTCGCCGTCGGCGCCAATCCCGACGCGATGTAAACCCATCACGCCACGATGGTGGCTTTCTTTCGAGGGGCCTCGACCGCGGTCGCGATGTCCGCCTTCGCCGTTTCCCGCCGCCGGCACTGGCGCGCCGCGGGCAGGTCTTCCATGCGCCAGACGCCGGGAATTTTCATGCCGCACTTGGGACAGCCGCCGGCCTTGAGTTTGTCCCGCAGGATCTGGAAACCAGACCGCTCGATGAGCGTGTCGCCGCAGCCGGGGCAGCGGGTGTTCTCCAGTTCACCGGTCTCGCCCGGCCGGTTGCCGGCATAAACGAAATGCAGCCCTTCCTCGTAGCCGATCTCTGCGCCGCGGATGATCTGGCGCGTGGAAGTGTCGCTGCGGTTGGTCATCTTGTAGTCGCGGTGGAACGCTGTGACGTGCCACGGGATGTCGGGCGAGACGCCCTTCAGAAACCGCGCGATGTCCCGCAGTTCGGCCTCGCTGTCGTTGAAGCCCGGCACCACCAGCGTCACAATCTCCACCCAGAACCCGCGCTCGTAGAGCATCCGGATGGTCGCCAGCACGTGGTCGAGTTTGCCGCCGAGCTGGCGGTAGCCGTCGGGTTTGAAGCTCTTGAGGTCCACCTTGTAGAAATCCACCCACGGCCGCAGGTAATCGAGCACCTCGGGCGTGCCGTTGCCGTTGGAGACGTAGCTGGTGGCCAGCCCTGCCGCGCGGCCGAGCTTGAAGATCTCCGCGGCCCACTCGCTGGTGATCAGCGGCTCGTTGTAGGTGCTGGTCAGCGTCAACGCCCCGGAGCGCCGCGCGCCCTCGACCATCTGCTCGGCCGACACGCGCACCGGGTCGAGACCGGCCTGCGGGTCGCGCAGCGTCTGCGACGTGACCCAGTTCTGGCAATACCCGCAGTGGAAATCGCACCCCAGCATCCCGAAGCTGAACGCCAGCGTGCCGGGCAGGGCGTGGAAGAACGGCTTCTTCTCGATCGGGTCGAGTTGGAGCGCACCTGCGTAACCGGTGGGCACGAACAACCGGCCGCCGCTGTTGAACCGCACGCGGCAGACGCCGGCGCGGCCGTCGGGGATCATGCAGCGATGGCCGCACGCGAAGCAGCGGACCTTGCCCTCCGGCAGCTTCTCGTAAAGTTCCCCCTCGCG
>JACRKA010000162.1 GCA_016219905.1 Verrucomicrobiota bacterium
ATCGAGCACATCCTTTACCTCAGCTACGCCCGCGGAAAACTGCTGGTCACGGGGACAAGAAACTTGCTCGTGGAAAAAAGTCGCCGCGTCCGCTACGACCTCGCCGCTTTCGACGCCGGCACCGGCAAGCGCTTCTGGCGGAACACGCAGACGCCCGTTCCCGACCACATCCTCCAAGGCCCGCACGGCGAGCAGGTGCAGCATCCGGCCATCGTGGGCGAAGTGGTTTACGGCACGGGTTTCACCTGCAACCTGAACACGGGCGAACCGGTGGACGGCTGGAAATGGCGCAAGAGCAACCATTGCGGCACGGTCTCGACCTCCGCCAACTGCGCGTTCAGCCGCTATGACCAGCCGTGGATGTTCGACCTGAAGAGCGGCGAACACACCGTCCTGACCACCGCCATCCGCCCCGGCTGCTGGATCAACATCATTCCCGCCGGCGGGTTGATCCTGATTCCGGAGGCGAGCGCCGGCTGCACGTGCGGCTATCCGATCCAGACCTCGGTCACATTGATCCCGCGATAAATCCATGAAACTCAATCGAGCGGTTCGAAACTTCGTTCTTGTTTACTTGTCTTCATTGGCCTCCGCAGCCGACTGGCCGATGTATCGGGCGGACGCGGGGCGCAGCGGATGCACGCCGGAATCGTTGCCCGCGAAGCTCGAGCTGCGGTGGACCTATCGCAGCGCGACGCCGCGGCCAGCGTGGCCGAGTTCCGAGCGCCTTGCTTATGACTTCGCCCACCAGCCAATCCTCATGGGCGACACGGTCGTGCTCGGCAGCACGGTGGATGATTCGGTCGTCGCGCTTGATGCCGCCGACGGCCGGATGCGATGGAAGTTCCTTACGGGCGGGCCGGTGCGGTTCGCGGCGGCGGGCTGGCGGGACCGGGTGTTCGTGGCGAGCGACGACGGCTGGCTGTATGCGCTGGCGCTCGCCGATGGGCGGGTGTTGTGGAAACACCGCGGCGGCCCTGACTCGAGGATGTGCCTGGGGAACGAGCGGATGATCTCACGCTGGCCGGCGCGCGGCGGGCCGGTCGTCGTCGAGGACACGGTCTATTACGCGGCCGGCATCTGGCCCAGCGGCGGCGTTCACATTCACGCGTTGGATGCGGAGAGCGGCCGCGTGGTCTGGTCGAATGACCGCACCGGTCAGATGTATATGCCGCAGCCGCACTGCGGCGCGAAAGCCCAAAGCGGCGTCGCGCCCCAAGGTAATCTGCTGGCCGCCGCCGAGCATCTGTTCGTGCCGACGGGCCGCGCCGTGCCCGCCGCGTTCCGGCGCGCGGACGGCGAACTGGAGCATTATCTGTTGCAGGAGAACGGCTCGATCGGCGGATCGCGCGCGTTGGTTGCCGACAAGTTCGTCGTCAACGGCGGCTGCTTTCTGGAGCAAGCAACCGGCAAGCTGGCCGCCCGCGCGGGTCGCGGCGTGTTCAGCGTCGCGCCGGAGGGCGTCTTGCAGTTCACCGGCGCGCAACTGCTGGCCTATCGCTGGGGCGAGGTCGAGACTCGTGACCGCAAAGGACACACGGTGCTTTCGCGCGGGTTGAAGAAGCATGCGCAGGTTGATCTGTCGCCTGAGACCGTCGCAGTCCGCCGCGCTGCTCTTGCCTCCGAGACTCTCAAGTCGCTGAAGCCGCTGTTCCGAACCGACATCGTCTTCAAGGACGCCGACCCCGCCGTGGCGCAGCAAACGGGTTTGGAGCGCGTCCTGTCACAGAGCCGCCCCGAGGTGGAACAACTCGGCGCGAGCGTCAGGCCGTTCATGCCCGACGCCTACGAACGCGCGTGCGAAATTATCGCGGCGGGCGGCGAAGCGGTCTGCGGCTCGTCCGGCAGCGTCGCGATTGTGGATCTCAAAACAAACTGCATCCGCTGGAAACGCCAGGTCAAAGGCGACGCGGTCGGGCTGGCCGCCGCTCAAGGCACGCTGCTGGTCTCGACAACGGCGGGCGTGATCTACTGCTTTGGCGAGGGGAAGTCTGCCGCGCCAGTCGCCAAACAATCAACGCCCGCAAAGAAGCCGTCCGCTGAAGATGCTGACTCGGCTTTGACAGCGAAGGAGGTCTTGCAGAAGAGCGGCGTCCGCGAGGGATTCTGCCTCGTTGCCGGCTGCGGCGACGGAGGCCTCGCGTTGGAGTTGGCCCGCAAATCCAAACTGCACGTCATCGCCATCGAAAGCGACCCGGCGAAGGTGGGCCGCACGAGGCAGATGTTGGCCGATACCGGCGTGTATGGCAGCCGGGTGAGCGTCATCGAAGGCAAGCTGGATGAATCGCTGTTTCCGCGTTACTTCGCCGACCTGATCGTCTCCTCCGCGCCGCTGGATAATGCGCTGATCGAAAAGTTGCAGCGTCCCGACGGCGGCGTCATCTGCTTCGGTCAGCCGGGGAGCCTGCAAGTGCGCCGACGCGGCCCGCTGGAAGGCGCCGGGTTGTGGACTCACCAGAATTCCGACGCGGCCAATACTCTCTGCTCCGACGACACGCTGGTGCGCGGGCCGCTGGAGATCTCCTGGTATCACAACGGCACGCTGGAGATCGCGGACCGCCACGCGCAGGCGCCCGCGCCGCTGTTCAACCACGGCGTGCTGGTCGTCGAGGGCGTGCATGGCCTCTGCGGCATGGACGCCTACAACGGCCGGCCGCGCTGGGTCTATCCCATCGCCAAAATCCTGAGCGATTGGGACGGCGTCCACCACGATGTCGGCGTGGGCGAGGCCGGCAGCAATTTCTGTTTGGGCGACGACTCCGTGTTCGTGCGGACCGGGCGGCGTTGCCTGAAGCTCGACCTGGCGACAGGCCGGAAGCTCGCCGAGTTCACGACGCCGGCGGACGGCGCGTCCACGAACCGCAACTGGGGCTATGTCGCGTATGCGGACGGATTGCTCTACGGGACCGCGCTGAACAACGAGCACACCGTCAGCGTGCGCTACCAGAGCATCCGGATGCGAACCGAGTCGGTGCTGCTGTTCGCCTATGACGCGAAAACGGGCAAGCTGCTGTGGCGATACAAGCCGGAACATTCGCTGCGCAACAACGCCATCGCGATCAGCGACGGCCGGCTCTACCTGATAGACCGCCCGCTGGCCCTGGCCGATCGCATCACCGCGCCGAAGCCGACCGGCAAACAGGGGCCGCCGCTCAAGCCCGGCGATCAACCCGGCGGCACGATGGTGGCGTTGGACGCCCGCAGCGGCGCCGCGCTGTGGAAGACGAACGACGATGTTTTCGGGACGCAGTTGGCGGTCAGTTCCAAGCAGGGCGTGCTGCTGATGTTCTACCAGGCCGTCAAACACAAGTTCTTCAAGCTGCCGTCCGAAGTCGGCGGCCGGCTCGCGGCGTTCAACACCGCCAACGGGCAGCGGCTTTGGGATCAAGCTGCCACCCACAAGACGCGGCCAATCATCAACGGTGACACGATCTACGCCGAGGGCGGCGCGTGGAAGATCAAGACAGGCGAAGAGGTGCCGTGGAGCTTTGAGCGATCCTACGGCTGCGGCCAGATCGCGGCCAGCCGGCACCTGATGCTGTTCCGCTCCGCGACGCTCGGCTACTTGGATCTCTCCCGCGACGCCGGCACGGAGAACTTCGGTGGCATCCGGCCGAGCTGCTGGTTCAACGCAATCCCCGCCGGCGGCATGGTTCTGGTGCCTGACGGCTCCTCGAAGTGCGCTTGCAGCTACCAGATGCAGGCATGGCTCGCCCTGCAACCTGCCGAGCCGCGATAGCAGCGTGCCCGTGTCCGTTCTGTTCGCGAAGCAGAACAAGCTGAAGCTCGCGCTCTATGGCGGTGCGGTGGTGAGCGGCGGACGGATGCAACAACGGCCCGTCGTCAGTCCGGGGCCATCGGCTGGAGGGCGATGGAGGTCTTGATCAGGTAGCTGCACGTGCAGCGGTCGGTGGCGTCGGGCATGAGCAACAGGCCGCCGGCGGGCACGGCGTTGATCCAGCAACCGGGGCGGACGCCGCCAAAGTTTCGCGTGACGTGCGGGCGCGCGAGGTCCACGTAGCCCAGCGTGGCTGACCGGAAGGCCATGAGGTTGCGCGAGGCGCTGGGAATGCCGCAGCCGTAGGAGCGGGGGAACGCGAATCCCTTTGCCTTGCCGGTCAGGATGTCCCATCCGCGGGACTGGAAAAGAACGGTTCGGCCGTGGAGGATGGGGCGCGTGTCGTAGATGGCCTTGATGTCCCAGCGGCGTTTGCCCGTGGCGGTGTCGAACGCGGCTAGCCGGCCGCCGATCTCCGAGACGAGCTTGAACCTCGAATCCTGGAAACACATCAGCAGCGTTTGGTGCTCTTCGCTGAGCGCCAGCAGCGTGCCGAAAATTTCCTGCGCCGATTCCCACACGGTCCGGCCGCTGGCGAGATCGAGCGCGACCAGCGTGCCGGCGGGATGCGCAAAGCCGGGGTCGGCGACGCCGCGTTTGCGTTCCTTGGTGCGGTCGGCGATGGCCATGGCGCGGTCAATCGCGTAAACGCGGCCGCCGCCGATGGCAATGGCGTTGTGCCGGAGCGATTGCTGCGGACGCCAGGTCCACTTCAGTTTGCCAGTGGCCGCGTCCATCGCGAAAAGCAGGCGCGACTCCGTCCATTGCGTCCGCATGTCGCCGGGCTGGTAGCGCGGCGTCACGAGATGGCCTGTGTCGGCCACGGTGCCGATGAGCGTGTCGGCGGCGCAGGCAACCAGGCCCCACTTGCCGGGCCGGCCGTCTTCCTGGGCGGGCGCGGTGAACGTGCCAAGGAGCTTGCCGGTCTCGGGATCGAGCCGCAGGCACTTGTCTTCGGTGCGGACGAACAGGCCGTGTTCGCCGATGCAGATGTTGCTGCCGGTTCCCGAGGCGCCCATGAGGTGTTCGCCGTCGTAGGCCTGCAGGATCTTCGGCAACGGATGCTCCCACAGCACGCGGCCGTTGTAGGCGTCCACGCACCGCAGCGCGTTAAGGCCCTCGATGAAGAGCAGCCCTTTGTAGAACAGCGGCGCCGGACCGCGGCCGTGACGGCTCGGCATCTGGAACTGGAGGTCGTTGAACCAGCAAACCCCGAGCGGCCCGCGCACGAGCGAGTCGCTTGAGCAGCAGGTGTTCGCCGGGTCGCAATACTGATGGGTCCACGAGCCTGCGCCGGCCAGTTCGCCGCGCACGGTCGTCTTCATCGCGCCGGGCTTGCCGAAACAGGATTTGCCGCCGTAAGGCCGCAGCACGCGGCTGACGGCTTTCGCCGGCGCCGCATCGGCGCCGTCGCTGACCGAGCGGCCCGACACGACGAGGTTGGCAAAGTAAGCCGGACAGTTGCTCCGGCTGAGCTGGCCGTCATGAACGCTGACGCGCACGCCGAGCAATCCCGCCGCGTCGAGCTTCTGGCGAACCTGCGCGGCCTGCCCTGCGTCGGCGTTCATGGCGCAGATGTGGAGTTTGGTCTTCTTCGCCAGCGCCATCGCCAGCAAACCATCGCCGCACGCCACATCGAGGCAGTAACCTTCGGTGATCCCTGTTTGCCGGACAATCTCACCGGCAGCGGCGTCAGCGGTGGCGTCGGCGGTGGCGAGCGGCGGTTTGGCTTGGATGATTCGCGGCGAGGCGGTCTTGCTGCCATCGAAGCAGTGGATCGTTCCGTTGGCGGTGCTGACGAACAACCGCCTGCCCGCCGCCGACAGGCCGAGCACCTCGCCATCCAGCGGCCTCGTCATCAAGACCCGCCGCGCTGTCATGTCGAGCACGCTGACTTTGTTGGTGCCGCCCACGATCGCCTTGTCGCCCGCCACGATGAGGCACGATGCCGCCGGCAGCGGATTCGGCACCCGCCAGGCCGGCGCGTTGAAGACCATCTGACTGGTCATCTTTCTTGTCTTCGGGGCGGCGACTTTCTTTTCCCGCCACAAGTTCGCGCGATCCACGGCTGCGATCTCGCCGGCGTTCGCGAAGACGATCGTCTCCGGCGCGACTGCCATCACCACCGAATTGGAGCCGGGGAGGCATGCTTGCTTGCCGGTCGCGATGTCGAATGCGTAGCCGGTGTTGAAAAACTGCGAGTCGGTGGCCACGACGCTTGAGCCGCCGGCTTTGCCGAAGAGTTGGAGATGAAAGTAGAGAAACTTCCCGTCAGCGCGGTTGAAGACGGCCGGCACCGCGCGCCCCGTCGGCACCAACAACCGGTCGCCAACCACGAGCAGATCGCCCTGCGCCGAGACGCCGCTCTGGGCGGTGGCGCCCGGGTGCGGCTGCGGCATGACCATCGCGGCGGCAGTGTGGTTGCGCCAGATGACCTTGCCGGTGAGCGCGTTCACGGCGTGGATGAAAACCCCCTCCGATGGCCAGATGCCGGCGGCCCAATACACCACGTCGTCGGCAATCACCGGCCCGCCGCGAGCCGGCCAGCGCGAGATGAGTTGGCCGTTGCCGAGCACCATGCTGTCGTCCGGGCCGCCGCGAAGTTTCCACAGCAACCTGCCGTCCCGCACGCCCAGGCAATAGAGGAAACCGTCGTCGCTGACGACAAAGGCGCGGTCGCGCCAGATTGCCGGCGCGAACCGCACGGGGCCGCCGGTCAGGAACGCCCAGCGTTCCTCGCCCGTGGCCGCATCGAGGGCGGACACTTTGCCGTCGGCGGAACTGCCGAAGAGCAGCGTGTTGCCGGCGATGACAGTGTGGAAGGCGCGGTCAAACGGCATCCGCGTGTCGCGCCCCGGCCATGCCGGCTGCGGCGCGTGGCGCGGCTTGAAAGTCCAGGCCAACGAAAGATTCTCCGGCAAAACATCGGTGGTATATCCGCTGCGCAGGCTGTCGCTGCGATAGGTTGGCCAATCGGCGGCGAGGCTGGCGATCGGGGTTGTTGTCAGGAGCGCGAAGCCGATTGCCCGGCCGAGGTTCCGTCGAGTCGAGGTTCCCATACGTGGCCACAGAGTGTTGGCATCAACGGCGGAGGGCAATCAGAAAAAATGAAGGCTGGGACTTTCGGGAGTCTGCCGTCGCCGGGAAACCAGCAGAACTGGCGGCTCGACCAAGCTGGAGTTTTGCTGTTCAAATGATGCCGCGCACGATCAGGGTTTGCAGGAGCCGACAACCACAACGGAGAACTTGAATGAAACATTTCCACTTCACCATTCTCGCGGCGCTCTTTTACGTCAGCACAGCATTCGCCGCCGACTTCTACATCGCGCCCAAAGGCGACGACGCCAATGCCGGCACCAAGGACAAACCTCTCGCCACGTTGGAGGCTGCGCGCGACGCGGCGCGAAAGGCGGGCGCGGGGCCGCATCGCATCGTCGTGATGGCGAGAGATTATTTTCTGGCAAAGACGCTGGAGTTGGACGCGCGCGACAACGGGCTGACCGTCGAGGCGGAGCCTGCCGGCAAGGCGACGCTCTACGGCGGCAAGCTCGTGACCGGCTGGCGGCGCGATGGCGAGAAGTTCTGGTGCGCAGACCTGCCGGGCGTGAAGGATGGCTCGTGGGATTTCCGCGCGCTGGTGGTGAACGGGCGAATGCCGGACCGCGCGCGGCTGCCGGAGACGGGAACGTTTCTCCACAAGAGCGTGTTTGACGTGCGCTGGCTGTCGTCGGTCGGCGGCGGTTGGGAGCGCAAGCCGACTCAGGAAGAGTTGACGACGATGCTCTACGACGCGAAGGACATTCCCGCGACGCTCGAACCGAAGAACGCCGAGGTGCGTGTCTATCACATGTGGGACGAGTCGCTCTGCGGCGTCGCCCGCAACGACACGGAGCGCCACGCGCTGGCCTTCTCCACGCCGGCAAAATCTCCGCCCGGCGCGTTCGGCGTGAAGAAATACGCCATCTTCAACACGCGCGAAGGAATGACCCGGCCCGGCCAATGGTATCTCGACCGCGCGGCGGGGCGCGTCGTCTATTGGCCGTCGGCGGGCGAGGACATGACGAAGGCCAAGGTGGTCGCGCCACGGCTGGAGCGGGTCATCCGGATCGCTGGCAACGCGAAGCAGTCGGTGGAGAAGATCACGCTGCGCGGCCTCTCGATTCAGGCGACCACCACGCCGCTGAAGTCCGGCGGGTTCGGCGCCTACGCCTTCGAGGGCGCGCTGAGCGTCGAGCGGGCGCGGCAGTGCGCCTTGGAGAAGCTCGAAGTCTGCAACGTCGGCGGCCAGGGCATCGTGGCGCGGCAGGTGACCGACTGCCGCATCAGCGACAGCCACATTCATCACACCGGCGCGTGCGGCATCAAGGCGGACGGTTCGGCCACGCTCATCGCGCGCAACCACATCCACCACATCGGCGTGTATTATCCGAGCGCGGTGGCTCTGTCCGCGTCCACGCATAACTGGCGCAACGGCGAGAAGGGCTTCCACATCTTTCGCAACGAAATCCACGACACGCCCTACAGCGGCGTCATCGGCAGCGGCGGCAACCACCTTATCGAGGAGAACCTCATCTACCGCGTCATGCGCGAACTGCAGGACGGCGGCGCGATCTACGGCGGCATGTCGCGTTGCATCCTGCGCGGCAACATGGTCCGCGACGTGGTGAAGATGGGCGAAGGCTACGGCGTGTCGTCCTACTACCTCGACGAGGGCGCGCAAGACTGCA
>JACRKA010000163.1 GCA_016219905.1 Verrucomicrobiota bacterium
CTACGGAGCTTTATCCATTGCGGGAATCGCAACTATGAACATGGCGCTCCTACGGAGCTGGCAGCGGCAGAGCTGTTTTCCACACAGAGTCTTTGAGTCGGCGTGCGTTTGTGTGGCGGCCTGATGAAATGGGCAGATTGTCTGGTGTCGTTTCTGGCGAATATGCCGGCGGCCTCGCGAAAAGCGGCGGAGGGCCGCCGCAGTCCAAGACGCTCGCGCGTTTTTGGATGGGGTATCACTAACGCGACAGCGTCTTGGACTGCGCCAGTCCTCTGGCGCTTTGGAGGACGTTGGGACTCGCACCTCATCCTGCACACCTGACAGGAACCTCTACGAACACCACAGCCACGCCTTCGCCCTACCTTCGCCCTACTGCGGCGTTGACACGGCGACGGGCATTGTGGCCTAGTGCCGGCGGTTGGAGGAATGATGACGCCATGAACAGCGCGCGGACTGTAGCGACGGTCTCTGACCGTCGAAAGAATTCCATCCCGCCCACGACCGGCGGTCGTAGATCGCCGAATAGCTGGGAGGGGCGACATTCCTGTCGCCCGATGATGATTCGGCGACTGGAAAGTCGCCGCTCCCAGCTACAATCAACCATCCCGCCCATGACTCGATGGGCAATCCGAGATTCGTGTTGGATGCGGGAGTCACGTCAGGTTTAGCCTGCCACCCATGTCAAAGTTCTCAGCATTCATGTCGTCGGTGATGCTCGCAACGATTGCCTTGTGGACGTGGGCCAGATTCCACGCTTGGTCGCCCGATAAGGACTGGTTGGCCGTGGCAATCTGGCTTTACACAATCGCTCTTACCGCCAGCGGCTGGATTTTCGTGTCCCGAAAACTCCGGATCAGCGGAATGATTCATATCGCTCTGATGCTGGCGCTCACAGTAGCTGGCATTTGGAGTGGCGTTCTAGTCTTATGGAAAGGGTGGAACCCGCGTGCTTGGCCACTTGATTTTTTCTTGGGAGACGAGAACTGCCTGCGCTGCGGTCTTCTGGCGCTGGGAGCGATCGGATGCGTGTGCGGCATTGGTATCTTGCGGCAAGCAGATAGAAGTAAGCCCACCCCGATGATCATGGGACGGGCGTTTAGCAAGAAGATGCTTCGGTTGGTGCTCACGACGTGCCTTTATCTCTTCGCAGGGGCGGGGGGCTATTTTTCAACAAGCATGACAGTCGTCGGATTGTTGCCAATGAATCTCGAAATCCCGGAGAAAACCCTCTCTCGCAAGAACGGCTCTCCCGTTTTTGAGGATGGGACCATCCACCCGGAAGACGTTCCAAGGTTGATGTATGTGATCCGCCAGCACACTTGGAGAAAGATGAAGCGAGCCATCCAAGACGACCGTTATTGGGACTCCCATCAACAATTACTGAAATATGTATTCGTGGGCGCGCCAGGCACCCCGGTGTTTGTTATGGAACCGGGTTTTCTCCACTGGTGGTCTATCGCGGATATCCGGCACGACTGGCGCGGCACCTGTGAAGAATATGTCTTGAGTCAACCACCGCCACCGGCTCGGAAAGCTGCGACGCGATAGGCTAGCGCGTCGGCGTCTGGGGGTTGGTCTGGGGCGACTTGGGGGTGCGCTGAACGTAGAACGGACGTCCACGTCCGTTCATGTTCATGAACGGGCTTGGAAGCCCGTTCTACTTGTCTCGCCTCGGAAACAGCGGGGTGACTTCGCCGAGTGGGCCGCCGCTGGAGAGCGCGCCCCATTTCTGAGCATCGGCCAGCGCGGCGGGCGCGGAGGCGACGCCGAGTTGGGCGCGGATCTTGTCGGCGCTGGACGGCATGAAGGGCGCCAGCAGGATGCCGATGATGCGGCAGGTCTCGGCAAGGTTGTAGAGGACGGTGCCGAGGCGGGCGGCCTTGGCCGGGTCCTTGGCGAGCGCCCACGGGGCGGCGGCGTCCACGTATTGGTTGCCGCGGCGGACGAGTTCCCAGATGTCGCCGAGGAGCTGGTTGACTTCGAGCTTGGCGACGCGGTCGGGGAAACGCTTCGCCGTGTCGAGCGCGGTGGCCTTCAGTTCATCATCAAGCGGCTCGGCGGGGCCGGGCGCGGGGACGACGCCTTGGCAGTAGCGCTTGATCATCGAGAGCGCGCGGTTGAGCAGGTTGCCGAGGTCGTTGGCCAGCTCGCCGTTGTAGCGCCGGGCGAAGTTCGCGTCGCTCCAGTCGCCGTCGGAGCCGACGGGCAGTTCGCGCAGCAGGTAGTAACGGAGCGCGTCGGCGCCCCACGCGTCCACGACGGCGACGGGGTCCACGACGTTGCCGACGCTCTTGCTCATCTTCTGGCCGTCGCGGGTCCACCAGCCGTGCGCGGCGACCTGGCGCGGGAGCGGGATGCCGCAGGCCTGGAGCATGATCGGCCAGTAGCAGGCGTGGAACATGAGGATTTCCTTGCCGATGAGGTGGACGTCGGCGGGCCAGACTTGCCCGAAGCGCGGCGTGCCGTAGCCGGCGGCGGTGACGTAGTTGGTGAGCGCGTCGAACCAGACGTAGGTGACGTGGTCGGGGTCGAACGGCAGCGGGATGCCCCACGTGAGGCGCGTCTTCGGCCGGGAGATGCAGAGGTCGGCAAGCGGCTTCTGCAGAAAGCCGAGGAGTTCGTTGGCGCGATAGTCGGGATGGACAAAGCCCGGGTTGTCCCGAATGTAGCCGATGAGCCAGTCCTGATACTTGCTCATCTTGAAAAAGTAATTCTTCTCGGTGAGCCGGACGACCTCGCCGTATTCGGCGGGGAACTTCCCGTCGGGACCCATCTCCTTCTCGGTGAGGAACTGTTCGGCCCGCGCGGAATACCAGCCCTCGTATTCGCCGGAGTAAATCTCGCCCGCATCGTAAAGCTTCTGGAGCAGGGACTGGACCACGGCCTTGTGGCGCGGCTCGGTGGTTCGGATGAAGTCGTCGTTGGAGACGCTCAGCCGCGGCCACAACTCGCGCCAGTGCGGGGCCATCTCGTCGCAGAACTGCTGCGGGGCGACGCCTTTGGCCTGCGCGGCCTGCTGGACCTTCTGGCCGTGCTCGTCGAGGCCGGTCAGGAAGAACACCTCGTCGCCCATGAGCCGGTGCGCCCGGGCGACGACGTCGGCCACGATGGTGCAGTAGGCGTGGCCGATGTGGGGCCGGTCGTTGACGTAGTAGATCGGCGTGGTGATGTAAAATTTGTTGCTCACGGCGCGCAAAGGTCTCGTTCTGCCAGGCCGCGCACTGTGCCAGCTTCGCGGCCTGTTGGTCAAGCGGCGCGCGGATGACCGCGTAAGAAATGCTCCCGGCAAGAAAATGATGATTGTCAGCGGTAAGCCGCTCCATTAGATTCGTCCCGGTTGGACAACGAGAGTGAGTTGTTGCCCGCCCTTTAACGAGGTCACACACATGCTGAACACGACACGACAACTTCTCCGACGCGGATTCACCCTCATCGAGCTGCTGGTGGTCATCACGATCATCGGCGTGCTGGCGGCCATGCTGCTGCCGCAGATCGGCAAGATGAAGGAAAAAGGCAACCGCACCGCTTGCATGAGCAATTTGAAGCAGGTGTTCCTCGCGCTCGAGAGCTACTACGGCGACAACGACAACCGCTATCCGTTCACCGGCAGCACGGGCGACAGCGCCAACAAGCACTTCGGCCTGCTCTTCCCGCGTTGGAACCGCGACGAGCGCGTCTTCCTCTGCAAGAGCGCGTCCACCCGCGGCTACAAGGCTGACAACAAGGTGGACGACGCGCCGTCGGGCAACGCCCGTGTGGAGTCGCTCAAGCCGGGCGAGAACTGTTACGCCTACGCCTTCGGCCTCGGCGGCCCGGCCACGAGCGACTCGCCCGTGGCGTGCGACCAGCTCGCCCAGACCGCCGTCGCCTCCCAGCAGTGGTCCAAGAGCGGCATCGGCAGCAACCACAGCAACGAAGGCGCCAACGCGGTCTATAGCGATGGCCACGTCGAGTTTGTCCTGGCCACATCGCAGGGCTACTGGCCGCCGGGAACCAAGAGGCCGCACATGAAGGCGTGGGACAAGGGCAAGGTCTGCGACCCCGCCAACGCCGACAAGTCTCCGGACGACATGTAAGGTTTGTTGCAGCCAGCCTCCACCCCGGCAGCCCAGGATCGCGGCAGCCTGGGTGAAAATTTTAGGGCCGCCGCCAAAGCGCCATGGAGCAACACGGCTCGAACTCGTCCGCGGCAAACGGTGCCTCCCGCCAGAAAATCATCGCGTCCGTCTTCGTCGCGCTCACCGTCGTCCTGCCGTTGCTGAGCTATCCGCTGGCCATCCTCCCGCCCGGCTGGGCGATCAACCGTTTTGATTTCCGCTTCCCGTGGGGCGAGCTGGCGGCGGTCGCGTTGCTGGCGGCGCTTCTGCGTGAACCCCGCGCCCCCTTGCGGCTGCCGCTTCAGGCCGAGCCGCCGGTACTCGCCTTGCTGGCGCTCGTGTTCGCGCAGACGCTCTCGGCGCTGATCAACGACACCGAAGGCCGTCTGGCATGGATGATGCGGAGCGTCTGCCACTTGATGCTGACGCTGGCCGCCGCGCACTTCCTGCGGGCCAGCGACCTCAAGCGCATCGCGGCCGCGTGGACGTTCGCGGCGGTGGCGCAGGTCCTGGTCGTCCTCCTGCAAACCGTCTTCGGCATCGAGCAGGTCGGCACCATCGGCAACCGCAACTTTGTCGCCGGCTACCTCGCCCTCTCGCTGCCGATCGGAGTCGCGTGGCTTGTCGCGCGCGCCCGGCAACAGGCCGCGTTCAGCGCCGGCTGGCTCATGGCGTGGCTGTGGGTCTTCAACTACGCCGCCGTGCTGCTCGTCGCCATCGCCCTCACGCGCTCGCGCGGCGCGGCGCTGGCCTTGGCGCTGGCCGCCGGCGCGTGGGGACTCACGCGCCTGAGGCCGCGCGCGCGCTGGCTCGTCGGCGGCATTGCCGTCATCGTGGTCGCCATCGCCGCGTTCTCGCCCGCGCTCATCCAATCGGCAAAAACCCAGTGGCGGCTCGACGTGCGGCCCGCGATCTGGCTCGGCACGGTCCGCGCCATCGCCGAAGCCCCGCTGTTCGGCCACGGGCCGGGATCGTTCGTGCGCGCCTATCCCGCCCACCGGCCGCCGGAGTATTTCGACCGGCCCAAGGCCGCGCCCGTCACCGACCACGCCCATAACGAGTTCCTCGAAACCGCCGCCGAGACCGGCCTCGTCGGCCTGGCCGCCTTCCTGGGGGTCATCATGGTCGGCGCGCGGGCGGCGCGGGTCGCCATCCGGCGCGCGGAGGATCCGACGTTGCGCGCGCTCGCCGAGGGCGCGAGCTTGGGGTTCATCACACTGCTCGTCCACAACCTCTTCGACATCAACC
>JACRKA010000164.1 GCA_016219905.1 Verrucomicrobiota bacterium
ACGCCGTCTCCCGAGTCATCGCGGATACCACGGGCGCTCACGACGTGTGGAGGATCAACGGCCAGTCTGTCGCCGAGGTCGCGGAACTTCAGACGAAGTTCAAGTGGACCACGGGCTTTGCCGGTCAGCTCCCAACCCATCACGGTCATTTCACCTGGGCCGGCACTGACGACTACGCGGTCCGCGCCGCCGGGGCACATCATCTCGTTCGCTACCTGAATGTGCTCCGACACCTCGCCCCGCGCGAGCCGCTCTCCATCATCGCGCATAGCCACGGATGTAACCTGGTCAAAATGGCCAGTTCAGACCCAAATCTCTCTCCAGCAATCCATTTCCACCGTGCTGCGTTCCTCGCCTGTCCGCACTTCGAGGCCAAAGGCCATCGTGGCTGTGTCTATTCCTATCGGGCTGATCCGAATCGCTTCAGCACCATCCTCAATCTGTCGTCCGAACAAGACACCGTGCAGGTCGGCTTCGCTGACACGCTTCCGGGGATGCCCGGTTGCCGCTTGGACGACTACCTCCCGCCAGAAGCGCATCGGCAAGACCGAGACCCGCGCGCCGCACACCTTTACGATAACTGGACGTTGGAGACGGAGTCACGGGGCACTGAGGCGCACACCGTCATGCATGGTGCTGCGGTTGGCTTTCTGGTCGGACGCTGGCTTGCGACAGGAGACGATTTTCAGACGGTCCTGCGGACGGGCGGAAATCAACTGCTGCCCATTCGCAAAGGGGACACTGGCGAGTAGCGGTGGCAGCCAATCCCGGTGAACCGCATCCTGCCGCTACGCCTTCACGCCAAGCTTCTTGTTCAACCGCGCCTTGAAATACGCAACGCGCTGAAGGCTCGTCATGCGGGAGAGATCGGGTTTGCCGTCGGGCAGGATGGGCCAGACATCTTCGGCGGCAAGTATTGCAGGCTGTAGCGGCGGTCTCTGACCGCCGGTGGTGCGGGCGCCACCATTTCGGCGGTCAGAGACCGCCGCTACAGGCGCGCCGACTTTCTTCTTCACAACCATGCTCGCAGGGGCGGCATAACTCATCGAAGTATCGCTGAGTTGCATGTCGTCCTCCAGCGAGCGATGCGGACGGATGCCGAGATTCTGCAGCACACCGTGGTAGGCGCGGACAGCTTCCTCCGGCGAGATCTGCCCGTCCACGATCCGCTTCAGCATCTCGATGAACGCAAGCTGGTGCTCCGCGTTGTTGATCTTGCGGCCGAACAACGCGACACGCGCGCCGTATTTCTGCGCCTCACCGAGCAACTTGAACGCGTCGTAAGTCGTCCCCGCGCTGCCGCCAAGGATGCCGACCGGGATGCTCGGATCGTAGTTCACCAGTTCCTCGGTCAACTTCGGGCCGTGATAGACCATCTTCAGGAACACGGGCCGCCCGCGCTCCGTGACGCCAGCAAGCGAACGGACGATGTTGTCGTTGACGAACGCGCCCAGCTTCTCCGCCGGAATGCCGCTGTCCACGTTCGGGTCGAAGATCTCAAGGAAGTATCGGAATCCGCGCCGCTCGGCTTCCTCGCGGAACCGCTTGAACTCGCGGAGCGTCTCCATGTCGCGTTCGAGGTCGTTGACGAACGTGACCGAGTAGAGGCCAAGGTTCGCGCCCAGCGCGCGCTCGTGCGGCGCGCACTCCAGCTTGCCGCACTGGATGTGGTCAATCGTGGCGCTGCGGAACGGCCGCGACGCTTCCTTCGGATAGACGCCGTCGCGCACGACCCAGATGTCGGTGGTGTCGTTGGCACGCGCCGCAGGCGTGACGTGACTGTTGTCGAAAAGCCGTTCCTTGATCGTCAGCCGCTCGTTCGTCGCGGCGGACATCAGCATGATGTCTATCAAGCCTTGCTGCACGACGGCATGGATAAGCGCGTCGAAATCCACGACCGTCCGATGGCCGATCTCGCCGTTGCGGAACGCCTCCGGCGACTTCAACGCCCGGCGCGCCCCGGCACGCGGATCACTTCGCATCACTGGCCCGAACGACTGGATGCCTCGCGCCATGTCGGGATCCTTCGCGTCGGCGATGATAAACGCGCGCGTGGCCGGGTTCTTCCGGATCTCCGCCAGCTTGGTGTCGAGGGATTTCTGCATGGCTGCTTTCGCGTGGGCGTCACTTGGCCAGCGCGCGCATCACTTCATCAGTCACCATCTGCACGACGCTCTCCATCGCGTTGCTGGAGCTGTCGCTGGCGGCCGGTTTGTCCCCGTCGCTCTTGCAGCTCGCACCGGGACGGAACTCACAGGCGCAATAGTCAGCGGGCTTCAGGTCGTAGCGCGCGTCGGGCAGGTCGAGGCCTTTCTTCAGCTTCAGCAGGTCGCCAACTTTCTCCGACGGCATGTAGGTGAAGTGGCCGCCGATGTGCGACGCGATGACGACGGTGCGGCAATAGGCGTCCACGACCTCCATGAACCAGTAAGCGCGCTCGACGTCGTTGGCCCACGTGATGACACCGTGGTTCTGGAGCAGGATCGTGTTGTGGTCCTTACAGAACGGCAGAATGGTCTCGGCGAACGCCTTCGTGCCCGGGGTCTCGTAGGGCGACTTGGCAACCTTCCCGACGAAGACCTCCATCTCCGGGATCATGCACGACGGCACACAGGCGTCGGTGATGGCGAACGCGGTCGCGTGCGGCGGGTGCGCATGAACGCACGCGCGCGCCTTCGGGTTCGCCTTCATGATCTCCAGGTGCAGGAAAATCTCGCTGGTGCGCTTTTGCGTTCCGGCGAGCTGGTTGCCCTCCATGTCCACCATGCAGATGTCGTCCACGGTGAGCATGCCCTTGCTGACCAGTGTCGGCGTGCAAAGCACCTCGTTCTCGCCGATGCGCACGCTGATATTGCCGCCGTTGCCGTCCACGTATTCGCGCTTCCAGAGCCGGTGGCCGACGCAGATCATCTGCTCCTTAAGCGCCTGCGACGCCTTCGAGTTGAAAAGCTTCGCGTGTTCCGGCTTCGGTTTCGCGACCGCTGCCGCAGTAGAAACGTAAGCGCCGCCCGCCGCAGGCTTGGCGCTGGCGGGGTGGCTCGATGCGTTCTCGCCGTCGAAGAGCACGTTGACGCCCTGGGCGCGCAGAAAATCCCGCGCCGACGGCGTCAGGATCGCGTCCGCTGGCGCGACGAATTCCTTGTCCCCGCGCCCCTTCAGGTGCGCCAGATCTCTGACTGTGATAACGGTCCTCATGATTTCCTTGGCGGCGTGTAATTGACCTTGTCCACGATCATCGCGTTGTAAGCGTCAATGGGCGTGTCCTTCTCGAATGGCTGCGCGGCCTCGCGGCCTTCGACGTAGCCGATCGTGTCGCCGAGACCCGCACCGAGATTGTCGTAGCAGACCAGCGACCATTCCGGCGGCGTCGGCTGTCCGGCGAGCATCTGCCGGTTGATCGGCCAGACGAAGAGCCAGCGCCCGCCCTTGAGCGAGTCTGTCTGCTTGCTCATTGTCACTTTGCCGATGACCTTGCCGAGTCTCATGCGTCCACAATTCCTATGATGCAGTTCCGCAGTGGCGTGCGGCGGTCGCCGACGAGCTTCGACGTGTGCATGCCGTCGGTGCTGACCATCACGCGCTGATGCAGTCCCGCGCCGAGCGGGTCAATCGCCACGGTGAACGCGCCCGTCTCCACGCCGTCGGGCGTGATAGGCTGGCAGATCAACAGCCGCCATCCGGCCGCGCTCTTGTGCTTCACGGTCGTCGTCAGGTTGCCATCAACGCGACACAGCATCATCTCAGTAAATCCTCAACGAACCCGCCATCGTCAGCCGGCGGAACCGTGTGAAAGTCAGCGGCGTGCTGATGCCCTCGCCCGTCGGCGTCGCGATGGAGTAGCTCATGTAACCCTCGCCGCCCCCGCCGAGGCCGGCGGTGCTCGGCCCGTTGGCCACGAAAATCGTCGTGTTCATCACGCGCGCCATCTCAGTGATCGCGTCGAGGTCGCGCGAGTGGATGAGGGCCGTGTGCCGATAGCCGTGCTCGGCGCGCTTGGACTCCTTGATGCCCTCGTCCACGTCGCGCACGCGCACGACCGGCACGAACGGCATCATCTGCTCGTCCTGCACGAACGGATGGTCCGCGTCGGTTTCGCCGAAGAGCATCTCGCACTTCGCTGGCGCGCTCGCGCCCGCGGCCTGCGCCAGCACGGCGGCGTCCTTGCCGATGAGCTTCTTGTTCAGGATCGGGTGCGGGCAACCGGCGCCCTGGCCCTTCTCGATGGTGAACGCCTCTTTCGTGAGCGCATCCACCTGGCGCGAGTTCAACTCGACCGCGCCAGCCTTCTTGAACGCGGCGATGAACTTGTCCCACGCCTTCGCGGTGACGAAGACTTCCTTCTCGCCGATGCAAAGCAGGTTGTTGTCGTAGCCGCCGCCGATGATGATCGAGCGGGCGGCATTGTCGAAGTCCGCCGTCTCGTCCACGACCACCGGCGGGTTGCCGGGGCCGGCGCAAATCGCGCGCTTGCCGGACGCCATCGCCGCCGCCACAACGCCGGGGCCGCCGGTGACGCAGAGGAGCGCGACGTTCGCGTTGGAGCACATCGCCTTGAAACTGTCCATCGTCGGCGGGATCGCCGCGCACGCGAGGTTCTCGATGCCGAGCGCGGCATGGATCGCCTCGTTGAACACGCGGACGGCCATCGCGGCGCAATGGCGCGCGGCAGGATGGACGTTGAAGACGATGGCGTTGCCCGCCGCGACCATGTTGACGATGTTGCAGGCCAGCGTCGGGATGGAGTGGGTCGAGGGCGTAATGGCACCGATGACGCCGAACGGCGTGCACTCGTCCACGCTGATGCCCGCGTCGCCGCTGTGAACCTTCCGCTCCAGGAAGTCCACGCCGGGGACGTTGCGGATGACCTTCAGCTTCTCGATCTTGTGGTCGAGCCGACCGATCTTGGTCTCGTCGAATTCGATCTTGCCCCACGACTCGGCGTTTTTCTCGCAGAGGGACTTGATGATCTCCTCGACCTTGCGGCGGCCGGCGATGCCGGCCTTGGTGAGTTGTTGATACGCCTGCGCGGCGGCCTCGCAGGCCTGGTTGGCGTCGGAGAACACGCCAAAGTTGCGTTTGCTGGCGCTGGTCAGCGCGAACGCCGGCGCTGACGCCGGTGCGGGAGCCGGCGCAGGCGCGGGCGTCGCAGCCGGCCGCTGGCCGAGGCGCGAGAGCACTTCCTCCACCACGCCGCGGATGAGTTGTTCGTTGATCGCTGGAGCACTCATGGTTTCAAATCCGCCTCCTTACGTCGGCGGCTACTTGCCGGCCTTGAAGATGGTTTTGCCTTCGACATCCACCGTGTCCACGATGGCGATGACGACGGCGTCCACCGGGGCTTCCTTCATGCCGGGGGCCAGGCGCGCGGAGCTGCCCTGGCAGAACATCACCAGTTCGCCCTCACCCGCGCCGAGGGTGTCCACGGCGACGATGGTGTTCGTGCCGGGTTTCCACTTGGTGTGGTCTTTCTCGTCCACGAGCATGGGCCGGACGAGCAGGAGCTTGCGCCCGTGCATCTTCGGGTCCTTTTTCGTGGCGACGATGTGGCCTTCGATTTTTCCGAGGAACATGGTCGTGTGCGTGATTCGTGAAACGTGAAACGTGATCGCTGTCGCGACCCCGTCCCTACGTTTTACGTTTCACGTTTTACTTTTTAGCCACGCCCTTCTTCGGCAGCACGGCCGCAACGTCGCCGTGGGGGCGCGCGATGACGTGAACACTCACGACTTCGCCGATGCCCTTGGCGGCCTGCGCGCCGGCGTCGGTCGCGGCCTTCACCGCAGCCACGTCGCCGACGATCACGCTGGTGACCAGCGCGTTGCCGACCTGTTGCATGCCGAGGAGTTGGACGTTCGCCGCCTTCAACATCGCATCCGTCCCTTCGACGAGCGCGACCAGGCCGCGGGTTTCGATCATTCCGATTGCTTGCTCTGCCATGTGCGTTCTCCTGTTTACTTCCGTTTGCTTTCCAAAAGTTTGACCGCCTCGCGCGCCACGACGATCTCCTCGTTCGTGGGCACGACCATTATCTTCGTTCGTGAATCGTCCGCGCTGATGACGGCTTCCTGGCCGCGCTGGACCACGGCGTTCTTCTGAGCGTCGAGCTTGATGCCGAACCAGTCGAGGTCCTTGCAGACCCCCGCCCGGATCTCCGTGCGGTTCTCGCCGATGCCGGCGGTGAACACGATCGCATCCGCGCCGTTGAGTTGAAGCATGAACGCCCCGATCCAATGGCGGATGCTGTGGGTGAACACGTCCAGCGCCAGTTGCGCCCGCTTATTGCCCTGCTTCGCCGCCGCGTCCACGTCGCGGATGTCGTTCGACACGCCGCTGATGCCGAGCAGGCCGCCTTCCTTGTTCATTGCCTTCACGACCTGATCGAGCGTCAGCCCGTGTGACTTCATGAGGAACGGGATGGCGAACGAGTCCAGGTCGCCCACGCGGTTGTTGTGCGGCACGCCCGACTGCGGGCTCATGCCGAGCGAGTTGCCGAACGACCGCAGGCCGCGCGCCGCGCCGATGCTGCTGCTCCCGCCGAGGTGGCAGGAGATCACGCGCAGATCGTCGCGTCCGAGCAACTTCGCGACACGCTCGGTGACATAGCGGTGGCTCGCGCCGTGGTAGCCGTAACGCCGCACGCCCCACTCGCACCATTGCTCGGAGACGGCGTAACGCTGCCCCGCTTCCGGCGCGTTGGCGTTCCATGCCGTCTCGAACAGCCCGATCAGGGGCGTGCGCGGCAGTTTCTCGCGAAACTTCCGGATGCCGGCGATGTAGGGCGGGTTGTGCGACGGCGCGACGTCGTTCATCGCCTCCATCGCCTTCAGCACGTCCTCGGTCAGTTCCGCACAACCAAGGATGCCTTTGGCGAGGACGGTCTTGAACCCGACGGCCGCGAGATCCTCCAGCCGCGTCAGCGCGCCACTGGCCTTCATCTCCGCAAGCGACTTCTCGATCGCGTCGCCGTAGTCGGTGACGCGCTCGTAGCCGCCCTTGGCGAGCACCGCCTCGTTCGACATGTCGAACAGGCGATACTTGAAGGACGTGGAGCCGATGTTGGCGATGAGGACCTTCACGTGAAACGTAAAACGTGAAACGTGATGCGGTGTCGCTGGTTTAGCCGCCGATGAATTTGCCGAGGTTGACCAGGTCGTCGTGGGGCCGTGGGATGACGTGGACGCTGATGACTTCGCCCACGGTCGCCGCAGCAGCCGCGCCGGCGTCCACGGCAGCCTTCACCGCCGCGACATCGCCGCGGAAGAAGGCGGACACGTAGCCCGACCCGACTTTTTCCCAGCCGATAAGCTGGACGTTGGCGGCCTTCAACGCCGCGTCGCTGCCTTCCAGCAGCGCCGTGAGGCCCTTGGTTTCGATCATGCCGATTGCTTGCAGTGCCATGATATGTGCTCCTTTAACTGATGAATGCCTTCAGCAGGTCCGCGCTGGGCCGGGGGATGACGTGGCTGGCGATCAATTCGCCGACCTTGCCTGCCGCTGCCGAGCCGGCGTCCACCGCCGCTTTCACGCTGCCGACGTCGCCCTGGAACAGGACGGTAATCATGCCGCCGCCGATCGGGATGGTCTTGAGCAGCGAGACGTTCGCGGCCTTCACCGCGGCGTCGCTGCACTCGACCGAGCCGACGTAGCCCTTGGTTTCAATAATGCCTAATGCTTCGCTCATGCGTTCTCCTGTGTTTTTGCCTTACTTGACCAATTCCACTTTGCTGTCCGGCCCCACGGCCAGACCGTTGCCTTCGTCGGTGTCAATGTGGACCTCCAACTTGAAGGACTTGTCCACACGCACCAAAATGTTGTCCAGCGTCCCGCCGCATTCGCCGCCGATGCGCAGCCGCATCTTGTCGCCCTGCTTGACGCCGTAAAACGCCGCATCCGCCGGGCTGACGTGCACGTGGCGCGCGGCGCGGATGACGCCTTCCTTGATCTCGAAGAACCCTTTCGGCCCCATCAACATGCAGCCGGGCGTGCCCTTGATGTCACCGCTCAGCCGCAGCGGGATGTCAAAACCGAGCGTGATGGCGTCCGTGTAGGCCAGTTCGACCTGGTTCATCGGCCGGCATGGGCCGAGGATGCGGAGGTTGGAAATCACGCGGCTCTTGGGGCCGATCAGCGTCACGCACTCCTCTGCCGCGAACGCGCCCTCCTGGTAAAGCATCTTCATCGGCTTGAGCTGGTGGCCCTTGCCGAAAAGCGCATCCAGTGCCTCCTGCGACACGTGGCAGTGGCGGGCGCTGACGTTGACGACGAGGGGGTTCGGCCCGGCGGCCGCGCGGGCGCCGGGCGCGCCGAACCGGGCGACGACGACCTCACGGACGATTTGCTCGACGACCGACCGTTGTAAATTTGGCACCGCCATTGGCTTCTCCAAAATCAGTCAATATCTATCAAAACCGTGCGCGCTTTATACCGGTTCCGCCAAAACCTGTCAACAACTTCTTGCAAAATCTTTGCGTAGCTGCCAGACTGCCGCCGTGAAAGCGCCCGAGCGACAGCGCCGAATCGAGGCCCTGCTGGGCCAGCACGAGTTCGCGGACCTCGCCACACTCGCCCGCGAGCTTCAGGCCTCCGAGTCCACCGTCCGGCGCGACCTCGACCAGCTCGCGGCCAAGGGCGTGCTCAAGCGCACCCACGGCGGCGCGATGACCGTCGAGCACAAGACGGAGGAATTGAACTTCCTGGTGCGCGACACGCGGCAGGCGGACGAGAAAGACCTGATCGGCCGGGCCGCGGCAGCGCTGGTGCAGGACGGCATGGCGGTGATCGTGGACGGCGGCACGACGACCTATCACGTGGCGAAGCATCTTGGCGGCAAGCGCATCCAGGTTGTCACCAACTCCCTGCCGGCCGCCAATCTCTTCATCAACTCCAGCAGCGTCGAGACCATCGTGACGGGCGGCTTCATCTATCCCCGCCTGGGCGTGTTGCTGGGGCCGGTCGCAGAGGAATGCCTGTCAACAGTCCACGCGGACATCGCCATCATGAGTTGCGGCGGCGTCACCCCCGAAGGGTTCACCAACTCCAACAATCTCATCGTGGCAGTGCAGTTGAAGATGATGGCGGTCGCGAGCCGCGTGGTGCTTTGCATTGACCACACGAAGTTCGGCCGGCGGGCATTGTCGCCCTTCGCGCCGCTGGAGAAGGTGCACACGGTGATCACCGACAAGGCCACGTCGCGCAGCCAAATCGCGATGCTGCAGAAACACGGCGTCGAAGTGATCGTCGCCAAGGGCTGAGCGGGCGCCGCGGCACGGCGGAATTGCCCGTTGCTTCACGACGCACGAGCCGCTAATACTAGCGCGGCTCGCAGGGAGTAGAAGATTTCACGCAGCTCATCCGTTGTGATGGAAGACACTGTAGAAGAACGCAGCCGGCAGACCGCCTCGCAAGACTGGCGCGAGGCGGAGGGTTTCCCTGCGCCCATGCCAGCCGCCGTCCCGCGGCGCCGATGGTGGCCGCTGGCGGCCGTCGTCGGGCTGACGGCGTTGCTCTATGTCGGCTCGGCGCCGATTTCGGACCTCTACGACGAACTCGACACGCAATACTCTGGCGCCGCCCGGGAGATGGTCCGCAGCGGCGACTGGTTGGTGCCGACGAACAACTATCTCCCGCGCCTCCAGAAACCGCCGCTGGTCTATTGGCTGACCGCGCCGTCGCTGTTGGTGTTCGGCGAGAACGAGTTTGCGTGCCGGCTGCCCACCGCGCTCATCATGTGCCTGCTGACGGCACTGGTCTATCTGATCGGCGAACGGCTGGGCGGGCCGAAGCGCGGCTTGATGGCGGGCCTGGCGGTCGCGGCGAGCGTCGGCTGGTTCATCTTCGGCAAGATGGTGATGCCGGAGGCATACCTGACGTGTTTTGTGACCGGCGCGTTCTACTGCATCCTGTGTGGCTACGAGGACGAATCCCGCCGCCGGCGATGGTATCTCGGTGCGTGGGCGTTTGCGGGACTCGCTGCCATGAGCAAGGGATTGCACGGCCTGGCATATCCGTTGGTCGCGGCCGCGGCTCTGGCGGTGCTGAATCCTCACGCGCGGGCGGCGCTGCGACCATTGTTTTCGTGGCGCGGTGTGCTGGTGTTCCTCGCCATCTGGGCGCCTTGGTATGCGGCGATGGAGATCAAGTTTCCCGGCTTCTTTGATTACCATTTCATCAACGAGCAGATCGGCCACGTCACAGGGACGCACTATCCACAGGACGATACGCCGATCGGCTTCAACCAGTTCATCCTGCAACACGGCATCTGGTTCTTCCCGTGGACGCTCTACTTCCCGGCCGCGCTCGTGATCTGGTTTCGCCACCTTAAGGACCGTGCCGAAGACCCGCTGCCGGAGCGGCTGCTGCTGGCGTGGATTGGCGTCGTCGGCGTGGCGATGATCATCTCGACGCGGCAGGACTACTACGGCATGTGCGGCTGGCCGGCGTTTGCTTTATGGCTGAGCCAGCTCTGGACTGCGCCGCGCCCGGGTCGGCGCGTGGTGCGCAACCTGATCCGCGGAGGCTTGATCGTGTTCCTGCTGATCGGCATGGCTGGCTTGGTCGCGGCGGCGCTGGAGGAGCATTGGCTGAATGGCGGCGCGCCACCGTCGGTGATTCCCGCCGCGAGCCGCGACAACTTCATCAATGCCATCGAAGGATTCTCGGCCAACTCGTGGCGCCATTTGCTGCCGGTGATGTGGGCCGCATTCGGCTCGCTGACGGTGGGGGCTGCGGCGGCCCTCTGGCTGGCGTGGCGCGGGCGCGAAACAGCCACCGCGTTTGCCCTCACAGCGGCGATGATCGTGCCGCTGTTTGGCGCCGCGAAGGGCATGAGCGTCATGGCGCCCTACTTCTCGCTGGCGGACGTCGCCCGCTACGTCAACAAGAACGCCGGCCCGGCGGACAAGGTGCTCTGCGAGAACGAAGCTCACGCCGCGAGCAGCCTGTTCTTCTACCTCGACCGGCGGGTCCACTGGCTCGACGTGCCGTCGCAAATCGAGTTTGCCTGCCGCGAGCACCACATCGGCGAGGACATGTTCGTGCCGGAGGACGCGCTGCCGCCGATGTGGAACAGCGCGGAGCGGGTCTTCATCATCATCGAGGAGAGCCGCGTTCCCTACTGGGCGGAAAAAGTCGGCGTGCCTGCCGGCAGCCTCAAGCCCCTCGCCACCAGCGGCACGCGCTGGCTCATCAGCAATCGCTAGGATTGTCGCATCGGGAGTTTTGTCAGGCCCTGTGAGAGGATCGCGCCGACCGGGACGCGGCAGAACGCTCCATTTGCGGCCACGGCCGATGCGGCGTAATATGGCGTGTTCAAGGCACGGTGGTGGCAGGTTCAGAGGCCTTGCATCGGAAGCGCAAGGAGGACGAAGCTGCGGCAGAGGAGCGAACAGATTATCTTGGCGGCCCTAAACCGGGAGGCACACGAATGATCATGTCCCCAGACACTTCAAACACATCCGCCACCGCCGACCGATTGCCGCTGGAGGAAATTGAAAGGCAGGCGCGCAGTTTTGACGATCTGCCGTTGGTGGGCCAGTTGCTGCACTCTCTTCTCAATTACGTCTTCATACTCAACCCGCACCGGCAGATCGTGTTTGCCAGCAGGAACGCATCCGAACTGATTCCGCCCGGCCGTTCGCCGAACATCCTGGGCGGGCGGTTCGGTGAAGTGTTCGGCTGTGTCCATGCGCAAGAATGCGCGGCTGGCTGCGGCAGCACGCAGTCTTGCGGCGTCTGTGGCGCAGCCAAGGCCGTCACGATGGGATTGGCCGGGCGCACGGACCTTCAGGAATGCCGCCTGAGCCAGGTCACGCGGGAGGGGCAGGACGCGCTGGACCTGTTGGTGCTGGCCACCCCGTTCAGCCACAATGAGGAGCCGTTCCTGCTGCTCTCAGCAGCCAACATCAGCCACGAGAAGCGGCGCCGCGTGCTGGAGCGGCTTTTCTTCCACGACGCCCTCAATTGCATCGGCGGCCTGATGGGGCTGATGGAGTTGCTGGCGAGCGAGGTGCCGGCGCCGCTGCGCTCCGAGATGGGGCTGGCGCAGGCCAGTGTCCGCGAGTTGTTTGACGACGTCGTGGCCCAAAGGGATCTCGAAGCCGCCGAGCGCGCCGAGCTGAAAATCAAACCTGCGCCCCTGAAATCCCGTGAAGTCCTGGCCCAGGTCCAGACGCTCTACCAGAACCATCGTGTCGGCCGGCGGCGCGCGATTTGCCTGGCAAGCGGCGCGGCGGACATCGCGTTCACCAGCGACGAGGCGCTTGTGAAGCGCGTTCTGGGCAACCTGACGAAGAACGCCCTCGAGGCTTCCGCGCCCGGCCAGACCGTCACGCTCGATTGCGAGGACGCCGGCCCGAACCTGAAGTTTGCCGTCCGCAACCCCGGCTTCATCCCGCGCGAGGTCCAGTTGCAGATCTTCAACCGCTCCTTCTCCACCAAGAGCAATGACCGGGGCTTGGGCACCTACAGCGTGAAGCTGCTCACCGAACGCTATCTGAAAGGCAGCGTGGCTTTCGCCTCATCGCCGGAGGAAGACACCGCCTTCTTCGTCACCCTGCCCAAGACGATTGCCTGAACGCCGTCGCCTGGCTTTCGCGCGCAGTCCCTATCGCGTGGCGCCGCCGTCTGCCTCGTCCTCTTCAGCTTCCGCGCGCGCTTCCGACTCGCCCTCGGCCTCGCCCCACTCCGCGGGCGACCAGGAGAGGATGTCGCTCAACTCGTGGTAGCAATGCACCGCGCTGCCGGAGAAATAGCGGTCGTTGGCCTTCGCTTCCAGTTCCCCCTCCAGATCCAGCGCGTCCACGTCGTTGCCGTAGTGATGCGTCTTGTTCAACATCTTCAAGCGCCAGCCCTCCACCGCCTCGACAAAATCCCCGTAGCGGCTGTCCTCCTCACTGGCGATGACCGGCATCGCAAAAAGATTCTGCGCCTCGCCGCCGTCCTCCACCATCCGCGCCGGCCGCAGCCGCAACTCGCCGTCCGCCAGTTCCGACTGCACCTCGAACAACTGGAACGCCCGCGCGAAACTCTCCGGCTTGTAACCATAGGGCCGGCAGGTCTGCAACCGCTCCAGCACATCGTGGAACTGGCGCGGGTCGAGGAGGCTCAGCCCCTCCTTCGGCCAATAGATCTCGTCGCTGGCCTCGCGCACCCACCAGTTCATGTCGTCGCCCAGCCGGGCCACGATCCATCGCGGCGTTGTCGTCGTCGTTCGTTCCATCGCGCCGCTATATTAACGGCGCAACTGCGCAGCGCAACCGTGGACTCGCGCTTCAGCCATCACCCTTTCGCGTGTTTCGCGGGCCGACAGAACATCCTCCGTCCGCATCCGCGAATTTCGGTTTGACCGGACGGGCCGCATCCACTACAAGTCGCGCCGTTGGTGGCATCCGAGGAATGTTGGCGATGACATCGCAGCGAGACGCAGAGGTTGCTCGACCGCGCAGGGGACACAGGGTTCACGCGAAGGCGGAGCCGTCCCCGCTGCCCGCCTCCAGCCGTTACGCCGTTACGCCGTTACGCCGTTACGCCGTTACGCCGTTACGCCGTTATAATTGATGGCGCGCGTAGCGCGTCCTTGGCAAAAGTCAATCCGATTCCCCCCGCCGGTCCCGCTCGACGCGGCGTCTCTCCTCTTTCTTCCACCGTCTTTCTCGCGGCCTTCCGTCCCGGCGCGCGCTCTGGCGGGCCGTCCGCGGCGCGCCGCGGTGCTCTTACCGCGCCGCAGGGTATTCATACCGCGCCGTGCGGTATCCATACCGCGCGTCAGGGTATCCATCCCACACGCTATGGTATGAATACCGCGCCGGCCGGTATCGGTCCCATGCCGCGCGGGAGGGTTCCCGCGCCGTCCGGGATGGATACCGCAGCGCATGGGATGGATACCCTAGGCCGCGGTATCCATCCCGCGGCGACCGGTATGCATCCCAAACCGTGCGGGATGGATACCGTGGCGTTTGGGAAGCGTCCCGCGCGGTTTGGGGAGCATCCCGCGGCGTTTGGGAAACACCCCAAAACCCTCAAAATGGCCCGTAAAACCCGCAAAACCGCCAACTTGGGCCTTTGTAGCGGCGGTCTCCGACCGCCGGCTGTTG
>JACRKA010000166.1 GCA_016219905.1 Verrucomicrobiota bacterium
CACAACAGGGTGTTGGCCATCTGCGGCGACGTGAAGGCCGCCGACGTCCGGCGCGCCGTCGAGAAACACTTCGGCAAACTCAAGCGTGCCAAGAGCGATCCGCTGCCCGCGCGCACACCCGCCGCAGCGTTGACCAGCGCCGCGCGCAAGGAGGAGATCGCCCCGCGCCAGCAGGCGGTGGTGTTCATCGGCTTCCGCGGCGTCAACGTCGCCAGCCCCGACCGTTGCGCGATGGAGGTGCTCGACCAAAGCCTGAGCGGGCTGGACTCGCCGCTGTTCAAGCGGTTGCGCGACGAGCTGGCGCTCTGCTACTACACCGGCGCGAGCCAGCTCGTGCCGCTCGATCCCGGCTACTTCGTGTTCTACGTCGGCACCGACCCGGCGAAGGCGAAGCAGGCCGAGGCCGAGTTGCTGAAGGAGATAGGCAAGATTTGCCAGCAGGGCCTCAGCGATGACGTGGTCGTCCGCGGCCGGAACAAGCTCATCGGCGAATACAAGATCAGCCTCCAGTCCAACGCGACGCTCGCCAGCCAGATCGCCCTCGACGAGCTATACGGGCTGGGCTACAAGTTCAGCCTCGATTTCGAGAAACGCTACGGCGTCGTCACTGCGGCCGACGTGCAGCGCGTCGCGGCGAAGTATCTGCAGGCCAACACCGCCGCCATCGGCGTCGTGCGGCCGGCGGCGAAGAAGGACACGGAGTGATGGAGTAGTGGAGTATTGGAGTAATGGGTATTGGATTTCACCAGCCCAACACTCCACTACTCCACCACTCCAATACCCCAATCATTGAAAGGATTTATGCCAGAAGTTCAAAAACAAGACCCGACGGCCGCGCAGCATGACACGGAGATGTTCTACATGCTCGTGCGGATGATCTCCACCAACGCGCTGCTGGCGATGGGCAAGATCGCGCCCGAAGGCCAGGAACCGCCGCCGCCGGACCTCGACGCCGCCGCCGTTTTCGTGGACATGCTCGCCATGGTGGAGGCGAAGACCGAGGGCAGGCGCAGCCACACCGAGGACCAGATCATCAAGAGCGCCCTCAACCAGCTCCAGATGGTCTTCATCGAGATCGCCCGCCAGGCTGGCATGGCGCCGCCTGCCGAAGCCGGGCAGCCCGCTTCCGCGCCCACACCGCCGCCGCCCGCCGCCCCACAACCTGCCGCACCGCCGCCGCCTGCCGCACCCGAGGCCGCCAAAGACGAAAAAGTGAAGTATCGCAAGAGCTACGGCGCGGAGTGAACGCGCCCCGGCGTTTGGCCGGTTCGCGCGTTGTCAGGCTTGCTTCTGGGACGGGCTGGAGTAGAAACGGGGCGTCGGGAACGCAAAACGCGAACCGATAAACCGGAGATCTGATTCATGCGAGCCTCGGATGTGGTGATGGTTCAGCGCGCCGGTGTCCTGGTGGGCGCGCTTGGCATGGTGTTGACGGCCGGGCTGCCGTCGGCGCAGGGGCAACTCTACGAGAAACAACCATCCCTCCAGCAGACGATGCTGGCGACGCGGGCGCGGCTCCAGCAGTGGCAGGCGTCGCAGGAGGACGCGCGGCGCGCCATCAAGGTCGGCGGCTGGCAGCGCCTGAAGTTGGGCGACAAGGAAAAGTTCGATCCAACGCTTCCCTCCGCCCCCGGCTTGCGTTGGACGAAGTGCGCGAGCGACTCGGCGGGTAATCCCAATCTCGGCAGCAAGCCATCCGACGACTATGTCTCCACAACGATCACCGCCGCGAAGCCGCTCACGCTCACACTTGAACTGAGCCGGCACGAGCGGTTCGGCGGTTTCGCTTACCGGCCGTCGCCATCGGGCGCAGGCGTGAAGCCGACGGATGCGCTGGTGTGGGTCAACGGCCGGCAGGTGCCGCTGCACGACAGGCTCGCCGGCTACGAGCGCGTGCCGGTGGCGAAGCGCCGCGGCTGGCATGAGGCGGTGTTGGTGGACGTGACGCTCGATGCGGGCGAGAACCGGTTGCTGTTGGCTCTCGGCAAAGGCGCGCAGAAGTCGTGGTTCAACGCCGTCCGCGTTTCCTCCGCGCCCACGCCCGCGCTCTGGGCGATGATCGAGCACGATTTCCCGCGCGAGCGGAATCGGTTGCTGGAGCAGGTTGATTTCAGTTGGTTCGAGCCGGCCAATGGTTGGTTTGCGCAGGGCGCAGAGCCGAAGCTGGAGAAGCAGTTTCTCGACGAGACGATTGCGGCTCTCGGCGCGGACGGCGCGGCGGTTCGTGCTCAACGTGATAAGTGCTCGCTCGATCTGTGTGTGACAGCAGCGGAACTGCGCGCTGCGTTGCACGACGTGGACGCACTCATCGCCGCGATGAGAGAGCTGCATGGCGCGTTTCCCGGCAGGTATCCCGGCGGGCGGCTGCTGGCGCGCGCGGGCGATTTGCGGCGGCAGTTGCTGGCGAAAGCTCAAGCGCCGGGCGAGCAACTGCTCGGCGAAATCCAGAACCTCCAGCGCGAGGCGTTGGTGGTTGAGAATCCGTTGCTGGCGGGCAAGAAGCTGTTGTTCGTCAAGCGCCACACCTACGACTCGAACCACTACTACGACGAATACAACGAGGGCATCAAACGCTTCGGCGGCGCGCTGTCGCTGCTCTCGCTTGCCGACGGCACCGTCACCGATATCGCGCCGCAACTCGGCGACGGCATCTTTGACCGCTACGACCTGTCGTTCGATGCGAAGCGGATTCTCTTCAACTACAAGCCGCCGAAGCCGCAGGGACTCCGCATTTACGAGGTCGGCGTGGACGGCGGCGGCTTGCGACAGGTGACGCAGCCGCCCGCGGACGAGGAGACGCGCATCGCCAAGTATGCGACGTGTTCGCGGGAGGAACTTGCGAAGAACCCCGCGCGCTACGGGCACTGGAGCGACGACATGCACCCGTGTTACCTGCCCGACGGCGGCATCGTGTTCACCTCGACACGCGTCGAGCGCAGCGTGCTCTGCGGCGGCCATTCGCTGACCGTGCCGAGCCTCCACCGCGTGAACGCCGACGGGTCGGGGATGACGCTGCTCTCGCGCGGCGCGCTGAGCGAGTTTTGTCCGACGGTGATGAACGACGGGCGCATCCTCTACAACCGTTGGGAATACGTGGACAAGGGCGCGGGCGCGGTGCAGTCGCTCTGGGCGATGTTCCCCGACGGCAGCCAGTCGGAGGAAATCTACGGCAACAACATCACCACGCCCGCCGTGTTCAACCAGGCCCGCAACGTGCCGGGCCGCAACGATCTCGTCGTGTGCCTCGGTTCGGGCCATAGCCCGGCCAATACCGGCGCCATCGTGCTCGTGGACCTCCGCAAGGACAAGCGCACCGACGCCGCCATGAACGTGCTGACGCCCGGCTCGCTGCCGAAGGGCAACTGGGGGCTGCGGCAGCTCCGGAACGGCCGCTGGATCACCGACATCTACGGGCCGTGGTATTGCGACCCGTTCCCGCTCACCGACCCGGCGAGCGCGTCCGTCGCGGGCAAGTTCTTTCTCGTCTCCTGCAACCCGGCCGGCGAGTGGAACGATCACGCCGCCTACGGCATCTACCTGCTCGACGTCTTCGGCAATCGTGTCCGCATCCACAGCGACCCGGCGATCTCATGCTGGCAGGCGCGGCCGCTGGAACCGCGCGCCGTGCCGCCCGCGGTGGCCGGTGCAATGCTCGGAGAAGCCGTAACGGCGGAGAAGAATAATTCCGGACTTCATGAAGTCCGGAATTATTCTTCTGCCGCCAACGACGCCACCGTCCTCGTCGCCGACGTGTATCAGGGCCTCGACGGCGTCGCGCCGGGCGCGGTGAAATACCTGCGCGTGATGGAACAGGTGGCGCGTCCGTGGTCGGTCAACAACGGCTACCAAGGCAACGACCGCGCGCCGGGCCAGATGGTGGCGATCAGCCTCTATGGACACCTGAGCATCAAGGTGCTCCACGGCATCGTGCCGGTGCGCGAGGATGGCTCGGCGTGCTTCACCGTGCCGGCCAACCGCAACATCTTCCTCCAGGCTCTCGACAAGGACTTCATGGAAATCCAGCGGATGCGGACGTTCGTGAACTTCCAGCCGGGCGAGCGCCGCTCGTGCATCGGCTGCCACGAACATCGCAGCCGCACGCCCGTGAGCCGCGTCCCGCTGGCGATGAAATCCCCGCCCGTGAAACCGCAGGCGCAGCCCGGCGAGATTGCGCCGCGTCCCATCCACTACCCGACCGACATCCAGCCGATCTTCGACCGCCACTGCGTCTCCTGCCACGGCGCGCAGAAACCCGGCGGCGACCTCGTCCTGACCGGCGAGATGACGGAACGGTTCTGCAAGTCTTTCGCGAGCATCGTCCACACGGACCTCGTCGGCTACATCCAGGAATTCGTCGGCCCCAAGCCCGAAGCCGCCGACGCGATGGGCTACGCGCCCGCCGTGCCGCCCTACACCTATGGCGCGCACAAGAGCAAGCTGGTTTCCGTCCTGCGCGCCGGCCATCACGACGTGAAGCTGACGCGCGAGGATTGGATCAAGCTCGTGACCTGGGTGGACGCCAACGCCCCCTACTACGGCTCCTACTTCGGCCGCCGCAACATCGCTTACCGCGGCCGCCCCGATTTCCGCCCCGTGCCGACGCTGGAGTCCGCGCTGGGCATTGCGCCGGCGACGCCGTAGCAGAGGCCTGGTCATGCGAATGAAAGACATTGGCTGGGTGTGGGAAGGCCAGGGGCTGGATCCGGGCGTGTTTCCTTCGATCTACGGCGTGGGCGAGGGCTGCGCGTATTTCGGCCTCAAGCGCGCCTGCTACATCTTCCATCCCAACGACGAGCAGGCGATGCGCAAGCTCCGCCACCTCGACGAGGTCATCTGCGACATCTCGAAATGGAAATGGCAGCGCACCAAGGATGGCGGCTCGAAGAACTTCATTGACGCCGCGCCCGCCACCGTGCGCGCCGAGGCGGAGAACGTCGGCCGGCTGTCGCTCAAGTTCCCGAACATCACCGGCGCGTTCCACGATGACATGAAGGGGCTGGTCAAGCGCGAGCGCTACACGCCCGCCCAATACGGCGAGATCTACGCCGCGCTCAAGCGCGCCAACCCGAAGCTGAAGCTCTGGACGGTGGTCTATACGCACGAGTTGGAGCATCCCGACTGGAAGGAGTTTGCGCCGTTCATTGATGTCGTGAACTTGTGGGTCTGGAACGCAAAGGACATCCCGAAGCTCGACGGCGACCTCGACCGTTGCCGCGCGGTGTTCCCCGGCAAACCGGTCGTGATGGGTTGCTACCTGCGCGATTATCCGAGCGTCGCGCCGGTGCCGATGGACATGCTGAAGCTGCAGTGGCACAAGCTGGTCAATCATCTCCAGGACGGCAAAGTCACCGGCTTCTCCATCCTCGGCGCGGTGCTGATTGACGGCCAGCAGGAACAGGCCAACTGGGTGCGCGACTTCATCGCGGACCATTCATGATGAACTCCAATGGTTGATGCCCAAGATCAACGGACTTGGAAGTCCGTTCTACGCATTTGCGTGCGCGCGGCGACGTAGAACGGACTTCCAAGTCCGTTTCCCTGGCAGGCACAGAAGAAAACGACGACAAGAATGTCACGTTCTCTGGAGACCAGCGCATGATGAAAACACAGATGAAAGCCGCTGCCGTGCAGATGAAGTTCCGGCGCACGATCCCGGAGAACGTCGCGTTTATCGAGCGGCACATCGCCGAGTTCGCGCGCGCGGGCGGCGACGCCATCCTGTTCCCGGAAACCGCCGTCACAGGCTACAACATCAACTTTCGCAAACTCGACCCCGCGGCGGTGGAGGCGGGGCTGCGGGCGGTTGCAGGCGCGGCGCGCGAGCATCGCTGCAACGTGTTGGCCGGCTCGCCGACGCGCTCCCGCGGCCGGTGGCTCAACTCGCTGCTCGTGTTCGACCGGCGCGGGCGCGAAGTGTTCCGCTACCACAAGATTCAGCTCACGCCGCTCGACGCGACGTTCTTCGCGCCGGGCAACGTGCTGGCCTTCTTCCGGCTCGATGGCATCCCCTGCACCGCCATCATCTGCCACGAGCGGCGCTATCCCGAACTGGTCCGCCTGCCGGTGATGATGGGCGCGCAAGTCCTGTTTCACCCGAACGCCGGGCTGGACCGGCTCGCCGTGTCGAAGGCCAAGCGCGGCGGCAAGGACGGCATCGTGGCGCGGGCGTTCGAGAACCAGGTGTGCTACGTCTTCGCCAACACCGTCGGCCCGCAAGGCGGCGGCTTTTGGTCCGCGGGCGATTCGAAGATCGTGGCGGCGGACACGCGCCTGCTGGCGCTGGCGAACAACCGCGATGAGATGCGCATCGAGGCGACACTCGATCTCGCGCAGGCGGGCCGCAAATACGCCCGTGAGAGCCTGCAACAGCCGGCGTTCCTGCGCGCCCACTGGCGCGCGATGCTCGCGGCGTGCCGGCGGCAGATTCGACGCGCGAGGATTGAAGCAAGCTCGTGAGTTGGGTGGACGACCACGACCCCGTAAGCCAGACATTCTTGTCTGGCTCCTCTGTAGAGAACCGCCGGCCAGACAGGAGTGTCTGGCCTACAGCCCTGCGCTTCACGTCGCCTTGGATGGAAACCGGCGAAGCGCGAAGAAAAGCGCGCCCAATCCCAACAGGCTCACGGAACCAGGCTCGGGCACGACCCCGAGCGTGACCCACGCGCCAGGATCGCTCGTCATGCTACCGCCCGTCGCCACGAATTCCACTACGCCCGCATACCAGTTGAGATTGTTAAACGATGTGGATAATGCCGATGGAACCGTGAACTGTGCGGTGAACTTCGTGAATGAGAAACTGTCGGAGACCGCTTGGCTTTGGCCGGAACTCCAGAAGTCAGTGACGCCGTTCGCAGTGGAGAGTTCGCCAAAGTTCAATCCGCTAGGTGGTGTGCCAGTGGTCCCCTCAAAAACGAGACTGTCCGCCGTTCCATAAGGGCTGCTATATCCCCCATCGTTGGTCACCAGTTGCAGTTGGAGATACAGGCTGTCAGCGGTTGTCGGTTTTGTGACGATTATCTGCTGACCTACTGGCGCAGAGAACTGCACCACAAAAGTCTTGTCTGAGGCGAACGAGCCGGTGAAACTTGGAAACGCCATGCCACCGCCGAAGCCGCCAGCACCGGCGAGATACTGGTAACTGGTGCCCTCGAACATGTAAACATACGATGTGTTCAGAGAACCGTCCCACGTGACATTGTAGATGACATCGGCTGAAGCGATTGGGCTGGCGACGAGCGTCCAGATGGCACAACACCCTGCAACGATCCATTTGGCCGATGCTAATGGTCGAATCTGCCGTGTGTTCATTGTTGGTGTCTCCGAAGGTCAACCCCGCTGCGCTCGGTGATTGGTGTCTGCGCCAAGCAGCGGGTTTAGCTATGTGGTTGTTCGTTACCGCATACGACCTTGTGTTCTCCAACGACACGCGCAGACTACGGACAACACCCGCCGAGCGTCAACCAGAAAAAATCGCTGGTTCCGCTGCGAATCACTCGACGAGAAACTGGCCACCTCGACGTTCCCAGCATGAACGCCGAAAGATTTCGGGGTGAAACGCTCGGCTATTTTCATATCGCCCCCACGGGGCGAAGCGTGCTAGCTGTTCGCTGAGGACACCATCATGAAAACCAAAATAATAATCGCCACCTTGATCTTGGCCGCCAGTTCGCTGGCTGTGGATTTCTCTGCCTTCGCCGCTGACACGCCAAACCTACCGCTCGCAAAGGACAAACGCCCGGAATGGCTGCGGCGCGACGGCATCGTGATGGCGGGCAGTTGGGAGCCGCTGTTGTTCCGCGTGCGGCGCGATGGCGCGGAGGGTTACACGCCGACGGCGGAGCAGCGCGCGGCCTACGAGCGCGAGCACAGCCCGGCGATGGTCGCGAAGTTAAAATCGCTCGGCGTGAACTTCGTGATGATGCACTGCTACAAGGGCGGCGGGCTGGAGGCGGAGCGCGAGAGCATGAGCGACGCGGTGAAGTTCGCCAAGCTCTGCCACGACGCCGGGCTGCGCGTGGGCTGTTACACCTACAGCGGCGCGTTCATCTGGGAGCTGTTCTTCAAGGAGATGCCGCAGGCCAAGGACTGGGTCGTGCTCAACCCCGACGGCACGCCGGTCACGTATGGCAAGGCCGGC
>JACRKA010000165.1 GCA_016219905.1 Verrucomicrobiota bacterium
GGACCCCTCTTACCCGCGCCCCTTCAGGGCGAGTCTCTATGTTGGTTCGGATTCCCAGGGCGGCGCTCGCGGACTTGCTTGCCCTGGGCTGATATACGGCCGCGCTTTCAGCGCGGCTTGCGGAAGCGCGACCGATGGCGGGCAATGGGGATGTGCTCTTCATTGCATCTACAGTTTCACAATCTTCCCCGTCGCCGCCGATTCCTCCGCCGCGAGGCACGCGCGCACGGCGGCGGCCGATTCTTCCGGCGTGATGACGGTGGGTTTGCGGCCTTCGAGGACGCACGTCGCGAAGTAGCTGAGTTCCTCGCGCAACGCGCCGGCCCGCACGCCGTGCAGCGACGGCCAGTAGGTCGTGTCGGGCGAGTGCCAACCGGTCTTATCCACGATGGAGAAGTTCGGATGCGTCTCGTGGATGTGGATGGAGCCTTCGGTGCCGATGATCTCCATCCGCTCGTCAATCTGGAACGCCGTCGTGTCCGGCAGAACCCCCGTGTCCTCCAGCACGCCGATCGCGCCGCTGTCGAAGCGATACATCGTCCAGCCAAGGTCGGGGTTCTTGAGCTTGCGGACGTTGACGGTCTGCGCGTAGGCCGAGACGACCTTCGCGCCGGAATACCACAGCATCAGGTCCGTGTCATGCACGCCGTCGCCGATGATCGGGCCGATCTTCGGCAGCACGGACTGGCCGACAAACGCCGGGATGTTACGCCGCGCATACATCGAGACGATCCTGCCGATCTTGCCCTCGGCGATGGCGTCCTTGGCGGCGGCGTAGCGCGGGTTGAACCGGCAGATGTGGCCGACCATGAAGAACTTCGACGATGCCTTCGTCGCCTTCACAATCTTCTCGCAGTCGGCGACCGTCGAGGCCATCGGCTTCTCCAGGAACACATGCTTGCCAGCCTTCAACGCCGCGAGGGTTGGCGCGGTATGCTGGTCCCACATCGTCACGACACTCACCGCATCCACGTCGGGATCGGCGAGCAGCTTCTTGTAGTCGGTGTAGGTCTTTTTCACGCCGAAGGTCTTGGCGACCTCCTTCAGCCGCGATTCCGTGCGCGTGCAGAGTGCGTGAAGCTCGACGTGCGGGATTCCCGACAGCGCCTCGCAATGTTTCTCCCCGAACCATCCCAATCCGATGACCGCGACTCTGACTTTGTTCATGGCAGGTGTCCTTGGCTGGCGTTCTGGCGACGCGGGCGGTATTCCGCCACAACCATGCCCCGCGCGTCAAGCCGCGTGACGGTCATGCGCGGGCCGCTTTTCGCCATCGGCCCACAACAACGTCCACGAAATCCTTGCTTCGGCTGCGGCGGTTTGGCAAAGTCCGGCCCACAGTTCACAAGGCCGACACGTTCGAACCCGAACCAGACACAGGAGCCATCAAACCCAACGGGCAAACCGCAGGAGCATTCACATGAGCGATCTCAGCAACCTTACCGAGGCAATCGTCAAGGGCAACCGCAACGAGGCAACGCGACTCACCAAGGCGTTGCTCGAGGCCGGGATGAAGCCGCTCGACATCGTCGAAAAAGGCCTCGTGCCCGGCATGGCCACCGTCGGCGAGAAGTTCAAGCGCAACGAGGTTTTCGTGCCGGAGATGCTCATCGCCGCGCGCGCGATGAAGGAGGCGATGGCGATGCTGGAGCCGCTGCTCGCCAAGGCCGGCATCAAACCGAAATACACCGCCGTCATCGGCACCGTCCAGGGCGACCTCCACGACATCGGCAAGAACCTCGTCGCGATGATGTGGAAAGGCGCCAACATCGCCGTCGTGGACCTCGGCTCGAACGTCCCTGCCGAGAAGTTCATCAACGCCGCCAAGGAATCCAACGCCGACATCGTCGGCCTCTCGGCGCTGTTGACCACCACCATGCCCGCCATGAAGGAAACCGTCGCCGCGTTCAAGAAAGCCGGCGTCACCAAGCCGAAGTTGATCATCGGCGGCGCGCCCATCACGCAGGAGTTCGCGAACGAGATCGGCGCCAACGGCTACGCCGCCGACGCGGCCAGCGCCGTGGACGTCGCGATGAAACTCGTCGCGGCCTGAGCAGTCCCACATTTTGAACCGGGGAACTTCCCTCGAAGACCGGGGGCAGCGGCGCACAGGAAAGACCGCTGCCCCCGGCTGTTTTTCCGCTCCCGCCCGCTCCGCCCTGCTGCGTTGCTTGTTTATTCCCGGATGGGCGCTGTGTCTCTCGCTGTCATGGGCCGTCGGCGCGGAGGCGCCGAAGCGCGAGCCGCTCACGGCGGTGATGGGCGCGATGGTCATGGAGGTCGAACTCCTTGCCGGGCAGCTCAAGGACGCGAAGGAGCATGCGTTCTCCGGCGTGCCGTTCATCACCGGCACGCTCGCCGGCCGCAAGGTGGTGCTGGCGTGCAGCGGCAGCGGCAAGGTTCATGCCGCCATGACGACCACGCTGCTGCTCGACCACTTCAAGCCGGCCGAGGTGCTCTTCACCGGGGTCGCCGGCGCGATCAACCCCGCGTTGGACCGGGGCGACATCGTCGTCGCTGAGAAGATCGCCCAGCACGACTTCGGCGACCTCACCACGCAGGGCTTCGAGCCGAAAGGCCCGGGCCGCGCGCCCAACGGGCGGCGACCGCCGTTGTTCATTGCCAGCCCGAAACCACTGTTGGAGCTTGCCGGGAAAGCGGGCAAGGGATTGACGTTCGAGAAAGTGCCGACGGCGACGGGCGAGCACGTGCCGGCCATCCACCACGGCGTGATCGTCACCGGCGACGTGTTTGTTTCCTCGCCCGCCAAAAAGGCGGAACTGCGCAAGCAGTTCAACGCCGACGCGGTCGAAATGGAGGGCGGCGCGGTGGCGCAGATTTGCTGGCATCAGCAGGTGCCGTGTCTGGTGATCCGTTCCATGAGCGACAAGGCCGACGCGTCCGCCGCGCTGGATTTCGTCTCATTCGCCGAGGTGGCCGCGCAGAATTCCGCCAAGCTCACGATGGCGATCCTGGAACTGCTCGCCAAACCGCCCGCCCCGCCGCCAAAACCACAATAGGGCAAGCCCATGAACCCGCTTCCTCGCGCCGCGCTGTTGCTGGCCTCATGCCTGATGCTTTCGGCGAGCCGATGGTGCATGGCGGCTGTTTCTCCTGCGCTCGTTCCTGCGCCGGAGAAGATGACTGTGGCGGAAGGGACTTTCGCGCTGACTCGCAACACCTCCGTCATCGCCGAGCCGGACGCTGAAGCGGAGGCCCGCAAACTAGCCACCGCCTTGAGAGGGCCGACGGGCCTGCCCTTGCCGCTCACAAATAAAGAACCCAAGCCGGGCGCCATTGTCCTGCAACTCGACCGCTCGCTCGAATCCAAACTCGGCACCGAAGGCTATCGCCTCTCGGTGACGCCCAAGCGCGTGGCGATTAGCGCGGCGACGGAAGTCGGCTTGTTCTACGGCGGCGTCACGTTCCGGCAGTTGCTGCCGCCGCAGGTGTTCGCCACGAAACATCTGACGCGCGCTCTCGATGGCGGTTGGGCCGCGCCCTGCGTCGAGATCGAAGATCGGCCGCGCTTCGCATGGCGCGGCTTGCTGCTCGACCCGGCGCGGCATTTCATGCCGCCGGAGTTCATCAAGAAGCTGGTGGACGTGATGGCGATCCACAAACTGAACACGCTCCAGCTTCACCTGACCGACGACCAAGGTTGGCGCATCGAAATCAAGAAGCACCCGCTTCTCACCCAGCTTGGCTCCGTCCGCAAGGAATCGCCCATCCACGGCGACCGCAAGCGCGGCGACGGCAACCGCTACGGGCCGTTTTTCTACACGCAGCGGCAAATCCGCGACCTCGTCGCTTACGCGCAGGCGCGGCACGTCACGCTCGTGCCGGAGATCGAGATGCCGGGGCATTTCCTCGCGGCGCTCGTGGCGTATCCCGCGCTGTCCTGCCGGGGCGGCCCGTTCGAGGTGCGCACGCGTTGGGGCATCGAGCCGGACATCCTCTGCCCCGGCAACGACGCGGCCCTCGCCTTCGTCAAGGACGTGCTCGGCGAAGTCTGCGAACTGTTCCCCGGCCGCTTCATCCACATCGGCGGCGACGAGGCCCCGCGCGACCGCTGGAAGACCTGCCCGAAATGCCAGGCGCGCCTCCGGGCCGAGGGCCTCAAGGGCGAGGCGCACCTCCAGACCTGGTTCAACCATCGTGTCGAGGAATTCCTCGCCGGCAAAGGCCGGCGGCTCCTCGGCTGGGACGAAATCCTCGAAGGCGGCCTCACGCCCGGCGCGGCCGTGATGTCCTGGCGTGGCATCAAGGGTGGCATCGCCGCCGCCAGCGCGGGCCACGACGTCGTCATGGCGCCGACCTCGCACTGCTACTTCGATTACGCGCAGTCCAAAAGCCCCGGCGAACCGGAATACATCGGCGGCTTCCTCCCGTTGTCGCGCGTCTATGAGTTCGAGCCGGTCCCCACCGAACTGCCGGAGTCCAAGCGCCGCCACATCCTCGGCGCGCAGGGCGCGCTCTGGACCGAATACATGTGGACGCCGCGCGACGTCGAGTATTTCGCCTTCCCGCGCGCGGCGGCGCTGGCGGAGGTCGTCTGGTCGCCGGCGGAGCGGAAAGACTTCGCCGGCTTCGAGCGCCGCCTGCAAAACCATCTTCTCCGCCTCGACCATCTCGGCGTGAACTATCGCAAGGAATCTGCCGCCAGCGACCGGAAACAGTCTGTTGTTCCGTAGAAGTCTGCGCCGGGCTTGGCGCGGGGCGGAGGAGCGTGCTAATCTGCGGGCGTCATGACTGCGCAACAAAAACTCGAACGGCAGGCGAAAGCGGCGGCGCGGCTGGCCGACCGGCTGCACCCGCTGGTCCCCGACGTGGACAGTAACGAGTTGATGTTGTTCTGCTGGTCCATGCAGCAAACGCCCCAAGAACGTCTCGATGCATCCCTTAACTCACGACAACATCGCGCGAAATCGAAAAAATTCTTCCAAGTGCTGAAGCAGCAAATGGAAGTTGAGAGGAGGAACGCGATGGAACGGGCGCGTGGCAAAACGCGACGGCGGTCGAAGAAGCGGGCGAAGTAAACCGGCCGACTACCCCATGAGCCAGCCACAGCCCATGAAGCGGAAGAAATTCGGCCCTGTTGTGACAGTGTTGCTCGTCGTTTGGGCCATACCGCTCACAATCGCAGTGCTTACCTTCCTCCTGCTTGCCGGCCTGTTCCTCCACCTCGCCGCGTGGTGTTGCTGGTGTGTGCGTGGCCGCTACGTGTTGTTCGTGTATTCGGACAGCCCGATTTGGCATGATTACATCGAGGAGCGCATCCTGCCACGTTTAAGCAAACGTGTGGTCATTCTGAATTGGTCTGATCGCAGCCGGTGGCAGCCCACGCTCGGCGTTCTGGCGTTTCGCTACTTTGGCGGTGACCGGGAGTTCAATCCGATGGCGATTGTGTTCCGTCCATTGCGGCTTGCGCGGAAGTTTCGCTTCTACGAACCGTTTTGTGAGTTTAAGCACGGCAAAACAGAGGCGGTAGCCAAGATGGAGAGCGAACTTTATGGGTTGGTTGACGAGATTACCGGATCACGAACCGCCTCCTAAGCCGGAACGATTCAGTTGCAGCGGGGAGCGCACGCGCCTCGCGTGCGGTGTTCGGCGCCCTCGCCGAACACTTTCTGGTTCCTGCGGCGGCGAACCTAACGGTGTGACTTGCAACAACAGCAGGCCATCGGCGAGGCGCCGATGGCTGCACGCGAGGGCGCGTGCGATCCCCCAAATCAACTGCATCGTTCCGGCTAAGAACCTGCAAGGCGAGCGATGAGGCAGGCAGGAGCCGAGACGGAAGTCCGGCTTTGTGTTCCTTGTGCTTTTTGTGGCCGATCCATCCGCTGCTGATTGGTGCCATGACGGAAAGATTCGCTCGAAAACCCACGCTGAGTTGATACAAACTGCCGCCCGCCTATGAAACTATCACGCTTTATCATCTTCGCAGGAATTGCTCTCACAACCGCCACCGCCTTCGCCGCCGACGCGCGCACGGTCGTTTCGCTCGACGGCGAGTGGCAGATCGCCGAGGGCGCGATGGACTCGCCACCGGAGAGCTTCGCGCATCGCGTGCCGGTGCCGGGACTGGTGGATATGGCCAAGCCGGCGTTCGCCGAGGTCGGCAAGAAGAGCGGGAAGCGGCAGGCGTTCTGGTATCGGCACGAGTTCGCGCTGAAGCAGCCGGTGCCGGAGGTTGCGCTGCTGAAGGTCCACAAGGCGCAGTTCGGCACGAAGGCCTGGCTCAACGGCAAGGTCATCGGTGAGCATCTGCCGTGTTTCACGCCGGCCTGGCTCGACGTGAAGGCGGCGCTCAAGAAGGACGGCCAGCCGAACGAGCTGATCATCCGCGTCGGCGCGGATCGCGATTCGATGCCGCAGGACATGCCGACGGGGTGGGACTTCGAGAAATACCTGTTCATCCCCGGCATCTACGATTCGGTGGAACTGATCCTGACCGGCGCGCCTTACATCGTGAACGTGCAGACCGTGCCGGACATCGAGAAGGAATCGGTGCGCGTGGTCGCGGAAGTGACGGCTGGTGACAAGGGCTGCGAGTTCGAGTTGCAAGCTGCGGTTTCGTTGCGCGGCTCGACCCGGATTGACGGCACGCTGACCGCGCCGAAGACCTACCTCCGCGCGAAGGGAAAGAAGACGGTGGATTTCACCGTGCCGGTCCGCGACAGCCGGCTCTGGTCGCCGGAGGAGCCGTTCCTTTACGAGCTGAGCCTCAGCACGGGCGCGGACGCGACGAAGACGCGCTTCGGCATGAGGTCGTTCCGTTTCGACCGGGAGAAGAAGCGCGCGATGCTCAACGGCAAGCCTTACTTCATGCGCGGCTTCTACGTGTCGGCCTACCGTTTCTTCGAGGTTAGCTCGCGCGGCGACCTGCCGTGGGACCGCGAGTGGGTGCGGAAGCTGCACCAGAAGTTCATGACGATGCACTGGAACTCGCTGCGCTACTGCATCGGGTTCCCGCCGGAGTTCTGGTATGACATCGCCGACGAGGAAGGCATCCTCATCCAGGACGAGTTCCCCATCTGGGTGCTCGGCGGCGCGAAGAACCAGTGCCCGGAGTGGCCCGTGGCGGAGAAGATCATCCC
>JACRKA010000167.1 GCA_016219905.1 Verrucomicrobiota bacterium
AACCGCCCCATCACGGCGGCGGTTACAAACCGCCGCTCCTTGTCGGGCGAAATGGTTCATAGTGTGTCGAAGCTCCACGGCGCGCGCATCGGCGGACGCTTGGCGAGCCTGTTGGCGGCGTCGTTGTTGGTGAACACTTCCTTGTCGGGATTCCACGCGAGCTTCACACCGCCGAGCTGGATGGCGATGTGCGCGAGATGGCAGAGTGAAGTGGTTCGCTGGCCGACTTCCTCGTCCTCCAGCGTCCGGCCGCGCGAGCGCACGGCGTCAATGAAGTCCTGCTTCTCGCTCTTGAGCGGGAAGTGGAGTTCCTCCGGGCTGATCTTTTCTTTCAGTATAGCCGGGTCGCTGGCCTTGAGACGCTCGGGCGAGAGTTTGCTGGCGGCGTAGTTGACGTGAATCCAGCCCTTGTCGCCCGCGAAGCGGACGTGCGGCTCGCCCATCTGGTAGAAGAACTCGATGCCGTTGGCGAATTTATAATAGGCGTCGAAGTGTTCGAGCACGTTCCAGACTTTTCCGTCGTGGAACTTGCCCGTGGCCTTGATCTCGACGGGGCCGGTGCGCTCGGTGCCGGCGCCCCACTGGCCGATGTCGTTGAGGTGCGTGCCCCAGTTGGCGATCATGCCGTCGCAGTAATCGAGACTGCGCATCCAGCCGGGGCGGCTCTTGAGGTTCTGCGGCGTGTGGACGCGTTTCTGCATGTAGGGAACCTTCGGCGCCGGGCCAAGCCAGAGGTCGTAATCCAACTCGGCAGGAACTTCGGCGACCGCCTCCGGCTCGTCGGGGAAGACTTCCTTTGGCGAGCCGGTGCGGACAACGCGCACCTTGCCGATGCGGCCGTTGCGGACCAGTTCGGCGGCGCGGTGCATTGGCTCCAGCGAACGGAACTCGCTGTCCACGCGGAAGACACGCTTGTGCTTCGCTACCTCGTTCGCGAGCAGCCGGCCTTCGTCAATGTATCGCGTGATCGGCTTTTCCAACGCCACGTCCTTGCCGGCGCGAACTGCGGCGACGGCCATCGGCACGTGCCAGTGGTCCTGCGTGGCGATCATCACCGCGTCAACGCCCTTGTCGGCGAGCAGCTCGCGGAAATCCTTGTAGGCGGCGCAGCCCTTGAAGCTGCCGTCTTTCTTCTTTGCGTAGGTGTCCTCGATCAGCTTCTTCGCCTCGGCCATGCGCCAGGAGTCCACATCGCAGACGGCGACCGCCTGCACGCCGGCGACCTTGAGGAAGCCGGGGATGTTGGCGTGATAGGTTTGCCGGCCGCAGCCGATGAAGCCGATGGTGACGCGCTTGCTGGGCGCGTCGGCGCCGAAGACCGACGCGGGCAGGATGTAGGGCGCGCTTACGACGGCTGCGACGGTGCTTGAGGCACAACGGAGGAAGGAACGGCGGGAAATCGGATGTGCGTGGTGAGTGTGTTTCATGGCTCGGTTCCTAAGTGTGAACGGCGGGCAGAGGATGCCCTGTGTCGCGCCGGAGTTGAAGCGGAAAACGCGCGGCGATTCGTCAGCGGGTTGGGCGCAGTTCGCGCTTGAGACGGTTCTCAACAAAGTCCGCGAGGGCGGGGTCGGCCATCATCGGCTCGCTCAATTCGAAAGTGACGCCGGGATGGTCTTTCAATGTCTCGCGGACGATTTGGGGAATGTCGCGCTGAAGGTGTTTGCCGGGGACGAGGAAGAAGGCGTAGCCGAAGATGTGGTTGCAGCCTTTCGCGACGAGCTTGCGGATGGCGGTGGGGATGTCGGGCTGACCTAGCTCCATGAAGCATGGCACGATGCAGTCGGTGCGGAACCGCCGGCGCAGTTCGCGGGTGAGGCGGAGCATGATCCAGTTGGCCTCCTTGAGCTTCGAGCCGTGGGTGACGACGAAGACGCCGGTTTTTCGTTTCATGCGGAGAAATCTGCTTGTCCGACTGCGCGGCTACTATATCATCGCGCCCCTCGCAGACAAGCAGGTTGGTCTATGGTGCTACTGGAATTCAGCATGTATCCGCTCGGCCGCGGCGAGAGCGTCGGCAGGCATGTGGCGCGCTCGCTGGCCATCATCGAGAAAAGCGGCCTCGATTACCGGCTGCACGCGATGGGCACGGTGCTGGAGGGCGAGTGGGACGAGTGCATGGCCGTCGTCCGCAAATGTTTCGAAGCGATGCGAAAGGACTGCCGGCGGGTGGAATGTGTCATCAAGGTGGACTATCGTAGCGGCCATCGCGGCCGGCTGAAAACCAAGGTGGTTTCCGTCGAAAAGCGACTCGGCCGCAAACTGAAAACGATATGAGCAACGCACAACATCCAAGCCAGGGTTCAGGTCATCCGGCAACGGCGGGGCATCCCGCAGGCGCGGGAGGGCCGCCGGCCGACATCAAACGCCAGTTCATCACATTCGCATTCTTCAAGACTTCGCCCGAATGGCGGCGGCTGCCGGCCGCTGAGCGCGAAGCCAGCAAGCGCGAGCTGTCCGCCATTGTCGAGGAGTTCCGCAAGCAGGGGATGCTGATCCTGGGCTACTCGCTGGTGGGCACGCGCGGCGATGTGGACTTCATGCTCTGGCGCATCTCGGAGCAACTGGAGACGCACCAGCGGATGACGACCAAGCTGCTGAACTCCAAGCTCGGCCTTTACCTGACGCAGCCCTATCATTACCTCGCGATGACCAAGCGCTCGATGTATGTCGAGAAGCACGTCCACGAGGGCCAGTCCGACTCGCGCGGCCGCATCGTGCCCGGCGAGAAGAAATACCTGTTCGTCTATCCGTTCTGGAAGACCGCCGAGTGGTATCTGCTCCCGATGGGCGACCGCCAGCGGATGATGAACGAGCACATCGCCACGGGCCACAAGTTCCCCAGCGTGAAGATCAACACCACCTACAGCTTCGGCCTCGACGACCCGGAGTTTGTCGTCGCGTTCGAGAGCGACAAGCCGACCGACTTCCTCGACCTGGTGATGGTGATGCGCGAGAACGAAGCGCGCCAATACACGCTCCGCGACACGCCGATCTTCACCTGCATCCGCGGCACGATGGAGGAAGTGTTGAACACCCTCGGATAGGAGACAGGCAGGCAACCATGTCGCTCACCATCGCAAAAATCCTCAAGGGCGTCGAGCAGCTCGACTACGAACTCTCCACCGAGTCGCGGCTGGTGCGCGTCGGCCTCAAGGACAAGCAGGAGACCGAGCCGATTATGCAGCGCCACGAATGGCTCGCCTCGCACTCGGTCGTCAAACTGGCGCAGGCGCAGCTCAACCGCGCGCGCGACACCGACGAGCGTGAGCGGCTGGAGCGGCTCTATTTCACGTGCGCCAGCCTTTACGCCTACCGCAAGCTCGCGAAGCTCGACGATGAATTGCAGACCGGCCTCGCCCGGCACCAGGTCAAGCTCGGCGACCAACAGATGCCTTACTACAACCTCGGCCCGCGGTTGCAGAACGAGCCGGACTTCGACAAGCGCGAGCTGCTCGGCGCGGCGATCGACGGCGTGCATCGCAAGTTCAACCCGCTGAAGCTCTCGCAGCTCCAGCGCGAACTGCGCATCCTGCGGCGCGACCTCGGCTACAGGAGCTACATCGGCTTCTACCAGGCGCAGAAGCAGTTTGAATACGAGAAGTTCATCGCCACGCTCGATGAGTCGGCGCACCGCACGTCGTTGTTGTTCCGGGACCATGTCGCGCATTGGACCGCCGACAAGATCGGCCGGCCCTACCGCACGCTGGAGGGCAAGCCCGCGCTCCAGCGCTGGCACGTTAGCTACCTGCTGAAGCTGGGCGATTTTGACGCGCGGTTTCCAAAGAAGGAGATGCTGCCGCGGCTGTTCGGCTCGCTCAAGCGGATGGGCCTAGACCTGAAGGCGCGGAAGAACATCAAGCTCGACCTCGAAGAGCGCGACAAGAAGAACCCGCGCGCGTGTGTCTTTGCCGCGCGCATCCCGCAGGAGGTCCATCTCATCCTCAAGCCGGTCGGCGGGCTGACCGACTACGAGACGTTCCTCCACGAGGCGGGCCACGCGCTGCACTACGGGTTCTCTGACGGCAAGCTGCCTTACGAATACCGCCACCTCTCGCGGTCGCACGCGTTGACGGAGATCTACGCCTTCCTCCTCCAGAACATGACGCTTGACGCGCTGTGGCTCGAGGAGGTCATGCGGCTGAACCGCAGGCTGGCGGCGCGCATCCGTTACTACCGCGTGCTCGTGGACCTCTACATGTATCGCCGCTACATCGCGAAGCTGAAGGCCGAGTTCGCGTTCTTCCGCCAGCACGAGACAAAGGGCGAAGCCGCGCTGGGCGACGGCCGCATCTACGCGCGCACGCTCACGGAGCACACGGGTTTCATCTACCAGCCGGTGAACCATCTCTTCGACATGGATGGCGGCTTCTACAGCGCCGACTACCTGCGCGCGTGGGTGGGTGAGGCGCAGCTCGCCGAGCATCTCCAGAAGAATTTCGGGGCGCGCTGGTGGGTGGACAAGAAAGCGGGGCGTTTTCTGGTGGACCTGTGGCGGTCCGCCTGCACGCAGGAAGCGGAGCCGGTGCTGGCCGAACTCGGTTGCCAGCCGCTCGACACAAGCGCGCTGGAGCGCCGGTTTGTCGAGTTGGAATCGCTGCGCGCATGAGCGGGCGGAAAGTGATCGAGGTGGCTGCGGCGATCATCCGCCGCGGCGACACAGTGCTGATCGCACAACGGCGGGCGGACGATCATCTGGCCAACCTGTGGGAATTCCCCGGCGGCAAACGCGAGGGAGACGAAACGTTCGAACAATGCCTCGCGCGCGAGTTGCAGGAGGAACTGGGCATCACCGCCCGCGTCGGGCCACGGGTCCATGACGTGACGCATGCTTACCCGGAGCGCACGGTGCGGCTGTGTTTCTTCGAATGCGAGCTGCTTGACGGCGCACCGCAGCCACTCCATTGTCAGGCCTGCCGGTGGGTGCGGGTGGGCGAACTGAAGGACTTCAAGTTCCCTCCTGCGGATGATGAACTGATCCGGCGTTTGATGATGCCATGAACAACTTCCTTGACCGCCTCCAGGACGAAGTGCTGCTCGGCGACGGCGCGATCGGCACGCTCATCTACCAGCGCGGCGTGCCGTTGGAGTTGAGTTTCGACGGCTTGAACGTCACCAATCCCGCCCTCGTCGAGCAGATTCATCGCGACTACATCGCCGCGGGCGCGCAGGTCATCGAGACGAACACGTTCGGCGCAAACCGTCTCAAGCTCGCGAAGTTCGGCCTCGAATCGAAGGTCAACGAGATCAACTGGAAGGGCGCCTCGCTGGCGAAGCGCATCGCCAAGGCGGCGGGCCGGGATGTTTACGTGGCCGGCTCGGTCGGCGCGCTCGGCTCGGTCGCCGATGAGGCGGGCCTGACCGAATCCGACCGGCGCGCGATCTATCAGGAACAGATCGGCGCGCTGCTCGGCGGCGACGTGGACGTCATCCTGCTGGAGACGTTCACGCGGCTCGGCGAGCTGAAGCTCGCGCTGGAGGTCTATCAGGGTCTGGAGACGAGGCCGGTGATCGCGTCCATGAGCTTTGACGAGAGCGGGCGCAGTGGTGATGGCGTGACGGCGGCCGACTGCCTGCGGCAGTTGCGCGAGGCGGGGGCGGACATCGTCGGGTTCAACTGCCAGCTAGGCCCGAACGTCGCATTGCGCATCCTCGAGAGGGTGCCGGTGGAGGAGGGGGCGTTGCTTTCGGTTTATCCCAATGCCGGCAAACCGGAATACTTCGAAGGCCGCTACATCTACTTCGGCGCGCCGGAATATTTCGCGAAGATGACGCCGCTGTTGGTTGAACAGGGCGCGCGGCTTATCGGCGGCTGCTGCGGCACGACGCCGGAGACCATTGCGGCAATGGCGCGCGTTGTCAGTTCGTTGCGGCCCGTCCGCGCCAAGAGCGTCACCGTGGTTGCGCCCCGCGAGGCTGCGCCGCCGACCCCGCCCGCAGCGCCGCGCGAGTCCATCCTCGACATCATCAAGAAGCGCACGCTCATCGTCACCGAACTCGACCCGCCGCGCACACTGCCGGCCGTCGAGAAGATCATCAAGGGCGCGGAGGCGCTCAAGGACGCGGGCACCGATTCCGTGACGCTCGCGGACAACTCGCTGGCCATCCTGCGCGTCAGCAACGTGGTGCTCGCGCAGCGTATGGCGGAGCGGGGCGTGTTGCCGTTGGTGCACCTGGCCTGCCGCGACCGCAACCTGCTCGGCATCCAGAGCGAATTGATGGGCATGTCCGTGCTCGGCCTCAACCACGTGCTGGCGATCACAGGCGACCCGGCCAAGAGCGGCGACCAGCCGGAGGCCAGCAGCGTCTATGACCTCAACTCCGTCAGCCTCATCGCGCTGATGAAGAAGATGAACGAGGGTTTCTCGCATTCCGGGCGTGACCTGAAGCAACGGACGGATTTCATCATCGGCTGCTCGTTCAACCCGAACGCGAAGGACATCAACGTCCAGGTCAAGCGGCTGGAGCGCAAGCTGGCGGCGGGCGCGCGATACGTGATGACGCAGCCGGTGTTCGATCCCGCGCTGGTGAAGGCGACGCACGACGCGACGAAACATTTTGGCGTGCCGGTGCTGGTCGGGGTGATGCCGCTCATCAGCGAGCGCAACTGCGAGTTCCTGCACAACGAGGTGCCGGGCATCGCCATCGCCGATTCGATCCGCGCGCGGATGCGCGGCAAGGAGGGCGATGCCGGCAGGCGCGAAGGATTGGCGATTGCGCGCGAACTCTGCGATGCCGTGCTGGCTCTGTTCAACGGCATCTACCTCATCACGCCGCTGGTGGCTTACGAGTTGACGGTCGAGTTGAGCCGGTATGTGCGCGAGCAAGAGAAGGCGGGACGCCGGGCTTACTCGGTCGGAAGCCGGTAGCACGCTGCCTCGTCGGCATTGCGCATCAGCAACAGGTCGCCGGCCAGTGCGGGCGGGTTCCACGTCTTCCCGGTGAGCGCCCTAAACCTCGTCAACTCGCGCCGGCCGGTTGGCTGCGGGTCCAACAACACCACGCTGCCGTCTTCGGCAGTGAGGATGAGGAGGTTGTGAACGAGAATGAATTGCCCGTGGCCGTAACGGCCCTCCCTCCATTTCAACTCGCCGGTGGCCAGCTCCACGCAGGCGAGCGTCCCGTCATCGAGGCCATACACGAAGCCGTCGCGGGTGACCATGTTGTTGAACTTCGATTTCAGCCGGCGGGTCTTCCAAAGCGGTGTTGCCCGAACATTTCCGCTGTTGTCGTTCTGGATTCGAAGCAGGACGCTGCCTTCGCCGTAGCCGCTGCTCACCAGCACGCGGTCACCCGCGATCGCGATGGGCTGCGTGACGTGCGCATGGGTCGGATTCCACAGGTGCTTCCACAACTCGCGGCCCGTGGCGGCGTCGTGGCCAAAAACAGCGTGATGGTTGAAGATCAGAATCTGCGGCAAGCCGCAGAGTGTCGCCGCGCACGGTGAACTGTAACTGGAGTGGTCATCGCCGCCGCGCCAGGCGCGTTCGCCGCTGTCGAGACGATACGCCACCAGCGAACGGCCGTTGTTGCCGCCGGGGTTCACGACGACGAGTCCGTCCCGCACCAGCGGCGAGCCAGCCGTGCCCCATTCGTTTACGCCGCTTTGGTTGTCCGCGAGGACGTTCTTGCTCCATTGCGGTTTGCCCGTGGCGAGGTCGAGGCAGTTCAGGATGCCGGTGCCGCCCAACGTCAGGACTTTGTTCCCGGTGATGGTTGCCGTGGTGCGCGGCCCTTCGCCGGCGATGGTGGTCGCGAAACGGGCCGTGTCAGTGTGAGTCCACAGCACCTTGCCGGTCAGCAACTCGTAGCACACCGTCCACTCTTCTTCGCCTTGCTGCTCCATCGTGATGGCGCGGTTGCCGGCGATGGCGAAGCCTGACCACGCTGGGCCGACAGGATGCCGCCAGAGTTGTTGCGGCGGCCGAGCGTTCCAATCGCGCGCCAGTTTTGGACCGTCGGGCAGCGTGGAGTCGCGGTTCGGGCCGAGGAACTGCGGCCAATCGTCTCCGGGACGCGTCACGATGCGCGATGTGATTGGAAGGCGCGCCTCCGTTCCCGCGTGCACGGTCGAGCGCGTCCAGCGGAGCTTCACAAGCGGCACAAGATCCCCGGTGACACCGTAAATCTCAAACAGGCCGGCAATCATGCCCATCGCGCCGATCACTGCCACAAACACCAGGCCGCGAATCTCCCAACGCAACCGCGAGAAGAGCATGGCCCAAACAAACAGCAGGAGGGCTGCGATGACGACCGCGGTCATCGTTGCCATGTTGCGGTGCTGCTGCGACGGCAGCTCGCGGATAAACCGAAAGTAAACAATGGCCGCGGACGCCAACGCGCCAATCAGCGCCGCAGGCCACCAGCGGACGGGCTTGAGCAGCGTGTCCCGCGCGATTGGCACGGGATTTGGCGAGGCGGATTTGGAGAATATGCTTGGCCGTGGCATCGGCTCCGTAGATAACAAGCGACGCATGAGAACGCAAAGTGTTTCGCCCGCAGCGCGCACCATCACGCTGGGCCACAGCCCGGACCCAGACGACGCGTTCATGTTCTACGCGCTGGCCGCCGGCAAGATCGAGACCGGCGAGTTGCGCTTCGAGCATATCCTGCAAGACATCCAGACCCTCAACGAGCGCGCCACGCGCGGCGAACTCGACGTGACCGCCATCTCCATCCACGCCTACGCCTCCGTGCTCGACAAATACGCGCTCCTGCCGAGCGGTGCCTCGATGGGCGACGGCTACGGGCCGATGGTCGTGGCGAAGGGCCGAAGGTCGAAGGACGAAATCCAAAAGCTGAAGATTGCCGTGCCGGGTCGCATGACCAGCGCGTTTCTGGCGCTGCGCCTCTGGCTTGGTCGGGAATTCAACCACGTCGTCGTGCCGTTCGACCAGATTTTCGCCGTGGTGAAGCGCGGCGATGCCGAAGCCGGCCTCATCATCCACGAAGGACAACTCACTTATCAGAAGGAGGGCTTGGACCTCTGCGTGGACCTCGGCGCATGGTGGAAAGCCGACACGGGTGGCCTGCCGCTGCCGCTCGGTGGCAACGCCATCAAGAAATCCCTCGGCCAACCGCTGATGAGCCGCATCTCGAAGCTCCTGACCGAAAGCATCCGCTACGGTCTTGCCCACCGCCAGCCGGCGGTTGCGCACGCGATGGCCTATGCCCGCGACATGGACGTGCTGCTGGCCGACAAGTTTGTCGGCATGTATGTGAACGACTGGACGCTCGACTACGGCGACAAGGGCAGGGAAGCCATCCGCCTTTTCCTCCGTCGCGGCCACGAAGCCGGCGTCATCCCCCAGCCGGTGGAGTTGGAGTTTGTAGAATGAAGGGAAAGCTAGCGCAAATGCATTGGGAGAAGGCACTCGACCTGGAGTTTCCTGATTGGAGCGGCCATATCGAGCGGCCGGCGAAAATGAGCGCGGATGAGATGCTGCGCTATTGCGAGTCCCTGCTGCCGCGCGTGCGAAAGTTTCCAGGACGCAGGAAGGAGCGGCTGGCGGCGCGATGTTCAGCCGAGTTTATCCTGAAGTGATGGGTGGACGATAGGAACAACTGGACGCTCGACTACGGCGACAAGGGCCGCGAAGCCATCCGCCTTTTCCTCCGTCGCGGCTACGAAGCCGGCGTCATCCCCCAACCGGTGGAACTGGAGTTTGTGGATTAGCGTCGCGCCGGGCCATCAGCGAGTTGATCTCCGTGAGCATCGCGGTGTTTTCGCGGATGGCTTTCCATTCGGCGTAGAACGCGTAGGCCGTGTAGAGGAGCGCCAGATACGCGCCCCAGCGGTGCCATGCGAACGCCGTCAGATTCTCGTAGCGGTCGAGCCAGCGCTGGCTGTGATACCAGCCGCCGAGCCAGATGGCCGCGATGATGGCCAGCGACGCGAATGTCGCATGGGGAAAAACGCGGGCCTTGAGTTTCTTTGTCCGCCGCACATAGCCGGTCTGCGGGTCGTTCGGCAGGTCGTAGCTCTCGACGGACTCCTTGATGCCCTTGCCGGTGCCGATGAAGTGCATGAAGACGATGGAATGAACCAGCAGCGTGAAAACACCCGTCACCAGCCCGGCCGCCCAATGCCACGGGTTGCCTGTCAGCGCCAGCCAGAGCGTGACGGCGAAGAAGGTGGTGTTCCAACTCACCAGCCCGATGAAAATGGCGGTCATCCCGGTCATGGAGTTCTTGAAATCGCCGGCGACACTAACCTAAAGTCCCCGCGCTGTAAAACGCGCCGGTCTCTGTTTGGTTGCGCATTACGTGTTACGAGGACTCCGCCATGCCCGAATACTTCATTGGAATAGACAGCGGCACCCAATCCACCAAGGCCATCGTCGTGGACGCGCGCAACGGCCGCGTCGCCGGCTCGGCTGCCAAGGCACACGGCCTCATCCCGAAACTGCCACCGGGCCACAAGGAGCAGCATCCGAAGGTCTGGATTGACGCCGTCATCGTGAGCGTCCGCGGCGCGCTGAAGGCCGCGAAGGTGAAAGCCGCCGACGTGCGCGGCACCGGCGTCAGCGGCCAGCAACACGGTTTCGTGCCGCTCGATGCCGCCGGCAACGTCATCCGTCCGGCGAAGCTGTGGTGTGACACGTCCACGGCGCCGCAGTGCGAGGAGATCATCGGCACACTCGGCGGCCTCGCGAGCGTCATCGAACTCATCGGCAACGGCGTGCCCGCCGGCTTCACCGCGTCGAAGATTCTTTGGCTGAAGCAAAACGAGCCGCAGAACTACGCCAAGCTCGCCACTGTCCTGCTGCCGCACGACTACATCAATTTCTGGCTCACCGGCAACAAGACGATGGAGTTCGGCGACGCCAGCGGCACGGCGCTCATGGATGTGCGTTCGCGTCAATGGTGCGACGCGGTCATCAACACGATTGACCCGGAGTTGAGATCGAAACTGCCCGCCGTCCAGTCTAGTGACAAGCCAGCGGGTAAACTCCGGTCTGAAGCCGCGAAAGCCCTCGGCCTGGGCGGTGGCGTGATCGTCAGCGCGGGGGGCGGCGACAACATGATGGGCGCCATCGGCACCGGTAACACGCGGCCCGGCATCGTCACCGCGAGCCTCGGCACGAGCGGCACGATCTACGCATGCAGCGACAAGCCGGTGGTGGACCCGCAGGGCGAGATTGCCGCGTTTTGCGACTCGACGGGCAACTGGCTGCCGTTGCTCTGCACGATGAACGTCACCGTCGCCACGGAGATGGTCCGCAACGATTTCGGCTGGACGTTTGCGAAGATGGACGCCGAGGTGAAGAAGACGCCGGTCGGCGCTGGCGGCTTGGTGTTGGTTCCCTACTTCGAGGGCGAGCGCACACCGAACGTGCCCGATGGCACCGGGGTGTTCTTCGGCGTAAACAATCGCACCTTTGCCGCAGGGCCGTTCGCGCGCGCCGCGATGGAGGGCGCCACGCTCGGCATGAACTACGGCCTCAACCGCCTTCGCGCGCTCGGCATCGCGCCCTCACAAATCCGCGCCACGGGCGGCGGCTCGAACTCCGCCGTCTGGCGGCAGATCATGGCCGACGTGTTCAACGCGGAGGTTGTCTGCACGCAGACCGCCGAGGGCGCGGCCTACGGCGGCGCGTTGCAGGCGATGTGGTGCTACGCCCGCCAGCGCGGCAGCAAGGTCGCGATCTGGGAAATCACCGATGAGTTTGTGAAGCTGGACCGGAAGAGCATCGCGAAACCGAAGCCGGCGAACGTGGAGAAGTATCGGCAACTGCAATCGTTGCAAGACCAGCTCAGCCGCGACCTGCGCGGGGCGTTTGCGAAGCATCGAGCACTGGTCTCGTGAAACGTAAAACGTGAAACGTGATGTGGTCAACCGCTTCACGTTTTACGTCTTACGTTTCACGTTTAACGTTTCACGCATCACATGCATCTTTATCGCGCCAAGTTTGTCCTGCCAATCGCCGCACCGTCCATCGAAGACGGTGTCGTTGCTGTCGAGCGCGGGCGCATCGCGGCTGTCGGCCCTCGCGCGGACTTTAGCGGCCCGTTCACCGACCTCGGCGAGTGCGCTCTCTTGCCCGGCTTCATCAACGCGCACTGTCATCTGGACTACACCGACATGGCGGGCGAGGTGCCGATGCGCGGCAGTTTCACGGATTGGCTTGGCGACATCACGGCCCGGAAACGCGGCTGGTCGGCGGCCCAGTTTGCGGTCTCGGCGTGCAACGGGCTGATTGCCGCTTCGCGCAGCGGGACAACGACGGTGTGCGACATCGCGTCCACGCCGGTCAACCTCGGCCTGATGGCCGGCTCGCCGATGCGCGTGTTGTCGTGCCTGGAGTTGATTGATGTGGCGGGCCAGCCGGTGGAGGAATCGCCTTGGGGTTGTTGTGCGGGGCTGTCGCCGCACGCGCCGTTCACGGCGTCGGCCGCGCTTTATCAACAAGCCCACGCCTATTGCCGCAAACGCAGCCGCATTTTCACAACGCACCTGGCCGAGTCGCTGGACGAGCAGGCGATGTTCGAAGAGTCGCGTGGCTGGCTCTACGAACGGCTCGCAGCACTGGGCCGTCCGATGAACGATTGCGGCCACGGTTCCAGCGCCGCGTTGCTTGACCGGCTCGGTGTGCTGCACGGCGCGCTGGTGGCGCACGCCAATTGTCTCAATGACGACGATATGGCCATGCTGGCGCGTGCCAAGGCCACGGTTGTGCATTGTCCAAGCAGCCATCGGTTCTTCGGGCATCCGGCGTTTCCGCTGGAGCGACTGCGGGCGGCGGGCGTGCCGGTCTGCCTCGGCACGGACAGCGCAGCGAGCGGCCCGAGGGCGGTGGAGTTGGACATGCGGGCCGAAATGCGGCAGTTTCTGGCGGTGTTCCGGGCCATGCGGCCCAGCGAGGCGCTGGCGATGGCCACGGCCGTGGCGGCAAAAGCGTTGAAACAGGCGGGCGTCACGGGCACACTCGCGGCAGGTGCGCGGGCCGACATGATTGCGGTGCGATTGGGCGGCGAGGAGCGCGACGCGGCTCTCGGAGTGGTCGAGAGCCGCGGGGCGGTGCTGTTGAGCATGGTGAATGGAAAGGTGGTCCACGATGAACGTTAGAATGATGGGCCTGGCTACTGTGGTGACTTGGGCGGCTTTGTCGTGGGTGTTATCGGCACAGCAACCGGTCTCGCCTCCGGGGTCTGGGGCGAACCCGGCGGTGCTCGTGCACGTGTTGCACGCCAAGATCAAGAACCTGATCCGGCTGCAACGCTACGACGAGGCGGAGGCGGCGGTCATGGACCTGGTCCAGCGCGACAGGAACTCGGCCCAATACGCCCAGCAATACTTGCGTGAAATTCACACCGGCCGCGCGGCATTGGAGGCGCCGCTGCGACAGATAATCCTGCCGGACGTGGATTTTCGTGACGCGGCGCTCCCTGACGTCGTGAAGTTCCTCGGCGACATGAGCGCTGCTCACGCTCCGAACAAACGCCCTGTCAGCTTCATCCTCCAACTGCCGCCCGGCGCGGCGGTGCCGCGTGTGACGCTCAACCTGCACCATGTGCCGCTGCTGGATGTTTTGCGCTATGCGATTTCGGTCGCGGGCCTTGAGTTCCGCGTCGAGCCGCACGCGGTGGTCATCTACAAACCGCAGCCGGCGGCGCCGGCCGCACCGGCGGGGACGGGAGGCGGCGCGCCTCCCGCACCGGTTCCGTGATGGCGATGGAACTCGACGCGTTCGCCGCGGCGGCGCTGGAGGAACTGCGCACCGCTGGATTGTTCCGCGTGCTCCGCAACGTGAACGGCCCGCAAAGCCCGCGCATTACAGTGGACGGGCGCGAAGCCGTCAACTTCTCCTCCAACGACTACCTCGGCCTTGCCAACGATCCGCTGCTGCGCGATGCCGCGGTGCGCGCCGTGGAGCGATACGGCGTCGGCGCGGGCGCATCGCGGCTGGTGTGCGGCAACCTTGCGCCCTACGCGGAACTGGAGGAACGGCTCGCGGCGTTCAAGGGCAAGGAAGCGGCGGTGGTCTTCAGTTCCGGCTACGCGGCCAATGTCGGCACCATCTGCGCGCTCGTGGGCAAGGGCGACACCGTCATCCTCGACAAGCTCGTCCATGCGAGCATCGTGGACGGAGCGCGGCAAAGCGGAGCCACCATTCGCGTCTATCCTCATGGCGACTTGAACAAGCTGGAGAAGTTGCTGAGACAGAGTGGGCCGTGCGTCCCGCACGGCCGATCATCAACGATCTGCCGCGCGGGACGCGCGGCCCACCCTGGCCGCACACTCATCATCACAGAAACCGTCTTCTCGATGGATGGCGACCACGCGCCGCTGCGTGAGATCGTCGAGTTGAAGGATCGCTACGGCGCGTGGTTGATGATTGACGAAGCGCACGCCACGGCCCTCTACGGCCCGCGCCGACGAGGGCTGGCCGAGGAATTGGGCGTGGAGGATCGCATAGACGTGACACTCGGCACGCTGAGCAAGGCGCTCGGCTGCGTCGGTGGCTTTGTTTGCGGCTCCCGCCCGCTCGTGGACCTGCTCATCAACCGGGCGCGCAGCCTCATCTACTCCACGGCATTGCCGCCGGCCATCGTCGCAGCGGCCAGCGCAGCAGTGGACTTTGTGATGAGCGATGCGGGGCAGATGCGGCGGGAACAATTGTGGCAGAAGGCGGGCGGGGTGAAACAGGGTTTGGACAAGCTGGGTTGCGCCCCCGGCGTCCATGGCGCGATCATGCCGGTGATTGTTGGTGATGAGAAGAGGACGGTGACCATGTCACAGCGACTCTTCGAGCGCGGTTTCTTTGTGCCCGCGATTCGTTACCCCACGGTCGCTCGCGGCGCGGCGCGGCTGCGGCTGACCGTGACAGCGGCGCACACGGCTGAACAGGTCAGGGGCCTTTTGGACGCTTTGGCGGGACTTGCCGGTTGAGCACGCTCATCGCGCTTTACGCTCCACGCTCTACGCTCTACGCTTTGCGCCGCATGGAACCGCTGGCTGACAAAGACCATCGCCACCTCTGGCATCCGTTCACGCAGATGCGCGACTGGATGGCGGAGGAGCCGGTCATCATCGAGCGCGGGCAGGGCGCGCGGCTCTGGGACACAAAAGGGCGCGAGTATCTCGATGCCAACGCTTCCATCTGGACAAACATCCACGGCCACAGCCATCCGCGCATCAACGCCGCCATCCGCGCGCAACTGGAGAAGGTCGCGCACAGCTCGTTCCTTGGTTTGTCGAACGTGCCGGCCATCGAGTTGGCGGAGAAGCTTGTGGCTATCGCGCCGGGCGCCAGCGTTGGAGTTCAGGCTTCAGCCTGTCTGCCGGCATCGGAACAGCCTAAAGGCTGGACTCCAACAGGACGGCTGACGCGCGTCTTCTACAGTGACGACGGCTCCACAGCGGTCGAAGTGGCGATCAAGATGGCGCTGCATTACTGGGTCCATCGCGGCCAGCCAGAACGGCGGCGGTTTGTGGCCTTCACCGGCGCCTACCACGGCGACACCATCGGCGCGGTGAGCCTCGGCGGGATTGATCTCTTTCATGCGACCTACAAGCCGCTGTTGTTTGAGGTCAAACACGTCGTGGATGCCGCAGGCTTGAAGGCGGTGCTGGAGAAGCACGGCAATGAAGTGGCAGCGGTTGCCATCGAGCCGCTCATCCAAGGCGCAGCGGGGATGAAGCTCTGGCCGCGAGGATTGTTGGCGGAGACGCGGCGGCTTTGCGACGAACACGGCACTCTGCTGATTGCGGACGAGGTGATGACAGGTTTTGGGCGGACAGGGACGATGTTCGCCTGTCAGGGGGAGAGCGTGCCACCGGACTTTCTCTGTCTGGCAAAAGGCCTGACCGGCGGCTATATGCCGCTGGCGGCGACGTTGACGACGGAGCGCGTGTTTGACGCCTTTCTCGGCAGCTACGAGGATCAGAAGACGTTCTTTCACGGCCACAGTTACACCGGCAACCAACTCGGCTGCGCCGCGGCACTGGCGAGCCTGGCCGTGTTCGAGGAAGAGCGGACGCTGGAGCGGTTGCAGCCGAAGATTGGGTTGCTGCGGGACGAGTTGAAACAGTTCTGCGCGCTGAAGCCTGTCATGGAGGTCCGTCAGTGCGGGTTCATCGCAGGCGTCGAGGTCGGGCCGTATCCGTGGCAAGCGAAGGCGGGCATCCGTGTCTGTCAGCGCGCGCGCGAACTGGGCGTGCTCACGCGGCCCGTCGGCAACGTTATCGTCATCATGCCGCCGCTGTGCGTGACGGAGGAGGAGTTGCGGAAGATATGTGAAGTGCTGCGGAGGGCGGTTGAGGAGGTGCTGAGATGAAGGTCGAAGGCCGAAAGCCGAAGGCCGAAGGAAGGCCGAAGGTCGAAATCCGAAAGGGGGCGTGTGTTTTTGTTGCGGGCACCGATACCGGCGTCGGGAAGACCTTTGTGAGCGCGGAGGTGGTGCGGGCATTGCGGCGAGCGGGTGTTCACGCGGGAGCGGTGAAGCCTTTTGCCACGGGCAATCGTGATGATGCGCGCGTGCTGCAGGCGGCGATGGACGGCGAACTGACGTTGAAAGAAATCAACCCCGTTTTCTTCCGCCGGCCGCTGGCGCCAATGGTGGCGGCACGGCTAGAAAAGAAGCGTGTGGCGTTGCGGGTGAAGTTGCCTGTGAAACGATTCGATCTGTTGCTGGTCGAGGGTGTTGGCGGTTGGCTGGTGCCGCTGACGGAGCGAGTGACGGTGGCGGATTGGGTGGCGCGGCAAGGCTGGCCGATCATCATCGTCGCGCGGGCCGGACTGGGAACGATCAATCACACGCTGCTCACCGTCGAGAGCGCGCGTCGGCGCGGTGTGAAGATTGCGGGCGTGATATTGAATGACGTGAACAAGGCCGGAGCGGCGACGGCGCGCCGGAACGCGGCGGTGTTGCGTCGCCTGACGAGGCTGCCGGTGTTCTTGTCCGTTGAGAAGTTGGCTGGGAAAGTAGCCGCGTCACTCCGTGACGCGAGCCAATAACAATGTCTATCGCGTCACGGAGTGAC
>JACRKA010000179.1 GCA_016219905.1 Verrucomicrobiota bacterium
AAAAAACCTGCGCCTTCATCTTTTTCGGTAACGTGGCCATGGTCTTGTTCTCCTGTGGATTTGGGATTTTAGATTTCAGATTTCAGATCGCCGGCGGATAGCCGGTATAGACCTCGATCGGCTTGCGGCCGGTGTTGACGATCTCGTAGCCGGGCAGGCAACGCGGGATCATGAACGACTTGCCGCGCTTGATGGGCGTCTCGCCCCACGGGCCGACGAGCTTGCCCTCGCCCTGGAACGTGACGAACACGTAGAACCCGCGGTCGCCCGGCATCTTCAGCTTGTCGGCGACGGTGAGCTTGGTTTCCCAGAAATACTTCCGCGCCGAGTCGGGCAGGAACTTCTCTTCCTTGTTCCTGCCTGTGCCGCGGACCTTCACCGGCTTGCGGCAGATGCGGTTCTTGAGGAACGACGTGCTCATCACCGAGAAGTCGGCCGCTTTCAGGCCCTTGTCCCAGTCGAGGCCGCACGCGGCCTGCTCGCGCTTGTAGGGATACGGCCCTTCATACTCGGCGAGGATGTTCCAGTCGGTCGGCTCCTGCGGCTCGAGGATGCAGCAACCTTCGCCGATGGAGTGGACGATGCCGGCGGTGGTGTAGGTCACATCGCCCAGCTTCGGCCGGATCTCGTGCATGTGCGCGCGCATCGCCTCGACGTCCTGCGCGTCCATCCACTTCTTGAAGTCGCTCAGCGCCACCTTTTTCTTCCAGCCGACCCATGCCTTCGCGCCGGGGCGGACGCCGATGAGGATCCAAGACTCGTTCTTGCCGAATGGATTGTTCAGATACTTCTTGGAGAACTCCGGCGACGGATGCCAGTGGACGGGGATGTGGGCGTTCTCGCCCACGTCGAAGATCTTGACCAGCACGCCGAGGGTGGCGCCGAACTTCTTGTAGTGTTTCGCGCCGAGCGTCTCGTTGGGGAACGCCTTGAGCAACTCAGTCAGCAGCACCTGCTCGCCGCCGGGCAGCTCGACGATGCTGTAGCCCTTGGTCGGCGTATTCTCGCTGTCGGGCCGGCCGGGCGTGTAGGCGCGGTTGGTGGAGAAGATCCACTCCTCGGAGCGGACGTCGTCCTTCGGGTCGGGTTCGCCCACGAACTCGGCGCGCAGCTTGCCGCCGTTGTAGAAGTGGATGTAGGTGTTCGGTGCCAGTGAGATCGGCGCATTGAGCAGCGCTGCCATTTCAGCTTTCGAGGCCATGTGTTGGTCCCTCCGGTTGGGTTGTTGAACTCGGTTTCGGTCGCAAAAAAGCTGCGGCATCGTGCCACAACTTTCCGGCCAGTCAACAATCAACTTGCTGCAACGCGGCGAAATGGCTTTGCCCGCCTACGCTTCCTTCACGGGCAGGACATGGACCGCCTTCACGACCAACTGGACCGTGTCGCCCACCTTGAGCTTGAGGTCGTCCACCGATTCCGTGGTGATGACCGAGGCCATCTTGGCCGGGACCGTCACCTCGAACTTGACCAGCGACATGATATCCCCGCGCTGGATGGACTTGACCGTCCCGACGATGTTGTTTCTTGCGCCGTATTTCATAGCTTCCTGTTCCGCGAGCGTGCTCGCTTTGTCTGCTGTTACTCGATGAAAACTGCCCAATGAAGCCGGCCGTCACCGCTTGCTCTTGCCGCTGCCTTTCCCGTCCTCGTCGCGATCCGACCCGACGGGGCGAAGCTCTTTGAAAGCATTCTTCACCGTCGGCGGCACGAACTCCTCCGCCATCACCTTGTCTCCGATCAACACCTGCACGCCGTGGCCCACCAGTTTCTCGCCTTCGGGGGACAGATAGTTCCAGCGCCGGCCCCCGGCCTCGACAGCGGACGTTTCGATGCGTTTGCTCTCCAACGGCTTCAAATCCACGCTCTCCTCGCCGCCGAAGGCTGCGCTCTGGCCGGAACGCAGGCCTTTGGAACTGCGGCTGACATAACCGCCCTGGTTCATCTTCACGATGCCCCAGCGCACGGTTATGCCCAGAATGGGTTTCGCCGAAGTGTTCTGGATGTTGATGGCCAAGGACCGGCTTTGGACGTATTCAGCCGCGTTGCCATAAACGCCGCCGACGTCCTTCTTGCTGGTGACGGGCTTGACCTCAAGCCGCACTTGCGCGGCCATCGGCAGCGCCATGCCCGTCAACGTGATGATCGTGATCGCAAACAATCGTTTCATGGTAGTAACTCCTTCTCTTATTTCTCCGGCCCGCACGCGACGCGGAAACCGCAGACCGCTGACGAGTAGCTCGGCGTCTGGCGCTGCCGCAACGAGCATCGGGGAGTGCCGGGATTGCCGCCGAATCCTCCGCCCCTTGCCACATGCGACAAGCCGTCCCCCACCCAAAATTCGTCATGCGCTCCAACGGAATCAAATCCGTCCAAACACCATTCCCAGACGTTGCCCAGCATATCCGCCAGACCGAACTTGTTTCGTCCACGCTCACCGTAGTGGTCCACCGGCACCACAGACTCTGGCCTGTCCCGCGGTCCTCGATAGAGCCAATGCAACCGGCCCTCACCATCCTCCGGCGAATCGCCCCACCAGAACCTCGTTTGAGTGCCGGCCCGGCACGCGTATTCCCATTCCGCCTCGGTCGGCATCCGGATTCTGCAGCCTGCCGGCAACTTTCCTTTGTTCTTCTCCTGCCCGTTCAGCCAACCGCAAAATACCACGGCATCATTCCAACTGATGCAACTGACCGGATGATTGACCTGCTGTTCCCCTTCAAAGTGCGGGTTTTTCCAGTCGGCGCCTCCCATGTAGCGACGCCACTTGTGCCGCTCCATGGGAGCCCATGATGAGCCTGTCTTTTCCGCATCGGTCACGTAGCTCGTCGCGTTCACGAACTGCTTCCACTGACCCACCGTCACCTCTGTGCGTCCGAGCCAGAATGTTTGCCGGATCACGGCCTTTCGTGGTTGTTCGGCTTCGGATTGAAAAAACATCTCCTTCAGCCGTTCATCCACAGGCCTCCTCTCCCAATCCCGCTCCTCCGGCGTGCTGCCCAGCATGAACTCGCCCGGCGGAATAGGGACCAACTCCATGCCGATGGAGGTCATGAATGGCTGGCTCGTGGGAGCAACACTGAGCTTCGGAAGCACAGCCTGCGGTCCAATCGGCTTGCTCGGCAAGGCGACCGGCGGCCGCTGGAGGATGATGAAGTTGGGCGGACCGTATTTGCTGCATCGGTAACGGCCGGTTTCGCCCGCAGCAAGCCATTTAGTGAACACCACCTGTTCTCTATCCGTCCCACTAATCAAAGTGCCGCCCATGTGGGCCGGTTTGAGAACCCGCCAACCATGATTCCTAAAATCCTCTTCCTTCCATCGCTCCGACTCCCAATCACCGGGACCGCCCGCCCAGCCAAAGTAGCAAGCAAGCAACGCCCAGCCGGCTTTTTTTACAGAGAAGTTGACTACACCTCGCCGCGGGTCTCCTCCATTCCAACGGTTCTCAATGAGAATCTGGGCGTTGTATTCTTTCAGCTTTTGTGGCACCCGACGCCACCAATCAACGACTTGCTTGAAAGTGGACAGTTTAACTCCGTCAGGCACAGCCTTGCGATCGCTTTCCGTGAGCGAAATCCAACGCATGTCGGTAGCTTCAATGACCGCCGCATTGCTTCTCGCCATGTTCCAGTCGAAGGTCGGCTCTGGCGGGAGGTTCTTGATGCGGATGTTGCGAAACGCTGTGCCCTTCGCTTCGCCTAGCACATTGGAGATGCCGACGTAGCCGGAGCGCGGGCGATTGCGCAGCTCCGGGTATTGGTTCATGTTCGCACTCACCGTGCGCGTGCCGTTGAGCGTCACCTCGACGTTGTCCCCTTCGCAACGGATCTCCATCGAGTTCCATTCCCCGGCCGGCCGTCGCGGCGGCTGCTGCGATCCGACGACGCCGAAGATCGCGCCCGTCAGCCGGCCGGGACGCGAGCGGAATCCGGGGGCGGAGACGCCGTGCTCGTCAATGATCTGGATTTCCATGCCCGCGTTCGAAAGAGGTCCCGAATCGGGGCAGCGGATATAGACGCCGCTGTTGCCATCCCGCGGGAGCTTGAATTCCAACTGCAACACGAAATCGCCATACTGCTGCTCCGACTTCAGCCAGCCGGACTGGGTGGTGGAGCAAACCAGTTCGCCGCTTTGCACAGTCCAGCCACCCGTGGCCGGCTGATGCACGTCGTTCTTCTGGCCCGTTGTCAGCATCGGCGCCCAACCCGTCAGGTCGCGGCCATTGAACAACGGCTGGAATCCATCGGGCGACGGCAACGGCTGCGAAGGGGGAGGCATCGCGCCTCCCGTTCTCTTCCAGAACGCCGCCGCCGGCAGGTCGTTGATTCTCGCCAGCGTCTGGATGCCGCGGAGGATGGCGGCGTCGCGGGTGGGAACGAAGTCGCACTTCAGTTCCTGCAACGGCATGGCTTGAAGCGGCGAGAGGTCGGTGACTTTGGTGTTGTTGCACCAGAGTGTGTTCAACGGCATGCCTTCGAGCGGCGAGAGGAATGCGACAGGCGTGTTGTCACAACTGAACACCGTCAGCGGCATGCCGCGCAAGGACGTGAGGTTATCCACCAGCGTGTTGCCGCAAGTCAACGTCGTCAGCGGCATGTTTTCCAGCGGGTAGAGGAAGCGCACTGAGGTGTTGTGGCACCAGAGCGCGGTCAGCGGCAGTCCCTTCAATGGTGTGAGGTCTGTCAGCGGACTCCTCGTCTGGCCCGACGGCGCGAGCGAGAGCCGCTTCAGACCCTTGAACGCCGCCAGCGGCGAGATGTCGGTCACGCCGACGGTGGAGATGGCCAGTTCCGTCACCGCGCCGTCCTCGATCTTGTGCGTCTCCCTGCTGTCGAAATCCGGATTGAGTTCCTTCAGCCTCGTTATGACGCGCGCGACCTGCTGCTCCGGCGGCAGCCCAGCGACTTCCTTGATGAAGGGATCGGCTTCAGGCTCCGGCGGGGCAACGGCGGGCGGCGGCGTTGGCTGCATCACAGCGGCAGCCTCTGGGGCGGGCTTCGCAGGAGTTTCGGCGACAGGCGCAACGGCTATCGGTGGCGGCGCGGGCTTCTGGAATGTGGGAGCGGCCTCAGTGCCGCGACTCGGTTCTGTCGCTGATTGTCGGGGCGCTGAGGCCCCTCCCACATTCTGTTCGGCTGGTTGCCACGGCGCCCACCACATCACGCCCGCGAGCGCGACAGCGGCGATTCCGGCGACCACCAACGACGGCCGCTTGCGCGCGACCGGCGCGGTTTTTGACGCTTCGGCAGCTTTGCGAGCGGCCGCTTTCTCCGGGGATACGCCCGTGATTTCCTCGTGGGCGCGCCGCAGGTCTTCGATGAGTTCCTGGTAGCTCTGCTGCCGGCCGCTCGGATGTTTCGCTAGCATCTTCTCGATCACCTTCACGATGGCGACCGGGCAATCCGGCATGATCATGCGGATGCTCGGCGGCGGCTCGGTCAGGTGCTTGACGATGACGCTGGCAAACGCGCCCTCGTAGAGATGTCGGCCGCACAGCATCCGGTAGAGCGTGCAGCCGAGGCTGTAGATGTCGCTGCGGAAATCCAGGTCGCTCTCGCCACGCACCTGTTCGGGACTCATGTAGTAGGCAGTGCCGATGATGGCGCCCGTCGCGGTCAGGCTGGACTGCGCGTCGCCTGCGACGCGGGCCAGGCCGAGATCACCGACCTTCACGTCGCCGCTGCTCGTCAGGAAGATGTTGCTGGGCTTGATGTCGCGGTGGATGATCCGCGCCTTCCGCCACGCGCAATCCAGCCCTTGGGCGATGCGGACGCCGATGGCGGCCACTTCATCGGCGGGGATGCGGTCCTGGCGCGCGAGGCGGCGCTGCACCGTCTCGCCCTCGATGTGTTCCATCACGAAGTACTGGACCCGCTCGCCGCTGTCGAGGTCCATGTGCGTGTCGGCCTCATAGACGGTGACGATGTTGGGGTGGATGACGGTGGCGGCAAGGATGGCCTCGCGTTTGAAACGCTCGATGTAGCTCTCGTCGCGGGCGAGGTCCGCGGCGAGGACTTTCAGCGCGACGGGACGGTCGAGGGAATACTGGCGTGCCTTATAGACGACGCCCATCGCGCCGCGGCCGAGTTCGGAGAAGATTTCGTAGTCGCCGATTTTCTGGCCGATGAGAGTTCGCATGGGGTCCTCGGACGCTTCGCTGCCTCTTGCTGACAGCGGGGTTTGTAGCGCAAACGGCCAAGGTGGCGCAAGCGGGAAGCTTGCGCCATGCTTTGGCCCGCCGCGCCGGTCACGCGAAGGGGTTGTGGGCGCGTTCGCCGGCCACCGTGGTCAGCGGGCCGTGGCCGGGACAGAGGATCGTCTGCCCGTCGAGGCCGAGGAGTTCCTCGCGGACGGATTTCAGCAGCGCGGCATAGGAGTGCATCGGCCGGCCCGCCGAGCCGGCGAACAACGTGTCGCCGCAAACGCAGACCGGCGGCAGGCCCGGCCCGAAGCCTTCCACATAAAACGACAGGCCGCCCGGCGTGTGGCCCGGTGTCGGGAACGCCTCGACGTTGAGCATGCCGAGCGCAAACTGCGCGCTGCCGTCGAGCAGTTGCGCCTCGCCGAGCAATTCGTGGCGGCTGCCGACAATGGTGGGCAGCCAGCGGCGGCGGACCTGTTCCAGCACGCCGATATGATCGCCGTGCGTGTGCGTGAGGAACACGTAGCGGACCTGGAAGCCGTGCTGCGCCTGCAGCCGCGCCAGCACTTCAAACTCCACGCCCGTGTCGAAAAACGCGCCCTCGCCCGACGCAGCGTCCCAGACGGCGTAGCTGTTGACGAGGCTGCCGCCAAAGTCGCTCTGCAACAGGGCCGCGGTGCCGAGCCGGTCAAACGCGGTCGGCGCCGGCTCGTAGCGTTGCAGCGCCAGGTCGAGCAACGCCTCCGGCCGCAGCCCCAGCGCCACGGCGAGCTTGCGGACCGTCCGCTCGTCGGGCGTCCATTGGCAGTGCTCGGCCTGCTCCAGCTTCGCCGGCGTCAGGCCGCTCTCGGCCGCGAGCCGATCCAGCGCCAGTCCCAACCCGGCGCGCGCCTTGCGGATCACGTCGCCGAACTCATCCTCAAGTTTCATCGCGCAACCTCCACGGTGTCTGAAATTCGAAATCCGAAACTCGAAACAAACTCAAATCCAGCAAAAGGAAAAACCAACGCACCCAAAGCTAGCCCACCCTCAGCCTTTTTCCATTGGCTCCTTTGGGATTTGTTTCGGATTTCGAGTTTCGAACTTCGGATTTGAGGCAGACCGCGTTGCACCGTCACGCGAGCGTTGTTCCTACCGCCCGCCGGACTGCATCAGTTCGGGATGCTCGGTCTGGATTTTCTGGAGGCGCTGCTTGGCGCCCTCCGCGCCGGCGAGGCCCGATTGCGCCAGCCGCGCATAGACCTTCGCCGCCTCGCGCCAGCGGCCGTCGGTTTCGAGCAGTTCGCCCGCGTCGAGGCCCGCGCGGCAAAACCACGCCGGCTCGGCGGTGATCCGGCCCTGTTCGTCGGCGTCATAGACGATCTCCAGGTAACGCTCCAGCGCCTCGGCGCGTTTGCCGAGTTTCTCAAAGCACTTGCCGATCTTGTAGCGGGCCTGGCTCTTGATGGCGCGGTTGGCGCGCAGGCTGTTGAGCACCTGCTGGTAGGCCAGCACCGCCTGCTGGTAACGCTCGAGCCGCGGGTTGGCCGGATCCTCCGTCCCGAGCGAGAAGTGGCAGTCGCCCACGCGGCCCCACGCCTCGTCGGCGCGCGGGCTGTCCGGGAAATCGCGCGCGATGCTCTCGAACACCAGCAGCGCCTCGGCGAACTTGCTTGCCTCGGTGAGCGTCTCGGCCTCGAGCATCCGGGCGTCGGCGCGCCACGGGCTGGCGCGGTAGGCCGGGTTCTGGAGCAGCCCCTCCAGCACGTCGCGCGCTTCCTTGTAAGCCTGGCGGTTCATCGCCGCGCGCGCGGCCCACAGGATGGCCGTGTCCGCCAGCCGGTGCGCCGGCCATTTCTCCGGGACCGTCATGAAGAACTTCTGCGCCTCGACCCATTGCTTGCCGTTGAACTGCTGCTGGGCCAGCCAGAAGATCGCCTCGGCCGCCACCGGCGCGTTCGGGTGCTCGCGCGCCACCTGCTCGAACGCCGCGCGTGTGGCCGCCTCGTCGCCCGACTGCGCCACGCACTGCGCCCGCGCGAACACCGCCTGCGCCGCCACCTCCGGTGGCGGTTTCAACGCGAGCAGTTCGTCGTAGGCCGTCATCGCTCCGCGCCACTGGCCCGACGACTCGCGCGCCGCGGCCGCCGCCAGCCGCGCCTGCGTCGCCAGCGGACTCGGCTCGCGCCCGACCCAGAGTTTCTCGAACGTCTGCCACGCGCGCTCATACTGTTTCTGAGCGACATAGGCCTGGCCGAGTTGCAACCACGCCTCGTCGGCGTGCGCGTGCTTCGGGAACTGCGCCAGCATCTTCTCCAGCGCCGCCGCGCGACGGTCCATCCGGTCCGCGCGCTCCGAGGCGAGGGACAGTTGCCAGAGCGCGTCGGCCGCGGCCGGGCCGGCCGGCTCCGTCTCGTAGGCGCGCTGGAAAGCGTCGGCGGCCTTGGGAAAATTCCCGCCCTCCAGCGCGAGGTCGCCGATCTTGAACCACGCGGTGGCCACCAGCGGCCCCGGCGGCACGGTGGCCGTGATCTGTGCGAACATGTCGCCCGCCTCGGCCTTGCGGCCCAGCGCGAGCAACGTCCACGCCGCGCCGGCCATCGCGTTGGGCGCCTCGGGGCTTTTCGGGAAGAGCGCCAGCAACCGCTGATATTCCGCCAGCGTTTCCTCGTGCAACTTCGCGCTGCCGAGCAACTCCGCCAGCCGCAGCGACACCGGCGCCGTCGTCGCCTCGCGCGGATGCTCGTCCACGAACCGCCGCAAGTGCGCGATCACGTCGTGGCCCGCGCCGAGCCGTTTGCCCAGATCGCCGAGCTGCAACGCCGCCGTGCGTTTCACCGCCACGGCCGCCTCGCCGCCCGCCGCGTCGCTGCCGGCCAGCTCGAACGCCTGCCGGAACGCCGCCAGCGCGTCCTTCCAGCGCTGCTGCGCGAGGCGGATCTCGCCGATGGCCAGCCAGGCCTGGCCTTTCATCAGCGCCGGCAGCGCAGGCCCCTTGCCGGGCGCGAGCGCCTGGTCGAACGCCGCGGCCGCGGCATCGCCCTTGCCCTGCTCGCGCAGCGACTGCGCCAGCCAGTAATGCGCCGCCGTGGCCGCGCGCGCGCCGGCGTAGTGCGTGGCCACGGTCTCGAACTGCGCGTCGGCCACCTCGTGCTGCTTGCGCGCCAGCGCAATCCGGCCGCGCATCACCAGCGCATCGGCCAGCACATCCCGTGGCGCACCCGTGTGCGTCACGACCACGTTGAACGCCTCGTCGGCCTCGTCGAATCGCTTCTGCCCGAACAGGGCGTAGCCCAGCCCATACTGCGACTGCGTCCGATACTTGCCCGTGCTGAAAAATCGCCCGCCCGCCGCGCGGTAACTCGCCTCGGCCTCCGTCCAGCGCCCCGCCGCGGCCAGCGCCTCGCCGTGCCAGTAGAGGAACGCCTCGGCGAACTTGCCGGCCTGGTATTTCGCCACCGCGTCGGTGAGCCACTTCACCGCCGCGTCGGCCTGGCCCGACAACACCAGCGTCTCGCCCACCAGCAGCGTGGCCTCCTCGACCTCGCCCGCCTTCGGGAACTGCAGCAGCAGCGCGCGCAACTGCCGCTCCGCGACGTCGTGGATGCCGTCGTTGAAGGCTTTCCGCCCCATCCGCAGCAGTTCGCTGGCGCTGCGCGCGGTCTGGGCCTGCGCCACCAGCGCGAGCGCCAACAACGCGGCCAGCGCCGCAAGCATTGTCTGTTTCATCCAACCCACGCGGCGATGTTCGCAAACGCCCCGCGACGGGTCGAGGCAAAACCTTGCCGCGCGGCACGCTTCGCCCCGATTCAGTCCCCACACGCTACCGTTGGAAAAGAAGCTGAAAACAAGCTTGCCCGGCAGGGGGTGGTTGCGTAATCTCCGGCCCGTTCAGAAAGGGACTCCTATGAAGAAGCTGACTCTGTTTGGTTGGTCGGTGACATGCGTCGCCGCGCTGGCGCTGGTTTTGTCGGGCACGCCGACGGCGGTCGCCGGTGAACGCTTCAATCAGGCGGGCAAGGGCCTGCTGAACATAACCACCTTTTGGCTGGAGGTCCCTGGTTGCATGGTGGATGTCAGCCAGAAGAAGAACCCGTGGTTGGGCTGCTCGTGGGGACTCTTGAAAGGCATCGCCTTCATGCCGCTGCGCCTCGAGCAGGGCATGATGGAGTTTTTGACGTCCCCCATCGCGCCGCACCAGCCCAAGACAACCTCCATCGGCCCCAAGACGACGTTCGGTTACTTCACCGGCGAAACGTCGGAGCCGACGGGCCAGCCGATCGCGCAGCCTGCGGTCCAGCCCCCGACCCCGCCGGAGCCGCGTCCGCTGCGGGGCAAATAATCCTTCCCGGACTTCATCCGTTCCGAGGGCGCGCCGCGCGCGGCCGGCTGGACAGCGCCACACGACACTTGGGATGCCGCGAGTTCCGGTTTGGTTTGGTTCGCGAGTTTGGCAGATGGAACCCCGTCCCTCGCACCCGGGAAGAATGGCTGCCGGACAAGGATTCGAACCTTGACAGACTGATCCAGAGTCAGTCGTGCTACCATTACACCATCCGGCAGCAAGGGGCTGGCGCAGCGGGCCGCGCCGGCCGAAAGCGCGGGGAACCTAGCGGAATCCGCCGCTGATTGTCAAACCTCCTTCCAGCCAGTGCAGCTTCAACCAGACCTCTGCGAGCCACAAGACCCCGTCCCACGCGCTGCGCTTCCCTCGCAGCGGCCGGAACCGCCGCCTTTCAACACATCGGCCAAGACCCTGCCGACCATCGGCAAAGGGTCCGACAGCATGCTTCGAAGTTGCGCGCCCGCTCCGGCACAATCCGCCGCGGCCCGTTTCAAGACCGCCCTCTTCGAGGGATTGGCGCGCCAGTCGGCAAGGACGGTCCGGAGGAACAAGCCGGGGTTCACATATCTTCTTCCCACCACATAATCCGGAAACCGCGGGGCCGTCGGAGCCGCCTCACCGAGAGCCAGCTCGACGGCAAGCCGGCCGACAACCAGGCCGCACAGCGCCGCAAACCTCGCATACGCCGGAAACCGGCCATTGATCTCGATGACCTTGTATCGGCCGTCGCGCGGGTCGAGCTTGAATTCTACTTCGGCAGGGCCGCGCCAGCGCCACTTCGCGAAAAACGGCAGCGCCTGTTCCACCAGACATCGTTCAGCGATGCTGACGCTCACGGCCGTCAAGCCGCCGGGGGGCGGCCACTGGCGGATCTTGCGCGTCGTGAACGCCGCCGCGAGGTTGCTGTTCCGGTCAAAGAGCAGGAGCGCCGTGTGCATCGCGGCCGGGTCGCCGGGGATGAATTCCTGGATGAGAGCGCCGCCGAAACTTCCTTCACACTCCGCCACCGACTGTCGCAGCGAGCCCACGTCGCTCACGTAACTCAGCCCGATAGCTGCGCCGACATCGGTTTGCGGTTTGACCACCAGCGTCACGCGCCCCTTGCCCTCCGCCAGGATGGCGCAGGCCTCCTCCAGCGGGTAAGCGTGCGGACACGGGATGCCGAGCTTCACGCACTCGGCCTGACAGACCGCGTGGTCAAATGTGGCGCGAAAGGCGTCGAGGGCAGGAACGTTCAGGGCCGTGAGACGTTGAAGAATCGCTTCGAGCTTGCAAGCCGCGATCATGGCCCGTGTTCCCAGTGGCAGCAGCACGTCCGGCTGCTCGCGCCGCACGATTTCGATGAGCGCGTCTTCGAGCGCCGGGCTGGCCGCGTCCGGGAGCATGTGCGTCCTCCTGATGTGGCGCGATCGCAGCCCCAGCGGTGGCCGGTCGAAATCTGCGCCGATCACATCGCACCCGGCCGCCGCCAATTCCCCGGCGATGCTTTGCGCCGCGTCGCCGCTGGTGTTGACGAGCAAGACGCGCTTGGGAAGGTCTGCCCTCATGCGCGCGCCAACCCAGCCGTCATTCTCTTCACCCTCCACGCCCGCGCTGCGAGCAGGAGACGAAGGGCCGCCTGGCTGAATCCGTCCCTGCCGCGGACAAACAGATTCGCGCCGGCCAGCCGGCAGCCTCTCCGGACTTTTGTGGCATACGCCAGCCGGCCATAATACATCCGCTCCAAACCGTCCTTGATCGCGTCCTCGATCGGCCGGTTGAACATCAGGTTGAAATACGCCGCGTGCCGGCGGACATGCCCGTCTTTGATGCCGGGGATCGAAACAAAACCGGCTTTCTTGTCGCGAAACATGACCAACATCCCGATGATCTGCCCTTGCAGGACCGCCGCATACACGACGACGCCATCCCCCAGACAAGCCTTCAGCTTCGCAAAGAACTCCGCCCGATATGGAAACGGCCGGCCGTTCAACCGGCGGTGGTGCGAGTCCGCGATCTGATGGAGTTCGCCGGCCACGGACGAAGGATCTTCGACTTCGCTGATCACCACGCCCGCGCGCCGTCCGCGGCTCCGCTCGTTCGGAATGCTCTTTGCGGCGCGCGGATGGCTTTTCCTCAACTCGCGACGATAGTCCGCAAAGGAATCCCACTGGATGTCGAGGTAACAGACCGGCAGTTCGGGCGAACAGAGGTAGCCTCGCGAAGCCAGCACCTCCGACACGACCCGTTCGCCTGCCGGTATTTCCCGAAAGCAAAGCGTGCAGCGATCACGCTCCGCCTCGTGCTCGATCCGCGCCAGCAATGCCTCAAACAACCGGCTGCGCACGGCATCAGGCAAGCCCGCGCGAAACAACACGCCCGCGCGCCAGCACAAGAGACCGCCGCAGGTCATTGCGGGCAGCACACGGACGCCGAACCATGGCAGCAAGCCACGCAATCGCCCAAAGAGGACGCGATCCAAACCGGGCTTCCGTCCGTCCGGCCTCTCAACACGCCAGACCAGGGCGGCTTGCAGTCTCGAATCTTCGCGCGCCGTGAGATACCGGAACTGCGGCGCAGCCAATGACGTTTCCTCAATCAACCGCAGCCCCGCGTGATTCGCGAAGATGCCTCCGCCCTCCAATTCATCCCATTCGCCGGGATGAATCCCGGCAATGCTTTCGACCAATGAGATCTCGGTCATGCTGCGTGCACGACGCGTTGCGGTCCGCGCCGTTTTTCAAGGCAGAAAGGTTTTCTTCTTCATCTTGTCGGGCAGGTATTCCTCGAGGACGTAATTCAGCCCGTGCTTGGCGAACGCCCGTTGACAAGAATGCTTGCGTGCCCTGTTGCCTACGCTTGGCGGGCGAAAACGTCGCGGGCGCGAATCGTCAGGCCGGTAAAGAACGGCGATTCAAAGGAGCCGTCTTCCTCAAGGACGCGTGCAGCTTTTTCGGGAGAACGGACCAGGTCGTAAACGTGAATCTGCAAAAGGATGGGATCCACGAGCCAGAGTTCCTTTACACCGTGGCGGGCATAGATTTTCCGCTTGGATCGCTTGTCCAACTGTGCCGTGGCCGGGGAAAGAACTTCGATGACCAGGTCGGGCACGCCGCGCACACCGTCGTCGGCGAGGATCGAGCGATTGGCCTTGGAGACGAAGACCAGATCGGGCTGGAAAACGTCGAACTCGGAGAGGTAGAGATCCAACGGCGCTGCATAAAGGACGCCGCCGGGGTGGGCGGCCAGGTAATTGCGCAGGATCAGATAGAGGTTGCCGCAAATCTCCTGATGATACCGGTTCGGGGCCGGGGCCATATACAGTTCTCCCTCAATAAGTTGATAGCGGGGACCGCCTTCGGGAAGCGCGCAATAGTCCGCAACCGTCAGCAATTCGGTCTGGTTTTGGATCGTTTGCACGGCGGTATCATCACGCCGGATCGTGCCGCTGTCAATCTCGCGCGCAAGTGAAGGCGGTGCTCGGAAATCCTGCGGTCTTACGGCAGGAACGTCTTCTTCTTCATCTTGTCGGGCAGGTATTCCTCGAGGACGTAATTCAGGCCGTGCTTGGCGAAGGCCTGTTGCTCGATGCGGACGCCCATCTTCAGCATCTGCCCGATCGCCTTCTGCCACTCCGGGTAGTGCTTGATGAACGGGTCGTTCTTCAACGCGTCCTGCGCGCGCTTGATGTCCACGTCCTCCAGCGGGTGCGTCGCGTCCTCCAGGTCATAGTCAATGATGTCCTGCGGCGTCACGCCGAGGTAGTGGGCCTGCGGCACGCAGAAGAACTTGTTGATGTGCGCCGACTGGCCGGAGCCGACCTTGAGCGTGCGGTAGATGTTGCCGTAGCCGTAAGGGTCGCCGTCGGTGAACGCGAGCACCGGCAGCTTCTGGTCGTCGGCGAGCCGCCGGATGAACCGCCGGCAGGCGCGCGTCGGCACGCCGCTCATCGAGATGAGGATGCAGTTCGCCGACTCGTAGTAGCGATGGTGCACGAGACGTTGGAAGAGCGAACTGGTCTCGACGACGAGGACGAACTTCGCCTTCGTCTCGAACCGCAGGTGCTCGACCTGGCTGGGGATGCTCCACGCGCCGGTGCCGAGCTTGGCGCAGTTGATCTTGATCTCCTCGTCGGTGGCCGGGTCGCGGTCCACGACGATGAGCGGCCCGGTGACCTCGCCGCCGCGTTCCTCCGGGATGTAGCCGAGCTGTTCGCGGTTGATGGCGAGCATCGCCTCCATGTCGTCGAGCAGCGAGTCGCTCTCCGGCTGTTCGTCGAAGCGGCACTCGCCCCAGCTCTTGGCGTTGTAATAGACCTCGCGCTTGCCGGCGATGTCGTTCTTGAGCAGCAGGTCGTTCTTCGTCGTCGCGAGCAGCCGCACGGACTGCGCGAAGGTTTTGACGGTGTTGTAGCTCAGCGTGCGCGTCGCTTCCTTGCCGATCATCTCGAAGTAGCCCTTCTTCGGGTCATACTTCACGTTCGACAGCGCGCGGATGGGGAACCGCATCTCCGGCTTGCGGAACTTCTTGATGATGTCGGTGTGAATCTCGTCCGCCACGCGGTCAATGCGGTTGGCGGCCTCCTTCTTCGAGATCACCCGCGGCGCGTCGGCGACCGCCGGGGCCGCCGGTTTGGTTGCTTTGCTTTTGCTCATCGTCGTCCTTTTAATCAAATCACCCTATCTCGCCAAAAACCGCTCGAACTCGCCGCCGAGCAGCAGGTGCACGTCGCGTTCGATCTCGCCCCGCGTCAACTTCCAACCCGCGTCGAGCAGGTCGCGATACTTGTCGGTCAGCACCCGCGCCAGGATGCGGCGGAAGTGGTCCCATTTATAGATGAGTTGGTCGAGCACGCGGCAGTCGGAGTGCTGCGGTGTGACGCTGAGGCCAAGCAGTTCCAGCCGCATCCGCGTCATCTCCTCGATGAGGCTGGGGTCGTTGAGGAACCACCAGCAGCCGAAGATGTGGAGGTTGGGGAATTTCCGCGCGGTGACGCAGAGCGCGTGCTGGTTTTCGCGCGAGAGCATCGTCACGAGGAACTTGTTCTCCGGATGGTTCGCGCAGAGATGCACGATGGGATCGAGCGATGATGGCCGCACCAGTCCGTCGCCGGCGAGCCGGAGCGCGGGGTTGACCTGGCGCGAGACGCCGATCATCAGGGCGAACGGGATGCCATACTCGCGGCAGTGCGGCAGGATGCAGCGCTCGATGAGCTGGCTGCGTTTGGAGTCCTCCGGGAACGCGAAGTCCGGCGTCAGCGAGACGGCAAGGTAGAGCGGCTGGACCCGGTGGGTCCACTCGTCGAGGAACCGGCGCACTTCGCTGACGGTCTTGTCGTTGATGTCGCTGCCGACCTTGTAGCCCATCTCGCGCAGGCGGGGCGCGTTGGCGTCCCACGCCATGAGGAGTTCGTCAATCCGCAGCGCGGCGGCGAACCGTTCGTCGCGCACGAAGTCCTTCAGCCACACCGGCCGCTCGAGCGGGTCGAACGGGTTGTTGGTCATGACGACACGCTCGACGCGCGAGACCTCCAGCACGCGGTTGATGTAACGCTGCGGCGTCCAGCGCTTGAGTTCCTTGCGCACGGCGGCGAGGTCGCGCTTCTTCACGTCGAAGCCGAGCTGGTTGAGGCAGGTGACGACGCCGCGGCAGGCCTCGGAAACCGGCGACCTCTCGATGAACAGCGTCTGCCAGATGAGGTCGGCCTGTTGCGTCTTCGACATTTTCCAGAACTCGTCGTAGCCGATCACCTCGGCGCGCATGACCTCGGCGACGAGGTAGTGGTAGGTGAGCAGTTCGTCCACGCCCCAGAGCAGCAGGTCGCCGAACGCGGCATCGTAGAGGTGGGTGTGGATGTCGAAGACGGGCGCGGTCTCCACGACGTTGCAGACCGTCTTTTCGAGGGTGGCCTTGGTGATGACAGTGTGCAGGTTCATGGGCGTTTCTTGTGGAAGGTGGTCAGGTGGCTTGTCTGCTCCACCAGGGTGGCGAGCGGCCGGCACATGGCCATGCCCTCGGCGGCGCGCGGATGGCCGAGCTTGTGGGCCTGCTCGAAACAGCCGAGGGCCTCGCTGTAGCGGTGGAAGTTGCTGCAGAGCAGGCTGGCCTTGTCATACCACGCGGAGGCGTTTCGGGGGTTGATCTCCAGGGCGCGGTCGTAGCAGACGACCTCGTCCATCTTGCGGCCCATGACGCCTAGGGTCTCGCCCTTTTTCAACCACGCCGGCTCGTGGCATGGGTTGAGTTGGACGGCGCGGTCGTAGCAAACGAGCGCTTCGCCGGGCCAGCCGGCGGCGCAGAGCACGTTGCCCTTCTGGAACCATGCGGCATCCGAGCGGGGATTGTCGGCGAGCAGCCGGTCGAGGCACTCGCGCGCCTGGTCGGGCTGGCCGATGGCCGCCCAGACCGCGCTCATGAGCAGCCGGGCCGGCTCGTCGTAGGGCGCGCGGGCCAAGGCCCGTTCGGCATAGATGCTGGCCTCGCCGCCGTGGCCCGCCTCCACCATCGCCAGGCCTTTGCTGGTGAGCGCGTGGACGTCGTCGCGGTTGATCTCCAGCGCGGCGTCGCAGGCGTCCTGGGCGTTCTGCCACCGTCCCGCGGCGCGCAACGCATCGGCCTTGTTGGCGTGGGCCGCGACGGAACGCGGATCTAGGTTCAGGGCCAGGTCGAAGCACGCGATGGCGTCCTCCAGCCGGCCCATTTCTGTGAACGCCACGCCGGCATTGCAGGCATCCATCGCGTCCAAAATGGCATTCGCGGGCGGTTGCGGAACGGGTTTGCCGGCGAGCTTCTCGTAAACGGTGGCGAGCCGGCTCCGGACGGCGCCGAAATCGCCGAAGCGCGCCGCCGGCTCCTTGGCGAGGCACGTCTGGATGATCTCGTTGAGCGGCGCCTGCGGGCCGGCCAGCGCCGGCGGCGGCTGGGTGGCGTGGAGCTTCGCAAACTCGGCGCGGTTCTGGCCGACGAAGGGCACCTGGCCCGTGAGCATCTCGAACAGCACAATGCCGAACGAATAGATGTCGGCGCGAACGTCGGCGTGCTTCGGCTTGGCGGCCTGCTCCGGCGCGCGATACGCCGCCGGGCCGGGCGGCGCGTCGGGCGCGGCGGTCTCCGGACTGTCCGTCACCGGCGCGGGCGCCTGTTCTTCCCTGGTGCGGAAGAGGCGCTGGAAAATCGTCGTGGTCTTCATCCCGCCGCCGCCGTCCGCGGGGCCTGCGGCGCCGAGGACGGCCGCCATGCCGAAGCGGGTCACCTTCAGCGTGCCGTCGCGGGTGATGAGACAATTCTGCGGGCGAAGGTCGCCGTGGGCGGGCAGGCCGCGGGCCGCCGCGTGCGTCATCGCATCGCAGAGCTGGACCGCGAACCGCAACACCTGCGGCAGGTCTGCGGTCAGCCGCTTCGTGCCGGTCCAGCGGGCAAGCGGCTCGCCGCTGACGTAGTCCAGGAACAACAGCGGCCGGCCCTCGATCGTCTCGATGAACTGCGCGACGACGATGTTGGCGTGGCGGCCGAGGTTGAGCCACGCCTGCGCCGCCGGCAGGAAGCGTTTCGCGGCGGCTTCATCCGCCGGCGTCCGGGCGGCGAGCATGCGCCGCAACTGCGCATCATAGACGACGTGGACCACGTCCCCGTCGCTCTCGAGGACGCGATAGACCGTCCAGCGGTTCTGGATCGTGCTGCCGATGGTCCAGTTTGTGGCCATAGCCCACCTCCGTTTCGTTGCCTAGCTTGTCACTTCCAGGTGCGTTCGCTCCAGCATCTTCTTCAGTTTGCCGATGACCTTGCTCTCCTGCCGGTCGTCGAACTTCAGGATCTGTTTCAGCCCCAACGCCAGGTGCGGGATGTAAAGCTGCATGTAGTCGCGCTTGCGCTGAGCCTCCAGGTCGCGGCGGCGGCGGCTCAGATAAACCGAAAGCCGCCGGCCGAGTTCCTGCAAGCCGAGAGTGACCTCCCGCAAAATCTCGTCGTAGCTCGCGACGGCCTCCTTGCTCTCGCTGGTGAACGGCACCCAGACGCTGGCCATGTGGACGAACAACGTCACCGGCCCCATCGGCAACTGCCCGCGCGGCTGGCCCAGCCCGTAGTTTTTCCAGTCCACGCCCGTGACGGCCTTGGTGATGGCGCACGCGCCCTGCTGGTAGAGCAACGGCACGCGGTTGGCGAAGCGCAGCAGCCGGATCGGCTCCTCTTGCGTCGGCGCTTCGTTGTTCGAGGTGTCGGCAGTCTTCGGCTGGCCGGGGTTGGTGTAGGCAATGCCCAGTTCGATCTGGAACGGGTTGCCGCGATAGACCGACGGCGCGCGCGTGACGGCGTCGTAATAAGTGGCTTGAACTTCTTTCTTCAGGCCGGCGAGGATTTGCTCCTCGCCGATCGGCGAGATGCAGTCCAACGGCGGGTTCATCAGCTTGGTCTCGCCGATGGCCTTGTAGAGGCTCTCGCTCTCTCGGAACGCGACGTTGCTGGGCCGCGAGGTCGGCTCCAGCCCGGCGCGCTGGCAGACCTCCAGCGCGACGCGGTCGCTGACGCGGCTGAACTCGGAGTGCAGGAACGACCGCACGTTGCGCGCGTGCGAGTTCTTCAGCAGTTGCATCAACATGCCCAGCTCGATGCCGTGCGGGTGCGGCTTGATCTCCTTGGGTTGAAACGGCAGTTGCTTGGTGCCGCGCTCGAACACAATCCACTCCGGCTCCGGATTCTGGATTTCGGATTTCGGATTTCGGATTTCCGCCTCCTCGGCGGGCGCGGGTTTCTCCTCCTTCGGCAGCAGCCAGAGACGGTAGCGGAACGTGACGTGCGGGTTGGCGATGGCGCACGCCTGGAGATATTCGTCCACGCTCTGCCGGCCGCGCTGGTAGGTCGCCTCCAACTCGATCTCGACGCGCGTGCCGTGGTGCGGTTCCCATTTCACCTCGTCGTCCTTGACGATGTGCGGCTCGTTCTTGCGCGTGTCAATCTGCAGCTCGTAGTAGTGCGCCTTCTTCTTCGGGCCGATCTTCGAGGTGATCTTGGTGGAGACGCCGGTGGTGAGCTGGCCATACATGCCCGCCGCGGAGATGCCGATGCCCTGCTGGCCGCGGCTCATGCGGAGCCGGTGGAACTTCGAGCCGTAGAGCAGTTTCGCAAAGACCTTCGGGATCTGCGCCTTCACGATGCCGGGGCCGTTGTCGGTGATGATGACTCGGAAGCGGTTCTCGGCGACCTGGATCAACTCGACGCTGACCTCCGGCAGGATGCCGGCCTCCTCGCACGCGTCGAGCGAGTTGTCCACGGCCTCCTTCACGGTCGTCAGCAGCGCCTTGCGCGCGTTGTCGAAACCGAGCAGGTGGCGGTTCTTCAGGAAAAACTCCGAGACGGAAATCTCGCGCTGCTTTTTCGCCATCACCTCCGCGGCGCTCTTCGGCTCTTCCGCGGGCGGCGCAGCTTCTGCCACAGGCGCGGGCGGCGGCGCTTTGGCGGCGGCCTTCTTCTTCTGCTCCGGCTTCGTTTTCTTGGCCGGCTTTGCTTTCGCGTGTTTCTTTGCGCGTCGAGTCATGGGCTTGGCCGGCATGGTATCACAGTCCGCCGCAGCCGCAACCTCGCACCTCCTTTGCATTTCCACGACGGCGGAGCCTTCGCGCCACGCGAACAACTACGGGTTCTTGTCCTGGCTGCCGCCTTTCTTGATCACGGGCAGCGTCTTGGGTTGCGGGCCGGGTTTGAGGGCCGGCGGTTTCACCGGGTGGGTGATGGGAGGATGCGATCCCGGCGGCACGATGATCACCGGCACGGTGGTGACCACCGTCGGTGGCGGTTCGGGCTGCGCTGGGTCCTTGCCCTCGCGGATGCCGACGACGAGGCCGTTGCGGAAACTGATGTGTTTGCCGCCGGTGGGCACCTTGCGGTAGCGCGTCTCGGTGACGTATTGGCCGGCGACAACGTAGGTCTGCGTGTAAGGCTCGCTGCGATAGGTGATATAGCTCCAGACCTCCTCGTCGCCCTGCGCCGTGGTCGAGCGGGTGCGCTCGGTCGGATTGCCGAGCGCGGCCGTCACCTGCGCCTGCATCATGCCGAGGAGCACCTCGTGCCGCGCGATGGCGGCTTTTTGCGCCTGGAACACCTCGCGTTTGTTGTCCAACTCCGCGCGTTGCTCGAGCGTCAACGGCTGCAGCGCGTCGGCGTCCACCCAGCCGCGCACCGCGCCCGTCGTGATGACCGACGAGACGTAGTAGCGCCGCTCCGCGTAACCGATCAACCACACGCCCCGGCCAGCCGCCAGCGGGGCGAGGATGGTGGACTGGTCGCGCGAGAACGTCAGCGCCACGGCGCGCAGCGTCTTCAGCGGGATCGGCTTCAGCCCCGCCTCGTCGAGGTAGAACACGTCGCTGAAACGGTTCTCCACACCGCTGGCCCCCGTGACGCCGGCCACCAGCAGGAGCACTCCCAGCCACCGCGATGCGCGCGAGCGATTCATGGCAATCGGAGGCTACCGCCCTCCTTCGGCGCTGTCAAACAAACGGCCTCACGGGCCGGCTCGAGTTCGGGCTTGCCACGCCCCTTGCGCCTCTCTACGCTGCGCCCATCGCATTCACCTCATGGCCGCAGATCCGTCGCTTTCAAGAAGGGATTTCCTTGCGCAATGCGCCGCTGCGATGGCCGCAGGGCCGGCCGCGCTGCGGGCGGCGGAACGGAAACCGCAGCCAAAGACAACCCGCGCGTCGCCGCTCGCGATGTGGGCTCTCACCGGCACGCTGAAGTCCGACGATGTGCGCCGGCAACTCGATGCCTTCCACGCCGCCGGCTGGGGCGTGGTGCTTTATCCGCGCTGGGGGCTGGAACTGGAGTATCTCGGCGAGGCGTGGTTCGAGCGCATCCGCTTCATCGTCGAGCAGGCTGCGGCGCGCAAGATGGAGGTGTGGCTCTACGACGAGTTCACCTGGCCCAGCGGCCATGCGAAGGGGCTGGTGACGCAGGGCCACGAGCACCTCGAAGCGCAACTGCTCCACGTCGAGCGCGACGGCCGCAGCCGCATCGAGCGCGTCGCCGGCAGCGCCAACCTCCTCGACGCGGAGGCGACGAGACGTTTCCTGCAGGTCACCCACGACCGCTACGCCGCCGCCGTCGGCAAGTTCTTCGGCTCGACGGTGCGCGCCATCTTCACCGACGAGCCGTCGCTCGAACTGCAACACCGGGGCCGGCCGAAAGGCGAGACGTCCTGGCGGCTGGCATGGTCGGCGGCGATGGAGGCGGCCCTCGGCGGCGATTTCCGCCAGCGGATCACCAGCGTGGGCGGCGACGTGGCGCACTCGCCGCTCTGGCGCGATTACTGGGCCGCCTACACCCGCATCTTTCACGATGTCTGGGTCGCGCCCATCGCGCGCTGGTGCGAGGCGCACAAGATCGCGTTCACCGGCCATCTGCTCGGCGAGCACAGCTTCGGCACGCAGGTGGCCTATAACGGCTGCCTCCGCCGCCAGCTCGGCGCGTTCGGCATCCCGGGCATTGACGAGATCTCCACGCGCACCGAGGTCGCCCGCTGCGAGGCGATGACGCTCGCGGCCATCGCCGAGTTCGCCGGGCGCGAGCGGATGGCGGAGGTCTATGCGCTCGGCCCCCCGACGATGACGCTGGGCACGATGCGGCGGATGGTGGAACTCTGCGCGGCGTGCGGCGTGGACCGTTACGTGCTGGGAATGTGTCCCCAAGACTTCCGCGGCGGCATCCACAAGCGCGAGTATTTCGGCGTCTACGGCCCGCAACAGCCGTGGTTCCGTGAATGCGCGCGCATCTACACCGACTTCGTCGCCGAGGCAGCCGAACGTGCCCGTGCCGCCAAGCCGCTCGGCGTGCCGTGGCCGTCGGATGAGGAGTTGTGGACCGCCGCCGGCCCGGAGCCTACAAAGTCGCCATCGCTGAAAGCGATGTCGGAGAAGTTCATCGCCGCGGCGCGCGAGGCCATCCGCGCGAGACTGGAGCCGGGCGCCGCCGCGCCGCCCGCGCTGGCGACGCGCAAGAGGATGGAGGCGGCGTGGACGTTCGCGCCGAAGGGGTTGAACTCAATCCGCCTCGACCAGCCGACGCTGACGGTGGTTGAGCTGCCGCGCACGGCGGAGCTGTCGGTGCAATCACAGCTCGTCCGCGGCCTGCGGATCAACGGCGTCGCGGTGAACCTCGATGCCGCGCCAGCGGACAGGCACTTCGATCTCAGTTATCGCCGCGTCTCCGTGGCGAGGTTGTTTCGTGTTGGCGAGAACCGGATCGAAGTGGACTCGACCGAGCCAAAGCCGCTGAAATTCCTGCCCGCGCTGGTCCTGTGGGGCAGCTTCGCGGTTGACACGCAGGGCCGCCTCATCGCTCCACCAAAGACGCTCATTCCTGGCGACTGGCGCGCTCAGGGCTATCCGGCATTCTGCGGCACCGGCCGCTATCGAACCACTGTGACGCTCGACACGATTTCCAAGTCGCTGTGCGTGGACAGCGGCGGTTATCCGGCGCGGGCCATCGTCAACGGCAGAAACCTCGGCGTTCGCGCGTGGACGCCGTTCGTGTTCGATTTGCGCGGTGCGGCACGTGCCGGCCGCAATGATATTATTATAGAGATTGCCAGCACCCTCGGCCATCTGGTAACGCCCGCCGAGGCGCCGCCGGTGGGGCTGCTGGCGGCGTGGTTCGAAAGCTGAGCGACGCCCTCAGCGCGCTACCGCAACCACGTCAACGCTGTCGTCTGGCCGTGCTTCGGATGCGCGGGGTCGAGCGCGCGCTGTGTCAGTGCGATGCCGTCATCCTTCAACTTGGCGTCCATCCAGCCAACAAGCTCTTCTTTCTTGAAGTTATAGGCTGTCGCCGGCAGGCCGATGATGTGCATCTCGTCGCGCGGCTCGGTCTTCCAGACATGCGAATGGCCGTGGACGTAAGCCTTCACCTGCTTGCGCTCGCGCAACATCCCCCAAAGCGCGGCCGTGTCCGCCAGGCCGGAATAGCGCCCTTTCGCGTCCGGCGCCCACTGAAGATTGTGATGCGCCAGCACGATCGCCGGCTTCTTCGCGCGCGCGTCGAGCGCCGATGCGAGCCACTTGAGTTGCGCCTCGCCGAGCTTGCCGCCGGGCGTGCCGGGCATCGGGTCCAGCGAGTCGAGCAGGAACAGGTTGGCGCGCTTCAGCTCGATGACGCGCACCAGCTTGCCCTCGACCGGGTTGTCCTTCGGCACGAGCGCCGGCAGCGCCTTGCAGAACTCCTCGCGGTTGTCGTGATTGCCGAGCGTGAAGCAAAGGGGCAGCTTCGCGGCGCGGAACGGCTCCAGCAACCCGGCCACTGAGCGGTAATCACCCGGCTGGCCGTCCTGTAACGCGATGTCGCCGTTCACCACCACCGCCGCGGGCCTCGGCTCGAGCGCGCAGATCTCGCCCGTCACGCTCTTGAAGTTGTCAGCCATCTTCCAAATCTGCCGCACAATCTTGTCCAGATCAGCAGCGATGTGCGTGTCGGACACGAGGGCGATCCGGTCCGGATCCACGTCCGCAGCGCACGCGTGCCGCGGCCGCAGCGCGACACCGGCGGCGGAGAGGGCGAGTGAACGGATGAAACAGCGACGGGAGATGTTGGAGAGGTGGTTATTCATAATCGGGCTTTCTTATTCGACGACGATTTGAATCTTCTGTCCGGCTTCCATGACGACATCGGCTGCCAGCTTCACCGTTGCGCGCCGGCCTTCCTGCGCCAGCGCGGCCTTCTCGTTCTTGCCGTTCGCCGTGATGCGCGCCGTCCTGGCTTTCGCGTTCTCCGGCAGCGTCAACGCCACCGTCCGCACGCGCAGTCTGCCCCACTTGATCTCGATTTCAGATTTCAGATTCGAGATTCCTGATTCTTGCGAAAACGTCCCCCACCCTTCCGCACTGGTGAACGGCGCGCGGAAATTCTCAGGCGTCAACCGCGGCGCGAATGCGATGTGGCCGCGCGGCCCATGATACTCGAAGCCGCACGCCGCGAGATAGACGCCGTAGCTGGCCATCGAGCGCGCGTAGTGGTCGCCGCACTCAACCTCGTTCCACGGGTTGCGCCGCGACGGGTGGTGGCGGTCGTGCAACGCGCGCGTGATGGCGAGGCCCTCCGTCAGCATGCCTTCCCAGATCATGTGGCCGGCGACCCGATATTCGAAGCCGTTCATGCACTCGTTGAAGTAACCCGCGAAGCCCGGCTTGGTGTTGCCCACGCCGCACGCCTTCTGGAAATCCCAGTCCGTGCGCGGGAACGTGCACATCAGCAGGCCCGCCTCGCCCGCCATCGCATACCAGCGGCCGGGCTTGTTCGCCTCGCGATACGGGCCGACATCGGGCGAGAAGTTGTAGCGCCACAGCGCCCGCAGCGCCGACAGCGTCTCCTTCTCCGGCAACACACGGCCGAGCGCGACCTGCCACGCCCAGCTCTGGCCGAAGACCTGGTCAATCTCGCAGCCCGTGCCGGAGTTGATCGCCTCCGGATGTTTCGGGTCGGGTTTGTTGATGAAGTATTCGCCGTCGAAAAGCTGCTCGACCATCGCCTTGCGGCCCTTCTCGAAAACGCCGTGGCATTCCTTCGCAAACGCGCCGTCGCCGGCGTCGCGCGCCATCTCCTCGCCAGCGCGCAACGCGGCGAGATAGAGACCGGTCAACCACGCGACGGGGCCAAACCAATTCGCGTCGAGCGTGTTGTGCTGCGAGCCGCACAGCACGCCGCTCGCGCCGCCGTCCTGCTCGATAAGGTGTTGCAGCGAGCGTTTGATCTTCGGCCAATTGCGTTTCAGAAACCTGTCATCGGCCGACACCTGATGCTCGCGCAGCGAACGCAGGATGATGCCGCACTGGCCGTCAACCGCCAGCCCCGCGCCCTCGGCGCGGAACTTGATGAGGCCCGTCTCCGGGTTGAACGCGAGACCGTAGTCGGTGCGTTCGCGCAGGTCGCGTTCGAGCTGCGGGAAGAGGCGGCCGACGGCCTGCGCGTAACCCCAGACATGCGTGCAGGTGCCGGCACAGCAACCGACGCCTTCCCATCCGTAGAACCGCCCGTCGGCGAACCAGTGGCACGTCGAACTGGCGAGGATGGAGGTGTTGAGCATCGTCCGGTTGAGGAACCAGAACGGCAGCGTCGAGTCATACCAAGTGTCGTGCCACAGCCGCGTCTGGCTCGCGAGCGAGTCGAGATTCTTCGCGAGATGCTCGACGACGGCCGTGGCGTTGGCAAACCGCGCCGCGTAGCGCCGGCCCTCGGAGCCTTTCACCGGGTCGAGCCTGTGGTTCGGGAAATGCCACGCGATGACGAACGTCACCGTCGCCGACGCGCCCGGCGCGAGCATGAGCTTCTGCTTCAGGGCGCCGACGAGTTTCTGGCCGAAGGGCTTGGTCGCCTCGGTGGCGTCGGTGGCGCTGGGGAAAATCTCGTCAGCAAGATTGCCGGCGGGCAATGCGACAACAGCCGCGGCGTCGCCGAGACAGGCCAGGGCCATCGTGCCGAAGTCGCTCCGCTTCTCCAGCGGGCCGGCCAGCGTCGAATCGTCGGTGAAGACGATCTGGTCCACGCCGATGTTGCCCCACGAGCCTTGCTTGTCGTCCACGACCTCGATGCGCGCAGTCTTGCCCTCGAACTCGCGCACGTCGAACGACTGCTTGGTCATCTGGTTGTCGTTCCTGCCGGTCATCGTGCGCGCCACCTTGCCGTCCATGATGAGGTTGAGGCAGGTCTTGCCGGCGTGGTTGCCGCCGCCGATGTAGAAGGAGACGAACCGCCGCTCGATCTTGAAGTCGCGGCTGACGAGCCTGCCGGTGGCGTTGTCGCGCCCGCCAACTTCTTTGGCCGGCGCGCTGCCGTGAGAGTTGACGACACGTTTGCCTTCGCCGCCGACCTCGCCTTGGTAGCGCGGTATCTTCGTCTTCTCAATCGGGCCTTCTCCGAACGCGTTGCCGGTCACGGTCCAGCCGTCGTAGGTCGGCCTTTCGAAATCGTCGAACACGATGGCGGGCCGTTTCGGTTTTTCCTCGCGCCGGGCGGGGACGGCGGAATACTCCATCCACGTCAGGCCGTCACTGCGTTTGAGCCGGTTGCGGCGCACGCCGTCGCAGGAAGCGCCGCTGTGGATGCAGACGGCGTTCTCCAGCCAGCCGCCCAGTTCGGCCTCGACCTTCTCCGCGCTGGTGTTCTTCAGCGTGAACTGCATCACCGTCGCGGGCAGCGCGGAGTCGTCGGGATTGAGCGGGATGAACGGCGAGAACGCCTCCAGCGACACGCTCACGGGTGACTGCGGGTCGCGATACTCGACGAACGCGACCGGATACTCGCCGCAGAAGGACACGTCTTTCCAGCCGGTGGCGTCGAGCGTCCGCACTATCGTCCTGCCGCCCGCCGTCACGCGCAGCGCGAAGCCTTGCGCGACCGGAGACTTCGCCTCCATCGGCCTCGCGTAATGCTCCGCGCCGGTGCGGCTGTGCTGGTTGAAGATGTCCCAATGCCACAGCCGGCCGTCGCCGCCGAGATAAAGCTGGCCGGCGCAGAGGCCGCCGACGGGCATGCCGATCTTCTCCAGGTCGGCGCCGCGCCAGACCTCGCGCGCGCCGCGCGCGGTGAGGGACTTCACCCACGCCGGGTCGAGCTTCTTGTCGGCGGGCACGAGCTTCTCGAAGTCCTGCCGCGTGAACGGGCCGGCCATCACGGCCCGCCGCGCGCCGGCCATCGCCGCCGCGCTCCAGCCAAGAATCCTGAGCGCATCGCGCCGCGTCAACTCGCCGCAGCAGCCGGGTGAAGAGCACGCGTTTGAATTCATCGTCATCCTCCGTTGGCTGGTCTGTGAAGTGCGCGGCATCTTGCTACCGGCAGCGCGGTTTGCCAAGCCTCCGCTGGCTCGTGGACGGCCAGTTTGCTCTTGCGTCACCCCCATTCGCAGCTTACAGGTTTGCCAACACCAAAGGGAGAACACCGATGGACATTGATACTTTGCTCGAACGTTATCCGAAGACCGTGGACCTGAAGGGCACGAGAGTCGTGCTCCGGCCGTTGCAGCCGACGGACGTCAAAGGCTTCCACGCCTTTTTCTGCGGCGTCCCGGAAACCGAGCGCATGTTCCTCAAGCACCGCGTCACCGACATCGAGGTCATCCGCCAGTGGTGCACCACGATTGACTACGGCCGGAACCTGCCGCTGCTGGCCATGCAGGGCAAGCGCGTCGTGGCCGATGCCACGCTCCACCAGCAGTTCGGCGGCTGGCGGCGCCACATCGGGCGCATCAGCGTCGTCACGCATCCCGACTTCCGCGGCCGCGGCCTCGGCCGGCTGCTCGTCGAGGAACTCATCCACATCGCCCAGCATCTCCGGCTGGAGCGCGTGGAGGCCGAATTCATCGGCAACCAGGTCGCCGCCCGGAAACTCTTCGCCCGGTTCGGCTTCGACGAACTCCTCGTCCTGCCCGGCTACGTCAAGGACATGCAGGCCATTGACCACGACTACGTCCTGATGGGCCGGAAGATCACCACCGACGAGGAGTTCACTTCGGCGGCCGGCTGAGGCCGCCGGCCACCCCCATGAGGCCGCTGCTGATCGCCCACCGCGGCGGCGCCCGCGGCCGGGCCAAACTCGAAAATCGCCTCAGCACCTTCGCGCGCGCGCTGGCGCTCGGCGTGGATGCGCTGGAGTGCGACGTCCAGCTCAGCGCCGACAACGAAGTCGTCGTCATCCACGACGCGACACTGGACCGGACCACCGCCGGCCACGGCCACGTCGGCGCATTCACCGCGAAAGAACTTGCCGCCCTCGGCGTGCCGACGCTGCGCGACCTCTGTCGCCTCGTCCGCGGCAAGGCGCGGCTGCTCATCGAGATCAAGAGCGCCAGCCCGTATCGCGTCATGGACGTTCTCGCCGGGGAAAAGATGGAGCGCGAAGTCCTCGTCATCTCGTTCCATCCCGAATACCTCCGGCCCATCGCGCGGCTGCGGCCGGACATCGAGTTGGGCCTGCTGCTCTACCAGTTCGGTGGTGACGTGCCGACGCTCGCGCGCTACATCAAGATGGGCCGCGAACTGCGCGCCACGACGCTCGGCCCGAACCTCCGCCTCTGCACCCGCCGGCTCGTTGCCGCCGTCCACGCCGCCGGGATGCGCGTCTTCACCTGGACCGCGAACTCGAAGCTGTTGCACCGTGTGTTGATCAGGGTTGGAGTTGACGGCATCGTCACCGATTATCCGGAACGCCTGAAAGAACTCCTGTGAACAAGCCCCGTCGCCGCCACACCACCGCCGAACTGGTCGCCTGCCGGCCCGACCGCGCCACGATGGATGCGACGCGGATGCCGGTGACCGTCGTCCTCGACAACGTCCGCTCGCTGCAGAACGTCGGCCTTGTCTTTCGCGTCTGCGACTGCGCCAACATCGAGCGGCTCATCCTCAGCGGCATCACCGGGACGCCGGTGCAGACCGTCCACGCCGCGCAACAGATCGGCAAGACCGCCGTCGGCGGCAGCCTCCAGACTATTCCGTGGGAGAAACACGACGACCCGATGCCGCGCATCAACGAACTGCGCCGGGCCGGCCATCAACTCGTCGTGTTCGAGCAGGCTGAAGGCAGCGTCCCTTATCGCGAGGTGCCGTATCGGTTTCCGTTGGTGGCCGTCTTCGGCCACGAGCGCGATGGCGTGCGCGAGGCGTTGTTGCAGGAGGCGGACTACGTGGCCGAGTTGCCCGTGCGCGGCATCACCAACAGCCTCAACGTGGCGATGACGGTGAGCGTCGTGATGTATGAGTTGCTGGCGAGATGGACCGCGGCGAAGTGATCCGTCCTCCATGACCCGTCATCGGGTCTCTGCGGCGATTTGCTCGATGCTCGAATTATTTTTTCCTCTGCGAATTTTCTTGCCAGTGCGAGGCCGCGTCACTAGCATCCGCCGCCCGCAGCGGCGAGAACGGGTATCTGCAGGGCTGTGAGCAACTTGTGAATAACTCGCCGGTTCGCAAAATGCCGGAGATGGGACGCGGACTTGGCGCGGTGCGCCTGAATGGATTTTGCGCCGCTTGGAGCGGCTGCAAGGAGTGGAACGGTGACACTTGAGCGACAAATTGGCCTGTTTTTTGCGTCTTTTCGCGCTTTTCGTCCGTGGCACCGTGTTTCCGGCAGGTGCGGGTTTGTGTCGTGAACACTGTGAATAACTCAGCATTTCAGGGCGGCTTCGGCCGCCCGGACAAATCTCAAATCGCCCATGAGCACTGATGCTTCTTCGCTTTGGCTGCGCTCGTCGGAACTGCTGCGCACCCGCGTCAACCCGGACTTGTTCAACCTCTGGTTCGCGCCGATCAAACCCATCGAGTTGTCGCACGAGACACTGACCCTCGGCATCCCGAACCACTTCTATGAAGTCTGGCTTCAGGAGAACTACGTCGGCCTGATCCGCGAAGCCATCGCCGCCATTTGCGGCCGCTCGCTGGCGGTGAAGTTTTCGCTCCAGCCGGTCGCGCCGGCGCCTGCCGCGAGCGCCCCGCCGCCGGAAGCGGCGCCCGAACCGCCGCGCGCGGACTCGTTGCCGTCGCTCAACCAGCGATACACGTTTGAGAACTTCGTCGTCGGCCCCAACAGCGAGATGGCCCACGCCGCCGCCCTGTCGGTGGCCCAGTCGCCCGGCCGCGCCTACAACCCGCTGTTCATCTACGGCGCCAGCGGGCTGGGCAAGACCCATCTGCTGCAAGCCATCGGCCACTACGTGCTCGGCCGCCGCAGCAAGACGCGCGTGCTCTACGTCTCGTGCGAGCATTTCCTCAACGACTTCATCCAGGCGATCCGCTCCAACGCGATGCCCTCGTTCCGCAAACGCTACCGGCACGCGGACATCCTCCTGATTGACGACATCCACTCGCTCGCCGGCAAGGAGGGCACGCAGGAGGAGTTCTTCCACACTTTCAACACCCTCTTCGACGCGCACAAGCAGATCGTGCTCTCCAGCGACCGGCCGGCCACGGAGATCGCCGGGTTGGAAGAGCGGCTCATCTCCCGCTTCGAGTGGGGCCAGACGGCCGACCTCCAGCCGCCGGACCTTGAGACCCGCGTGGCAATCCTCCGCAAGAAGGAGCATTTGTTGGGTTATCAGTTGCCCGACGAAGTCATCTTCTACCTGGCTGAGAAAATCCGCACCAACATCCGCCGCCTTGAAGGCGCCCTCATCCGGGCCGCTTCTTACGGGTCTCTCACCGGGCGCGAGTTGAACGTCGCGGCCGTGGAAAAGCTCCTCGCCGACATCCTGCAGGAAGAGGCGCGCCGGGCGCTGACCGTCGTGACCATCCAGAAGAGGGTCGCTGAGCATTTCGACATCCGCCTGGCCGACATGACCAGCAAGCGGCGGCCGGCTTCCATTGCCTTTCCGCGTCAGGTGGCCATGTTCCTGGCCCGTCAGTTGACCTCCCATTCCTTGGCGCAGATCGGCGAGTGTTTCGGCGGGCGCGATCACGGCACCGTGCTCAATGCCGTCCGCCAGATCGAGAAGGCGATGCAGGCCGATGCGGGCCTGCGTCAAACCGTCGGCTTCCTGCAGCAACAGTTGAAACGGTGACTCCGGTGAGAACTTCCCTGCGAACTTCCTCCTCTTTTCTTGTGAACAACCCGGCCCTTTGCCTTTTGGTCAATAACCGGGGTCTTTTTCCCGCGTTCCCGGCACCTTGTTCACACTCCGTTGCCCATGTAAGTCTCGTCTGCCAGTCTTGACAGCGTTTTCTCTATCCATTATTCACATCCCTACTACGACGACTGCTTTGGAAAGGAAACTATGAAAATAAACGTCACCAAGGATCAGGTGTTGGAAGCGCTCCAGCAAGTGCAGAATGTGGTCAGCACGCGCACGACGCTTCCCATCCTTTCCAATGTCTTGTTGCGCGCATCGGGAGAGACCCTCGAACTGACCACAACCGACTTGGATGTCGGTATCCAGAGGAGGGTCAGCGCGAAAGTAGTCAAGCCGGGAGCAACCAGTCTCCCCGCGAGGCGGCTGTTCAGCATTGTGCGAGAATTGCCGGACGGAGAGATTGAAATAGAGGTGGATGAGAAAAACATCGCTTCTATCAGTTGCGGATCTTCCTTCTTCAAGATTGTGGGATTGCCGGCAGAAGAATTTCCACCGCTGCCCAAATTGGAGGGAGGAAAGAGCTACAAGCTGACGCAAACCTCGCTCCGGGACCTGATTCGAAAGACGGCCTATGCGATATCCAACGACGAAACCCGATATGTCCTGAATGGGATATATATGGGATTCAAAGCCGAAAAACTGACGATGGTAGCCACGGATGGCCGGCGACTTGCATTGGTCGAGCAGGATTTGGAGTTTCCAAAGGCCAGTGAAGCCGAGGCCATCCTGCCATCCAAGGCCGTGACTGAACTGAACCATTTGCTGGGGGACAAGGGCGAGGTTCAAATCACACTGACGGAGAACCAGATGGCGTTTGTCCTGCATGTGGCCGCACAAGCAACAGGAGCGGAGACGCAGGGAAAGAAGGAAGAAAAAGAAACGACGAAAAGAGGAAGCGAAGCACCCAACGTCCTGCTGGTATCCAAGTTGATCGAGGGAACCTACCCGAACTATCGGCAAGTAATCCCATCGGAAAGCAAGGAAAGGGTCACGCTCGATCGCGAGGGGCTTTTGACAGCACTGAGGAGAGCCGCGCTCCTTTGCACCGACAAGTCCAACTCCGTGCGGATGCAATTCGGCAAGAACAACTTGAGCATCATCGCGAAAAGCCCGGACGTGGGCGAGGCGAAGGAGTCCATGGCCATCAACTACAAGGGCAAGGAGATCGCGGTCGCCTTCAATCCAGAATACCTGATGGATCCGCTGAGGAATCTAGAAAACGACGAGATATACATGGAACTGACCGATGAGCTTTCTCCGGGGGTGATCAAGATCAATGCCCCTTTCCTCTACGTCCTCATGCCCATGCGGATGACCTGACCAGAGCCGGGAAGCCAAGCCAGAGAGGAGAGTTCAACCGGCGGCGCGGCGGCGGGAAAAACGGCAAGACATGAACCCATACGGAATGCAAAACCCGTATGCCTACGAGGCCGCGTTTGCGTGGGCCATCGGCTTCATGATGTTCATCATCCTGAGCGGGGGGCTTCTGGTGTGGAACTGGAGGCGGCGGGGACCCGCAAGAAACAACCTCGCCTACGCAGGGCTGGCGCTGGCATTGATTGGGTTGACGCCCGTAGAGCAGCTCATCGGAAGCCGGCTCTCGGATGACGCGGCCTTCAGACTCTCGCTCTGGTCACACTACGGGCGCTATGCGACCAGTGTGGCCGCAGTGTTGATGACAATGACGGGCTTGGTGCAAATGTATCTCAAGGCGCGCCGCCGCCCGATAGGAGGGCAACTCGCCGGACTGATAGGACTGGTTCTGGGCGGGCTGACCGGGTTGTTCACCTACACGCAGCAGATGTGGAAGGTAGCGGAACGCCCCATCCTGCGGGAACTGCCGAGCGCCCCCGCCTTGAGGGGCGGCTTTGTGGTCGCGCAGCCGAAGTTCAATTTCGGTTTTGTGGCGCCTTCGCGCGAATGGGCACAGGAGCGGGAAACCGTGCGCGCACCCGATGCCGTCGTGGAACTGACCCAGCGCAACCTGCGCGGGCATACCCGGGTGTTCATCGAGCCGGGAGTCACTGCGCTGATGACACTGCGCGACCACTGCGTCGCCGGCATCAAGCAGCGCCACCCCAACCTCGTGGTTGAGAAAGAGGAAACCAAGACCATCCATCAGTTCCAAGCCATGCGCATCATGGCGCGCGCCACGACTGATTTGGGAGAGCAAAGATTCTACTGCACAGTCTATAGCGGAACCGAAGCCGGCTACCGGATGGAAAGCTGGGGAGGCGCGACCGCTATCACAAAGCTCGTCCCGGACTTTGAGGTCATGCACGACACCTTCCAGGTGCTCCAAGCCAAACCCAAGTGATATCCCCGCAGCGGCGCGGGCCTCTACCCGCGTCAGGCTTTCTGCGTCCGGTGCTTCTCGACCAGGAAATCGCACCACGCCCCCAGCCCCTGCCCAGTCCGGCCCGAGACCTCGAAGATCGTCGCGTGCGGGCTGGCCCGGCGCAGGTTCTCCAGCGCCGTCGCCCGGTCGAACTCCGTCGCCGCGGCCAGATCCATCTTGTTGAGCAGCGCGACCTCCGCCGAGTGGAACATCGGCGGATACTTCAACGGCTTGTCCTCCCCCTCCGTCACCGCCAGCAGCACGACCCGCAGATCCTCGCCGAGATCATAGGTTGCCGGGCACACCAGATTGCCCACGTTCTCGATCACCAGCAAGTCCAGCGCGCCGAGGTCGAGCTGCCCTGCGGCGCGCGCCACCATGTCCGCTTCGAGATGGCAGACCGTGCCCGTCGTGATCTGCACCACCGGGCAGCCCGCCGAGCGCAGCCGCGCAGCGTCGTTGTCCGTCGCCAGATCGCCGACGATGACGCCCGCACGCAACCGGCCCGCGAGCATCGAGATCGTCTTCTGGATCAACGTCGTCTTGCCCGATCCCGGCGAACTGACCACGTTGAGCACCAGCAGGCCCTTCGCCTTGAAGAAACCGCGGTTGCGCTCCGCCTGCCGGTCGTTCTTCGCCAGGATCGCCTGATGCACCTCCAGCGTCTGCGTCGCCGGCGCATGCGGATGCTCATGAGGATGCCCGTGATCGTGATCGTGTGAGTGCGGGTGGGGATGATCATGCGGCTCCACGTGGCTGTGCGCGTGGCTCGACCCGCCGTTGACCAGCGGCGACGGCACCTGGCGCGACGGCTTGCCGGCGATGTTCACCTCACCCACGATTCCGCAACCGCATTCCTTGCACATGTCAGGATATCTCCAATGAAGCCACTTCCAGTTCCAACCCATGCCGCAACTCGACGTCTTGCCGGCCGCACTTCGGGCACACGTAACTCAACTCCGGCGGCAAAAACTCCGCCTGGCAGCCGCCACACCAAAAGCTGGCCGGCACATTCTCGATCTCCAGCGTGGCCGACGCCGCCATCGTCCCCGACCGCACCACCTCGAACGCAAACTCCAGCGCATCCGGCACCACGCCCGTCAGCGCCCCGACGCGAAGACGCAACACATGGATCTCCGTCGCGCCGGACGCCTTGGCTGAATCCTGCGCCGCTTCCACTGCGCTCTGTATGATGCCGACTTCATGCATGGCCGAGAGGAACACAAACTAAAGGCTTCGCCCGCAGAGTCAAGGCAAGCCGCGACAACCGCTACAGCGCGAGTCGAATCGCCTGCCGCGGCAACAGCGCCAGATCAAACCGCCCAACCAACGGCTCCGGCATCAGCGTCTCGCCGGCGTTGGCCCAGCCGCAACTCGCCGCCAGCGCGCCGATGACCTTTGCAGCCGGCACGCCCGCCGCGCGCAACGCCGCCAGCCGCGTCGAATCACGCCGCTTCGCCATCCGCTGGCCCTCGCCGTCGAGCACCAGCGGCACGTGCAGGAACCTCGGCGGCGCCAGCCCCAGCGCGCGGAAAAGCAAAACCTGCCGCGGCGTGGACGTGATGAGGTCGTCGCCGCGCACCACCTCCGACACGCCCTGCGCGTGGTCATCCACCACCGTCGCGAGCTGGTAGGCCGCGATGCCGTCGCCGCGGAACACGACGAAGTC
>JACRKA010000017.1 GCA_016219905.1 Verrucomicrobiota bacterium
CGCTGCTCGCCCCGCCGGGCGCGACCCGCGTGAGTTTCTCGGACACGAAGGCCGCGTCGGACACTTCGGCTGACCCGGTCAAGTTCGACAAGCCCGACGTGGACATCCATGTCCTTTGGGTCAGCGGCCTGCCCTATCTGGAAAAGGAGAATCCACCCGGCGGTTCGGGCAGTTGACGCCCCCCGATGCCGGCCGAGGAACGCGTGATGAGAAGACTGCTTGTGTTGATGCTGGTGAGCCTGCTGCCCGCTGTCGCGGGCGCCGCGCAGGTTTCCGTCCGCCTTATCCACGCCACCAGCGCCGCCCCCGCGAAGCCGGACACCGACCTGGCCGCCGATGCGCCGCGGCTGCAAAAGGCGTTCGGCTACAGCGATTACAAAGTCCTCTCCCGCCAAAACGCCACGATGGGCGAGGGCGAAATCAGGCAATTCGAACTGCTCCAGAAGTTCTCGCTCCGGCTCAAACTCCTGCGCGCTTCGGCTGCGGGCTACTTCATGCGCTGCGAAATGCTCCACGGGGACAAGAACCTGATGGAAACCACCGTCACAATCGCCAGCGGCAGTTCCTACTTCATCACCGGGCCGGAATACGACAAAGGCCAGTTGCTGATCGCCGTCGCGGTGAAGTAACCACACCGTCCCATCACCACCACGCAGGATCCCCATGCTCTTCGACAAACTCCAGGCCGACCTCAAGCAGTCCATGCTAGCCAGGGACGCCGCACGCACTGGCACGGTGCGGCTGTTGATCTCCGCCGCCCGATACCACGCCATCGAGAAGAAGCTCGCTGAATTGAAAGACGCCGACGTGACGGAGGTCCTGCGGCGGCAAGCCAAGCAGCGCCGCGACTCCATCGAGAGCTTCGACAAAGGCAACCGCGCCGACCTCGCCGACAAGGAGCGCGCCGAGCTGGCCATCATCGAGGGCTATCTGCCCAAGCAACTCTCCGCCGACGAACTCACCGCCCTCGTCAAGGCTGCCATTGCCGAGACCGGCGCGACCTCCAAAGCCCAGACTGGCCAAGTGATGAAAGCCGTGATGGCGAAGGCCGCCGGCCGCGCCGACGGCAAGGAAGTCAGCCGGATCGTCTCCAGCCTGCTAAGCTGAACGGCCGCTCAGCGGAATTGCCGCTCGATGGCCGTCCCGAAGTAGAAGGTGCCGGGCGGCACGCCGGCCGGATTGACGGTCATCTTCGCCGGGAGCAAGACCTTGGCGATCTCCACGTCCATCGGCGTCGTCACCTTGATGTTGGTCGAGACGCTCTCAACCACGTGGACCGGCTCGCCGATCAACTCCAAGGCCGCGGCATCGTCGGTGATGGGCGCGCCCTGGGCGATGGCCTCGCGGTAGGCGCGCATGATGAGGTCATACTTGAAGGTCTGCGGCGTCTGGGCCGCCCACATCATCTCACGCGGCACGGTCGCGGTGATCCGGCCCTGGTCGTCCACTTCCTTGATCGTGTCAGCCACCTTGCACGCCGCGATGCCGGAGCCGAACTTCCGCGCCGACTCGATGGTGTGCTCGATGAGCAACTCGGGCACACACGGGCGCGCCCCGTCGTGGATGACGATGATCTCGACGCCGGCCGGCAACGCCCGCAGGCCGTTCCAGACCGAGTCGCGCCGCTCCGGGCCGCCCGAAATAATGTGCTGGACCTTGGAAATGCGGTAATCGCGAATGACACGCTGATATTCACCCTGCGCGCGGCCGTCACCGCGGACGACGAGGAAGACGCGTTTGATGGCCCGGCAGTTCTGGAACCTCGTGAGCGTGTGCGCGATGAGCGGCGCGTCGCCGAGCTTCAGGAACAGCTTGTCCACCTCCTTGCCCATCCGGCGGCTGGAGCCGCCCGCCAAAACGATTGCCGCAATCATGGGGGAAAACCGCCGTTACGACGCGTTGGCGGCGAGTTGATGGAACGTCAGCTTGTCGTCAGCAAAGCCGACCTCGACGGTCTCGCTGGGCTTGATGCCGCCGCGCATGATCTCCTCCGCGAGCGGCTCCTCGAGGTAACGCTCCACCGCGCGCCGCAACGGCCGCGCGCCGTAGGCCGGGTCGTAGCCCTTCTCGATGAGAAAACTCCGCGCCGCCGGCGTCAGGCGGATGTGGATGTCCTTGCACTTCAGCCGCTCGGAGACCTTCCTGACCTCGATGTCAATGATCGTCGCCATGTCGTCCTTCGTCAGCGAGCGGAACACGACGACGTCGTCGAGGCGGTTGAGGAATTCCGGTTTGAACACCCGTTTGGCCTCTTCCAGCAACTTCACTTTCATGGACTCGTAGTTCGCCGACTCGGTGGGCGCGGTGAAGCCCATCGTCGCGCCTTTCTTGAGCACGTCGGCGCCCACGTTGGAGGTCATGATGATGATCGTGTTCCGGAAATCCACCGCGCGGCCGAACGCATCCGTCAGCCGGCCGTCTTCGAAAATTTGCAGCAGCATGTTCACCACGTCGGGATGCGCCTTCTCCACCTCGTCGAAGAGCACCACCGAGTAGGGCCGCCGGCGGACGCGCTCGCTGAGCTGGCCGCCCTCTTCGTAGCCGACGTAGCCCGGCGGCGAGCCGACCAGCCGCGACACGTTGAACTTCTCCATGTATTCCGACATGTCGAGTTGGATGAGCGCGTCCTGGTTGCCGAACATGAACTCGGCGAGCGCCTTGGCCAGCAGCGTCTTGCCGACGCCGGTCGGGCCGAGGAAAATGAACGAGCCGATCGGCCGGCGCGGGTCCTTCAGGTCGGCGCGCGAACGGCGCAGCGCCTTGCTGATGGCGGCGCAAGCCTCGTCCTGGCCGATGACCCGTTTCTTCAGCTCATCTTCCATGTGCAGGAGCTTCTGCGCCTCGGTCTCAGCCATCTGGCTCAGAGGCACGCCGCACCACTTCGAGATGACCTGGACGATGTCTTCCTCCGTGACCGCCACGCGCTTCTCGTCGCGCGTGCCACGCCACGCCTCCAGCAGGCCGTCGAGTTTCTCCTTGGCCTGCTTCTCCTTGTCGCGGAGCGAAGCGGCCTTTTCGAAATCCTGCTCCTGGATCGCCTTCTCCTTCTTCTGCTTCAGGTCGGTGAATTCCTTCTCGACCTCGTTGATCTCCGGGGGCCGCGTCAACGCCTTGATGCGGGCGCGCGCCCCGGCCTCGTCCATCACGTCAATGGCCTTGTCCGGCAGGAAACGCCCCGTCAGGTAACGGTCGGACAGCCGCGAGGCCGCCTCCAGCGCCGCATCGTCGAACTTCGCGCGATGGTGGTCCTCGTATTTCGGCCGCAGGCCTTTCAAAATCTGCACGGCTTCCTCGACGCTGGGCGCCTCGACCTTTACGGTCTGGAAGCGGCGCTCGAGCGCGGCGTCCTTCTCGATGTATTTGCGATACTCCGTCATCGTCGTCGCGCCGACGCACTGCATCTCGCCGCGCGAAAGCGCCGGCTTGATGATGTTCGCCGCGTCCATCGCGCCCTCGGCCGAGCCGGCGCCGACGATGGTGTGCAGCTCGTCGAGGAAGAGGATGACGTTCTTGGAACGCTTGATCTCGTCCATGACGGCCTTGATGCGCTCCTCGAACTGGCCGCGATACTTGGTGCCGGCGACCATCAACGCGAGGTCGAGCATGACGACGCGCTTCTCGCGGAGGATTTCGGGGACGTTGCCCTTGATGATCTCCTGCGCAAGGCCCTCGACGATGGCGGTCTTGCCGACGCCCGCCTCGCCGATGAGGACGGGATTGTTCTTCGTGCGGCGGCAGAGAATCTGGATGACGCGCTCGATCTCGTTCGCGCGGCCGATGACCGGATCCAACTCGTTCTTGCGGGCCAGCTCGGTCAGGTCGCGCCCGAACGCCTTCAGCGCGGGCGTCTTGACCTCCTTCTTCTCGCCGGAGCCGCTTTCACCCTGCCCGGCGGGCTGCCCTTCGCCTTCCGCAGGTGGCTGGAAGTTCGGGTCAAGCTCTTTGAGTATCTCCGTCCGCGCGCGCTCGAGGTCCACATCGAGGTTCTTCAACACGCGGGCGGCGACGCCGTCGCCTTCGCGGAGCAGGCCGAGCAGGATGTGCTCCGTGCCGACGTAGGAATGGTTCAGGGCGCGGGCTTCCTTCGAGGCGAGCGCGAGGACCTTCTTCACGCGCGGCGTGTAGGGAATGTTGCCGAGCATCTTCGTCTCGGGGCCGGTGCCGACCTGTTTCTCGACCTCCATGCGGACGGTCTCGAGATCGAGGCCCATCTTCTGGAGGACGTTGACGGCGACGCCCTGCCCCAGCTTGATGAGGCCGAGCAGGAGATGTTCCGTGCCGACGTAGTTGTGGTTGAAGCGGTCGGCTTCCTTGCGCGCGAGCGCAAGGGCCTGCTGCGCCCGCGGCGTAAAATTGTTCATCCCTTCCATCATGACACGTATAGCTATAGCATGAATCGCCAGACTGCGCGCGAATCTAAAACTGTTTTCGAGACACTGTCAACTGAGCGTTCCGGAATCTGTAGCGTCGGTCTGCGACCGCCGAAACCAATCCATCGTCAACAACCGGCGGTCTCTGACCGCCGCTACGGGTTCTGTTGATTGGCTTGGGTGCGGGCGATGATGGCCGCCCGGTGCGGATGGTCGCACAGGTAGCTGTAGCTGAAGACGACCGCGTATTGGCAGGCAAACGGGCGCGGCACGCGGCATTCGGCGAGAGTGCTGCCCGCCATGCTCGTGGCGCGGCAGAGGGCCGGGTCGGGCAGCGGGGGGTCGTCCGGCGGGCCTTGCGGATTTGTTTTGTTACGACTCATTTACAACAACCACCGAACTGTAGCGGCGGTCTCTGACCGCCGGATAACTGGGAGGGGCGACATTCTTGTCGCCCAACGATGATTCGGCGACAGGAATGTCGCCGCTCCCAGCTAACGACCGGTTCGGGAAACCCCGGCGTGCGCCCAGGCACACCGGGGCTTCCTCGCGGGCGATACGGGCATTCACATCCTCGCCCGGCGATGTTTTGGCAAAAGCTCCCGGCCCGCCATACCCCAGCGTGCGCTGCCGCGGACCGAGAGCCAGCGATGTCCGCTCCGCCGATGGCTAAACCGGCAGCGCAAAACTTTTCTCCTACGGCGCCATCTTCTGCGCCGGGTCGCTCCAGGGGCCTTGGTTGCTGTCGCCGCCGCCCACCGCGCAGACGCGGAACCAATACCGCTGCCCGCTGGTCAGCCCCGTCACCGTGATGCTGCTCTTGCTGCACACGGCGAACTGCCGCCAGTTGGCATCGCTCATCGGGTCGGCGCAGAACTGCGCGATGTAGCTCTTGCGGGCCGGCACCGGGTCCCACGCAAAATCCACCGTCCCGGCGAGGTCGCCCATCGTGGCGGTGGCGTTCTGCGGCTGCGTCATCACGACCGTCGCGCCGGGCTTGCCCGCCACGTCGTAGCCGAGTTGGCGGATTTGCTCCGCGTCGCCGCTGGTCTTGTTCTCCACCACGTTGCCCAGCGCGCCGTAGGCGGCCGTGAAGGCGGCGCGCGCCGTCTCCAACGCGACCGTGGCCGCCTGCGCGAGGTCGCGTTTGCGGATCGCGTCGGCGCTGGCGGTTTCAAACGCCGTCGTCGCCGTGTTCAACGCCGCCAATTCCTCCGGAGCGGGCGTCCCCAACACCGCGCTGCCCGTGCAGGCGGTCACCGCTTTCCTGCCCTTGGCGACCTGCTGCTCGTCGCTCAGTGCTCTCAGGTTCAACGCTACTTTACTCATACGTCCTCCTTTTCGCGCGGGGCCGACGGGCGCGGCGGCGCTCGTGTATCGGGCCGACCCATACCGCACCGACGGGTCGCCGTATCGTGGAGGGTCCATGCCCTTACGCCTCTGCCGCGCCGAAGCTCCGCGCGAATGTGTTGTGGTTACCAGCCCTCATGCCCCAGCCACGATGGCGCGCACCCTACCAAACCACCCCGCAAAGGGAAGCGATATTTTCGCCCCCGTCCGCGCCATGCGCCGGGGCAGGAGCGGCTGCCGGCGCGGCGGCTGCGTTTGCGGAAACCATTCCCGCAACCGCCGCCGACGCGAAAGCGTCCGCCGACGCCGCGCCGGCAAGTGCACCCGCGACAAACGCAGGCGCCGAAACCCCTCCGGCAAATGCAGACGCCGCGGATGCACCTGCGGAAACCCTCCCGGCAACCGCACCCGCGGCAAATGCAGTTGCAGAAACCATTCCTGCAACTGCAAAAACGATTCCTGCACGCGCGGAAACCATTTCTGCAACTGCAAAAACCATTTCTGCACGAGCCAAACCCGCCCCCGCGCACGCTCCAATCGCCTTGAATGCAGCGGTTTAGGCGGTTCCTGGAGAAAAACAGGCATTGACAGCCCTCCCCGCCGCTGGCAGCATCCGCCTCGTGGCTCAGGCGGCCACCGAGCGACAACAACCCCAGGAGGAACCCCCATGCCCTACGACCCCGACCATCCCCGCAACGGCGACATTGTGGACGCCGACGAACTCCGCGAAAACTTCGCCGGCCTCAAAACTCTCATTGATAATATGCCCGCCGGCCCTCAAGGGCCGCCCGGAGAAAAAGGCGATCCCGGCGATCCCGGCCCGCAAGGGGCACAAGGTGAACAAGGCCCACAAGGCGAGCAAGGGCCGGCGGGCGATCCCGGCGGGCCGCAAGGGCCGCAGGGTGACGCGGGGCCTTCCGGCCCGCAAGGTGAACAAGGCCCTGCCGGGCCGCAGGGCGACCCAGGCCCGCAAGGGCCATCAGGCGGGCCGCCCGGCGCGGACGGCCGCGGCATCAGCGACATCACCGACAACGGAGCCGGCAGCATCGTCATCCACCTGACCGACAGCACCACCTACGGCCCGTGGGCGGCGGCGAGCGGCCCGCAAGGTCCCCAAGGCGATCAAGGCCCGCAAGGCGATGTCAGCAACCAACAACTCACCGACGCCATCGGCGGCACGAGCAACACCACCAACGGCGTGCAACTGCTCGGCCTCACCGTCAGCGACCCGCCGACGCAGAGCGAGTTGCAGGCCGTCGCGAACAAGATGGATGAGTTGATTAGCGCGCTGAGGAGATGAGGGAAACGACGGTCGCAGAAGCGGGCTTTATTTCCACCTCGCAGTCCGCTATCGTGCCGCCATGAATTTGAAGGAGTTCTTCCACACGAAGCGCGGGAAGATTTATCTGGGCGATTCCCTCGACTTGATGCGTGGAGACATTGCCGATGCTTCAGTTGATCTGATTATGACAAGCCCGCCGTTTGGCTTGGTTCGCAAGAAAAGTTACGGCAACGTGGACGCCGACCAATACGTTAATTGGTTTCGACCATTCGGTGCAGAGTTCCGGAGGATTCTCAAGCCGAGTGGCTCGCTCGTGATCGACATTGGCGGTGCATGGATTCCAGGCCAGCCGACCCGAAGCCTGTATCACATCGAATTGTTGCTGATGCTGTGCAAGGAAATCGGATTCAACTTGGCGCAAGAGTTTTTCTGGTGGAGTCCGTCGAAACTGCCAACGCCTGCGGAATGGGTGACGGTTCGCCGGGTCCGCGTCAAGGACGCCGTGGATTACATCTGGTGGCTGTCGCCCACGCCTTGGCCAAAGGCCAGCAATCGGCGCGTGCTCGCGCCATATAGCGACGCGATGAAGAGCCTGCTGAAGAACGGTTACAAGGCGAAGCTGCGGCCCAGCGGTCACGACATCAGCGAGAAATTCTCCATTGATAACAAGGCTTCGATCCCACCAAACCTCATCGCGATTCCAAACACCGAAAGCAACTCGTATTACCTGCGTTACTGCACGGAACATGGGCTGCCACAGCATCCGGCGAGGTTTCCAAGCGCACTGCCGGAATATTTTATTCGGATGCTCACGGACGTGGGCGACATCGTCATTGATCCTTTCGCCGGAAGCTGTGTCACCGGTGAGGTTGCGGAACGCTTGAGGCGACAATGGATTTGTTGCGAACTGATTGAGGATTATCTGAAAGGCGCGCTTGGCCGGTTCCAAGGCGCGGAGCCGCTATTGCCGGAACCAAGCAAGGCAAAGGGAATTCACTATAAGCTGGCCCATCCGGCCACGCTATGGAACGGCATGGATGATGAGCCACTGGCTGCGGATGGCGGCAAGAGCCGGAAGAAAGCCGATGCCGTGGTCTATCCGACAAAGGAAGGACCAGAATTGGTAGGAGCAGTCAGAGAAGGTTCAAAGCAACTGAATCATGGTCGTGCTGCAAAGAACGCGAAGAAGCGGAACCACGCACACACAGGGAGCTAGACGATGCCTGCTGTAAGACCGAACGAAATGGTGGATGCGATTCTTGACGCATTTCAAGAATCCGGAACGTCGGGTTTGCTCTTGTCTTCACCGTCCCACCATCCGCGCAGGTTTCTGCTGCAGACAGAAACGGGAAACGTCGAGGTTTGGGTTTACGCATGGACGCTGACACACGGCGGACGGCCGAGTTTGCCAGATGAGTATCGGATTCAGATGACGACGGTCAGTTCTCCGTTGCCCCTGAATCCGAAAGGTTACACGGTGCTGCTTGGCTATGAGCCGAATCTGAACATGTTCGGCGGCTTCGATCTCGGCAGGCATCGCACTTTCACAACGGGTTCGCCCTCCGTTCAAATTGACATCAGGCGCATAAACAAAGCGATGGAGGATGGCTTGGCCTTCGATCGGAAGGACAATGACGAGATTGCTGTTGGAATCCGCCCGGACCAGCTTTTGAACTACATAGCAAATGCTGAGGAACTTCACCGGCTCGGATCGAGCACCGCGATGTGTCGGCTGCTGACAAGAGCGTCAGAGTTGAGCGAAATCAGCAAGCAGGAGATGGCGCAGTTGCCGCCAGAACGACAGAGGATTGTCTCGAAGGTCAACCGCCTGTCGCGTGCGGCTTCATTTCGTCGGCAGGTCTTGACGGCGTATGAAAATCGTTGTGCCGTCACGCGAATGCAACTCCGCCTAGTTGAGGCCGCGCATATTCTGCCAGTGGGCGCGGAGGGGAGCACTGACGACGTGCGGAATGGCTTGGGATTGTCGCCAACCTATCACCGGGCTTTTGATAATGGTTTGATCTTCTTGGACGAAGACTTCGTGATGCGGGTCAATCCCGCCAAGGAATTGCAGCTCGTGACGCTTCGCCGAGATGGAGGACTAGTTGACTTCAAACGCTGCCTTGGCGAGAGAATTCTTCTTCCTCCCGACAAACAGCAGTGGCCCGATACAAAGACTATTCGCAGAGCGAACGAATATCGTCATATCGCCGCGTAATGCCGGCGGTCGCAGACCGCCGCTACAGGTTCGGAAGGAGGCGCGGGATTCTTGGCCGAGGATTTCTTTCCCATGCCGCGCAGTGTATCAAAGCCGCAGGCAGGGTCAATCGCGGCAATCAGCGGTGCTGCGCGCGCGCCTCACGCGATCTCGGTCTTGCCCTCGTCCCCGGCTTCTTCCGGCGGCGGGAAACCCGGGGCAAGCAACTTGGGCCGTTGCACGTCCTTCAACGCGTCGCGCAGGAGGCTGGCGCGGAGGACGTCGCGCTGCTCGGCGCTGAGTTTCTGGCCGGCCTGTTTCTGGAGGTGCGCCGGCTGCGTCGTCAGGAACAGTTCGTCAATCTGCTGGTGGTTGAGGCCGCGGACGAGGTCGAGGTCCACGCCGAGGCGGAGCATGGAGAGGAGGTTCATGGCCTCCTTGGAGGACTGGACGCAGGCGTTGGTCAGGATGCCGTAGGCGCGGCCGACCTGGTCATAGATCATCTGCGGGCGCTTCTCCAACAACGCCTGGCGCGCGTTCGACTCGTGCTCGATGATCTGGTTGATGACTTTGTGGAGGCGCTCGATGAGGTCCATCTCGCGCTCGCCGAGGGTGGTCTGGTTGGAGACCTGGAAGAGGTTGCCGGAGGCCTCGGTGCCCTCGCCATAGAGGCCGCGGACGGCGAGGCCGAGTTTGTTGACGGCCTGGATGATCTGGTTGATTTGCTCGGCGAGGACGAGCGCGGGCAGGTGAAGCATGACGCTGGCGCGGATGCCAGTGCCGACGTTGGTCGGGCAGGCGGTGAGGTAGCCGAGCTTCGGCGAGTAGGCGTAGTCGAGCTGGGCCTCCAGCGCCGAGTCCACCCGGTCAATGGTGTCCCACACTTCGCGGAGGCAAAGTCCCGGCAGCAGCGCCTGCATCCGCAGGTGGTCCTCCTCGTTGATCATCAGGCTGACGGTCTCGGCCGGGTTGATCACGACGCCGCTGCCGACGTTCTTCGCGGCGTGCTCGCGGCTGATGAGGTGCTTCTCGACGAGCAACTGCTTCTCCATGGCGGTGAAGTTGTCCATGGACTGCGACAGGCCGCCTTTCATCTCCGGCAGCGCGACGGCGGCAGCCATGATCGTGTCGAGGGCGCGCTGGCGGTCGGGCTTCTTGGCCCAGCCGGGGAACGGCGCGCCCTGGAGGTTGCGCGCCAGCCGCACGCGGCTGCTCATCACGACGACTTGTTGCGGGTTGTCGGTCACGTCGATCGTCCCTTTGCGTCTCCGGCGGGGCACCGTCACTTGGCGGCCTCGGCCTTCATCTTCGTCTCAACGGCGCGGATCTTGTCGCGGATCAACGCGGCGTGTTCGTAGCGTTCCTCCGAGATCGCACGCTGCAAATCCTCTTCGAGCGACTTGACCTGGTCGGTCAGGTCGCGCGCGGCCACGGCCTTGGCCGGCACCTTGCCGATGTGGCGCTCGCCTTTGTGCATCGCCCTGAGCAACGACTTGAGGCCGCCCTCGAAAGTCTCGTAGCACGCGCCGCAGCCGAGGCGGCCGGTTTTCTTGAAGTTGGCCAGCGTGAACCCGCAGGCCGGGCAGCGCAGGTTCTCGGCTTCGGCGGGCATCTGCTCGCCGGCGAACTCGCCGAGCATGTCGCCGAGCATCGAGACGCTGCCGGGATCGGTCAACCCCTTGGCCTTCGCGCAACCTTCGCAGATGTCAATCTTGCGGACCTTCTCGCCGACCACCTGGGAGAAGTGGACGGTGGCTTCGTTTTCCTTGCAGATGTCGCAGAGCATGGATGATGTGCCGGGCGGCTACGCGTAAATTGGAGTGCCGTTGCGCGCTGTCAACTCCTTGTAGCGCCGCATCAGGTCGGTCGTCACCGGGCCGGGCCGGCCGTTGCCGATGACGCGGCGGTCCAGTTCGCGCACGGGCACGACCTCGGCGGCCGTGCCGGTGAGAAAACACTCCTCCGCGGTGAAGATGTCATAGCGCGTGAGGTTCTCCTCGCGCGTCGGGATGCCGGCGTCGGCGGCAATCTCCATCACCGTCTGCCGCGTGATGCCGCAGAGCGCTCCGGCGGATGACGGCGGCGTCAGCAACGCGCCGCGCTTGAGGATGAACACGTTGTCGCCGGTGCACTCGGCGACGTAACCCTGCGCGTTGAGCATCAGGCCCTCGTCGCCGCCCGCGTGGAGCGCCTCGACCTTGGCCATGATATTATTAAGGTAGTTGAGCGACTTCACGTTCGGGCTAAGAGCGGCCGGCGGCGTGCGCATCGTGCCGACGGTGACCAGCTTCATGCCCTCGCGATAGACCTTTTCCGGATACAACTCGATCGTCGCCGCGATGATGAACACCGTCGGTTTCTTGCACTTGTAGGGGCTGAGGCCGAGATAACCCACGCCGCGCGTGACCACGAGCCGTATGTAACCGTCACGAATCTTGTTCAGGCGGCACGTCTTGACGGTCGCTTCCGTCAGTTCCTCACGCGACAGCGGCACGTCGAGCACGATGGCCCGCGCCGACGCACAGAGCCGGTCGAGATGCTCGGCCAGCTTGAAGATGCGGCCGTTATAAACGCGGATGCCCTCGAACACGCCGTCGCCGTAGAGCAACCCGTGGTCGAAGACCGAGATCTTCGCGTCCTTCTCCGAGTAAAACTTTCCGTCAATGTAGATCTTCAATGGACTCCTGCTTCCTGGCGCGGGGCGCCCACGAGGACGCCGTCGCGAATTTCCACGACCCGCTGGCAATGGCGCGCGTTGGCCAGGTCGTGCGTCACCATCACCAGCGTCATGCCGCGCTCGCGTTGCAAGCGCAACAACAAATCCATCACCGCCCCGCCGGTGGCCGAGTCGAGGTTGCCCGTCGGCTCGTCCGCGAACAGCAGCGGTGGATCGTTGATCAATGCCCGCGCGATGGCCACACGCTGCTGCTCACCGCCGCTCAACTCCACCGGCCTGTGGTGCAACCGGCCACCGAGACCGACCATCACCAGCACCTCGGCCGCCCGGCGTTTCACGTCGCCGTCGGGCCGGCGCGCGACGAGGCCGGGCAGCGCCACGTTCTCCTGCGCGGTCAACTCCGGCATCAACTGATACGCCTGGAAAATGAAACCGACCTGCCGGTTCCGGAATCGCGTCAACTGTCCCGCGGGCAGATCAAAGATCGAAACACCATCCACCGCGATATCGCCGGCCGACGGGCGGTCGAGGCCGCCGAGCAGATGCATCAACGTGCTCTTGCCCGCCCCCGACGCGCCGACGATGGCCAGCCGTTCGCCGCGCCGCACGTTCAGGTCAATGCCCTTGAGCACTTCCAGCGGCGCGGAGCCGAGATAGTAGGTCTTGCGCAAACCTCGCGCAATTAAAATGTCCCCGTCCGCGCCCGGCGCGCGCGACGATGGCGTGGCGTGCGCGGCGTCACTCATAGCGCAACGCCTCCACCGGATCGAGCCGCGCGGCGCGGACCGCCGGGCCCAGTCCCGCCAGCGTGCAGATGACCAGCGCCGCGCCGCAAATCCACAGCACGTCTGGCATGTTCACCTGGGCGGGAATTTCCGCGAAGTTGTAAATCTCGCGCGGGAACAGTTCGACCCCAAGGCTGCTGGAGAGCCAGCGGTTGACCGGGTTGCGGAACTGCACCAGCAGGATGCCAGATGCCAGCCCCAACAACGTGCCGATCACGCCGACCACGAAACCTTGCAGGATGAAGATGCCCATGACACTGAGCGACGGCGTGCCGACCGCCTTCAGCACGCCGATCTCCCGCGTCTTCTGCACCGTGATGGTGATCAGCGTCGAGCAGATGCCGAACGCCGCGATGATGATGATGAAGAAGTTGATGAAGAAGATGACGTTCTTCTCCACCTGGAGCGCCATCAACAGCCGCTGGTTGCGCTGCATCCATGTCTCCGCGCGCAGTGGACGCTGCAACGCCCCGTTCAGCGCGTTGGCCGCCACCTGGCACCGCTTCGGCTCGTCGCCGCCCTCGACCATCACGGCGATCTCATGCACGCCCTTGCCGAGGTTGTAAAGTTCCTGCGCCACCGACAGCGACGTGAACATGATGCCGAGGTCATACTCGTAGAGGCCCGAACTGGAGATGCCGTTGACAGTCAGCTCGACCGGCAGATAGACCTCCTTGCGCTGCTGGAAATTCTTCGGCGAATACACCGTGAGCTTGTCGCCGGGGAAAATGTTGAACTGCTTGGCCAGCTCGGCGCCGACAATCACGCTCTGGCCGCTGAGGTCGTATTTGCCTTTCTGGATGTAGCGGCCGATATCCGTCACCTTGCCCTCGGCGGCCGGGTCAATCCCCTTCACGTAGGGCGTGAACGCCTTGCGGTCGAACTCGATCAGCACCGGCCCCCACACATAGGGTGACGCCGCCGTCACGCCGGGCACCTTCCGGATCGTCGCGAGCACGGGGCCGGGCTTCTCGATGATGGCCTTGTTCGTGACGATGATGTGGGCGTTCATCTCCAGGATCTTCGCCCGCAGGTCCCGGTCGAACCCGCTCATCACCGCCATCACCACGATCAGCACCGCCACGCCGAGCAGCACGCCCACCACCGAAATGAGCGTGATCACCGAAACGAAAGACCGTTTCGGTTTCAGGTAGCGCAGGCACAAAAACAGTTCGACCGGCAAGCTCATCGCGTCACGCTGAAAAATCGGGCCGCAGGATAGAGACGCCCTCCCGCAGAGTCAACATCCGCAGCTTTTCGCTCGGGGCATTCCTGGAAGTTCGTAGTAGCGCGCTTCAGCGCGCGTTTGTTCTCACGCAAGCC
>JACRKA010000169.1 GCA_016219905.1 Verrucomicrobiota bacterium
GAAGCGTTTCGCTGGACGGCGGCCGGCGGCATGGCCGGCCTCGGCGACTTGGCCGGCGGAAGCTTTGCAAGCCAGGCCAGCAGTGTCTCCGGCGACGGCTCGTTTGTCGTGGGCTATGGCAATTCGGCCTCGGGGCAAGAAGCGTTCATTTGGGATCAATCGTCTGGCATGCTCAGGCTGCAAACCGTGCTGACCAGTAATTACGGCCTGGACTTGACGGGCTGGACGTTGAGCAACGCGACAGGGATTTCCAGCGATGGCCGAACTGTTGTCGGCTACGGCATCCACAACGGCAACCAGGAAGCGTGGATGGCCCAACTGCCCGAACCCTCCACCGCGTCGTTGTTGGCGCTCGGCTTGGGCGTGGTGTGGCGCCGACGGCGCGCCGCAAGGTAGGGACGGCCGGTGTGCGGCGGCTTGACGCCGCCTTTGCAGCGACGCGGCTTGACGCGTCGTTTTGCGGGCTGGATTTGGATGGTGAGGGGTCTTGCAAGAGACCCCCGGCCCGTCAAGCCGGGCCGGGTTCAAGGCTGCGTCAAGCCGCAGCACTCCGAGAGCGCGCGCTACCGCACGTGTTCCGCAACTCTCACGCGGCCTGCTGGAGGGCGCAGGTTTCGATGACGCGGAGGGCGTGGTCGTCATCCACGGTCTTGAGGACGAGGTAGGGTTCCGAGGCGCCCGGCAGGAAGGTGTATGAATACAAAATGCTGAGGCCCGCCTTGGTGAGGTGGGACATGAGTTCGAACTTCGCGAGCAGTCCCGCCAGCGGCACGAGGACGACGGAGGTGATGTTCTGGCACTGGAAGCCCGCCGCTTCCAAAGCCAGGCGCGCCTTGGATCCCTCGTCCACGACGATCAGCATGACCTGCTTGCCCTGGAAGCTGCACGCGCGGAGGCCGAAGACCTCGACGCCGTGGGACGCGAGCACAGCGCTCACGTCTTCCTTGGGATCCGCCAAGTCAGCCGGTCGCGCGGTGATCTGGACTCTTTTGGTTGGCGTGCAGTGAAACCCCAGACGAACACCTTCGCTCGTCTGAAACCGATCCGACATGCTTCCGACTGTCATCGCTGTTTCCTCCGGCATCATCCTGCTCTGCGGCCAAACCGGCGTAATCTCCGCCACATCCCGCCATCGCGCAACTGGAGAAATCCAAAGGCGGGGACGAAAGCGCATTTCCCTCTTGCGTTTCGCGCCGACGCCGCCAATCATCCCCAGCCTTTTAACCGGACGTTTACGATGTCGAACAACGCAAAGGACAAGAAACCGAACGCAGCCGCGCCGGGCCAGCCGCCCGCGCCGAAGGCCGAGGCGATCGAACAGGCCGTCGCGGAGGAGCTGCCCTTCGAGCTGCAGATGCTGGAGTTCTGGGACAAGAACAAGAAGCTCGTCATCGGCGGCGTCTGCGCCGTGTTCATCGGCTTCAGCGTCTATTCGCTGGTGACCTGGAAGATCGAGGACCTCCGCGAGAAGCAGGGGCTGGCGCTGAGCGCGGCGAAGGACGCGGCGGGCTTCGAGCGCGTGGCGAAGGAGTATCGCGGCGAGAACGTCGGCGGCTACGCGCTGTTGATGCTGGCCGACGACCTCTACCAGAGCGGCAAATACGAGGACAGCGCCAAGACCTACCAGCGGTTTCTCGACGAGTATCCGAAGCATCCGCTCTCCGGCGCCGCGCTCTTCGGCAAGGGCGCCGCGCGCGAAAGCCTCAACGACATCCAAGGCGCCCTCAACGCGTATCAGGCCGTTCTCACGATGTTCCCGACGGACATCCACGTGCCCGATACGCGGATGGCCATCGGCCGCTGCGAGGAATCGCGCGGCGACACGATCAAGGCCCGCCAGGCCTACGAAGACGTGATTGCGAACTTCCCGAACACCCCGTGGGCCATGCAGGCCGCCGCGCGCCTGACCGTGCTCGACCGCGAAGCGCGCGCCAAGGGCCTGACCCCGCCGCCGCCGCGCTTGCCGACGGCCGGGCCGACACCCACATTGCCCGGTGGCATCTCGCTGATGCCGAGCACGCCCGTCGCGCCCGTGGCGCCGCCGGCAGCCACGCCTGCGCCGAAGCCGGTTTCACCGGCCAAGTAGTCCGCCCTGCAAGCCACACGGCCGGCAGTGTGCGCGGCTGTTGGGGCGCTTTCCTGCGGCAACTTTGCTCCCTGTGCGTTGTTTAGTTGAGAGGCGCCAGCCCCGTCCCGGGGTCGGCGAACGTGCCAGTGATGGCGAAAGGATGAAGTGCAGCATGAAAACTTCACGCATCGAAAAAGTCGTGTGGACGATGTTCTGGACGGGCCTCATCGCGGTCCTGTTCCTGGATGCGACGATGGTCGCCCGCGGCCAGGCAGAGCAGCAGCCGCCAGCTCCGAAACAGACGAAAGCTGACGCGGCGAACAAGCAACCGGAGAAATGGATCGGCGTCCGCGTCAACCCGCTCATGCCGACGACGCGGTCGCACTTGAAACAATATCTGACGGGGATGCCCGAGGACGCCGGGTTGGCGGTGTCCGATGTCACCGAGGAAAGCCCCGCCGTCGTGGCCGGGATCGAGAAGTATGACATCCTGTTGCGCGCCGACGGCCAGCCGCTCACGAAAGTCGAGACACTGCAGGAGATGCTCACCAAGCGGAACTTTGGCACGTCGGTGCGGATTGACCTGGTTCACGAAGGCAAGCCCAAGACCGTTCATGCGCTGGTTTTGGAGCGGCCCGAGGGCGCGCCGGGCTTGAACGCGGGTCGCTTCGGCGGGCGTGGCGGTCCCGGCGGTCCGGGTGGCCCGGGTGGCCAAGGCGGTCCGGGCGGACGGGGCCGGGCACCGTTCGGTGGCGGCAACTCGACCGTGGTCTTTACCGACGCCGACGGCAAGCAGCAGAAGGTCTCCGGCGACCAGATGGGTGATTTCTGGCGGAAGATGCGGGAGGACGAGAAATTCCGCCAAGCCGTGCGCGAGAAAGGCTTGACGATCCAGATCGCGCCCGAACCGGCGCAGCCCGCGGGTGATGCGCCCCCGAAACCCGACGCGCCGCAGTGAGGGCCGGGTTGGCCGTCATTTTAACTTTCCTTCTGCGGCTCGCTTTGCCGCGATGCCGCCCGTCTGCCGCTCGCGCGACCAATGAATGATTGCGGTGTTAACCTTTGACCTGAGTTTTGAGCGCCCTTATAGTGTGACGCTGCTGTGGCTACAACCACCGTCAATCCTACGAGTCAGAGCCTGCGCGAGTTGCTGCAATCGCTCGCGTCGCTGACGCCCGATGAACTGAGCCGCATCTTCGCGGAGCGCCAGCAACAACAGAAATCCCTCGTCGAACTCATTGTCGCCACCGGCAAGATCAGCGAGGACGCCCTGCTGCGCGCGCTCGCCGAGCGGCTCGGCCTGCAGTTCGTCCACCTGAGCGACGTCGAGCTGGACCGCAACGTCATCGCCAAGCTCCCCCCGAAGGTCGTCTTCCAGCACATGGTCGTGCCGCTGAAGGCCGACAACGGCACGTTGCAGGTGGCCACCTGCGATCCGTTCAACGACGCGGCGCGCACCACCGTCGGTTGGGTCACCGGCCTGCGCGTCGAGCTGGCCCTGGCCACGCGTGAGGACATCGAGAAGGCCCAGAAGCGTTACTACGGCGTCGGCGCCGAGACGCTCGACCAGATGCTCGCGCAGAGCGGCACCCTCGACATCCCGTCGGGAGAAGAGATCACCATCACCGACCTCGACGAGGCTTCGCAGGAAGCCAGCGTGGTGAAGTTCGTCAACCAGGTCATCTGGGAAGCCAAACACGACCGCGCCACGGACATCCACATCGAGCCGCTCGATGACGATCTGCGCATCCGCTACCGGATTGACGGCGCGCTGGTGCAGACGCCCGTGCCGGCGGTGCTGAAACGCTTCCAGGCGGCGATCATCAGCCGCGTGAAGGTCATGGCGACCATGGACATCGCCGAGAAGCGCCTGCCGCAGGACGGCCGCATCAACGTCCGCGTCGGCGGCGAGGACATTGACATCCGCGTCTCCACCGTGCCCGGCATCCACGGCGAGAGCGTCAGCCTGCGCCTGCTCAGCCGCAATACGAACCTAATCACCCTTGAGCGGCTCGGCATGGCGGCCGAGGACGAGAAGATGGTGCGCCGGCTCATCAACAAGCCGCACGGCATCATCCTCGCGACGGGACCGACCGGCTGCGGCAAGAGCACCACGCTCTACGCCTGCCTCGCCGCGATCAACACGATTGACCAGCGCATCATGACGGTCGAGGAACCGGTGGAGTATCAACTGCGCGGCGTGATCCAGATCGCGATGCGGCCGGACATCGGCCTGACCTTCGCGACGGGTTTGCGCCACATCCTGCGCCAGGATCCTGATGTCATCATGGTCGGTGAAATCCGCGACCTCGAGACCGCCGAGATTGCCATCCGCGCGTCGCTGACGGGCCACCTCGTGTTTTCCACCCTCCACACCAACGACGCGCCCAGCGGCTTCACGCGCCTGACGGACATGGGCATCGAGCCGTTCCTCATCACCTCCTCGATCGAGGCGATGATCGCCCAGCGCCTGGTGCGGACGCTCTGCCCGGTCTGCAAGGTCGAGGACAAGCCGAGCGAGGAGATGATCGAGTTGCTCGGCGGCCTGGCCGAAAAATATCGCCAGACGAAGTTCTACCGCGGCGTCGGTTGTGAGGAATGCCGCAAGACCGGCTACAAGGGCCGCACTGCCATCTACGAGGTCATGTTGATGCACGAAAGGTTGCGTCCGCTGGTGGTGGACCGCCGGCCGGCCACCGAACTCAAGAAGGTCGCGATCCAGGAGGGGATGCGGACCTTGCGCGACGACGGCATGCGCAAGGCCGCGCTCGGAGTCACCTCGCTGGAGGAAGTCATGCGCATCACACAGGAGGACGAAGCGTTCATCGAGTAATCGCGCGTCGCCGTCATGCCTGACTTCGCTTACAACGCGCGCACCAAGGCCGGGGAATCCATCACCGGCGTCCTCGCTGCGCCCGACCGCAAGGCCGCGCTCTCACAGCTCTCCGCACAGGGTTACTTCCCCGTGGCCGTGGACGTCGCCAAGCAGAAGAAGGGTGCGCCCGCCGCCAGGACATCCGCCGGTAGAAGCACTGCCACTGGATCGGCTGCGGCGCCTGCGCCGAAGAAAGGCCGCGTCGGCGTCCGGCAGGTGATGGTGTTCACGCAACAACTCGCCAACCTGCTCAAGAGCGGCATGAGCCTGAAGCAGGCCATCGAGAGCCTCGCTCGCCAGCAGAAGGGCAAGCCCCTCGGCGCCATCCTCGAGCAGGTCGGCGCCGACATCCTCCAGGGCACGAACCTCTCCGACGCCCTCGCCCGGAACCCGCGCGTGTTCTCCCGGCTCTACACCAACATGGTCCGCGCCGGCGAGCAGAGCGGCACGCTGCCCGAGGTGCTCAAGCGGCTGACCGAGCACTACGTGCGGCTGGCCGACATCCACGAGAAGGTCATCTCCGCGTTGCTGTATCCGGCCATCGTGCTCATCGTCGGCATCGGCGTCGTGTTCGTGTTCATGGTGTTCATGCTGCCGAAGTTCGCGCAGATGTTCAAAGACCTCGGCGCGACGCTGCCGCTGCCGACGCGCATCCTTATCGGGGTTGGCAACACCGCCAGCAACCCGTGGGTCCTGCTCGGCATGGGCGCGCTCGTCGCGGGCTGCATCTATGCCTACCGGCGCACGGTGGCCACGCGCGAGGGCCGCATGACCATGGATCGGCTCAAGCTCCGCATCCCGGTCGTCAGCGGCGCGGCGAAGGCGGCGTTCTTCGCGCAGTTCTCGCGGACGCTGGCGACGCTGCTGTCCAACGGCGTGCCGGTGCTCATCGCGTTGAAGATCGTCGAGGACACGATGACCAACACCGTCATCGCGCAGGAGATCGCCAACGCCCGCGAGCGCGTCACCGACGGCACCACCATCTCCGCGCCGCTGGCCGCGGGGCAGATTTTCCCGTCGCTGCTGATCGAGATGCTGGCCATCGGCGAACAGACCGGCGACATGCCGGGCGCGCTCAACAACGTGGCCGACATCTATGAGGACCAGTTGACGCAGGATGTGAAACGATTCACGACGCTGCTGGAGCCGGTGGTCATCGTGATGATTGCGCTGGTGGTCGGCATGATCGTCTTCAGCGTCCTGAGCGCCGTGATGAGTCTGACTGCGGGCATCAACCGTTAACGGAGAATGAATATGAGATTACGTTTGGATAAACGCGGGGGCTTCACCCTCATTGAAATGCTGCTGGTGATCGTGATCATCGGCATGCTGGTCACGCTGGTCGGCGTCAACGTCGTCAAGCGGAGCGGTGAGGCGAAGGGCACGGCGGCCCGGGCGCAGATCGTCCTCTACAAGACCGCGCTGAGCACCTACAACCTCGACGCCGGCGTGTATCCCACCAGCGACCAGGGGTTGCAGGCGTTGATCGCCGTGCCCAACCCGCCACCGGCGAAGTGGACCGGGCCGTATCTCGACCCGGCCATCATCAAGCCCGACCCGTGGAATCGGCCTTTCATTTACCAGTGCCCGCCGCAGCAGAACCCTGACCCGGATGGGTTCGACCTTTACAGCGTCGGCCCCGACGGCCAGCCCGGCACCGAGGATGACGTGGTCAGTTGGAAATGAGGCGTAACACCGAATGCGTATCGCGGGGAAAAGCGGGTTGCAGCAAGCACACGGCCGCCGAGGCGGCTTCACGCTCATCGAGGTGATGGCGGTCATCGTCATCATCATCCTGGTGGCCGGCCTGACCACGCCGACGTTCATCCGGACGTATCGCTCGGAGACGCTGCGCAGCGAGGCCCGGCTGCTGATGGCCACGGTGCAGCAGGCGCGCTATCAGGCCGTCGTGCGACAGCACCCGATGGTGCTGAACCTGAATTTCGCGGAGCAGGCCTACTGGGTTGAAGCGTCGCAGGAAACCGTGACCAATCTTATTGACCAGGTCTTCGCCATGAGCACCAACTCGCTCGCCGTCGCCTCCAACTGGGTCGCGGAGATCGAGGATCTCTCCACCAACGAGACTGTCACCGCGCTGCCCGGCTGGACGCGGCACGAGATGGCCTCCGGCGTGAAGCTGGAGCGGCTGGAGACATTTGAGGGCGAGTCGCAATCCGGTGACGTGGCGCAGGTGACCTGCTACCCGAGCGGCGCGAGCCAGGGCGGCGTCATCATGCTGGTCGGTGGCAACGACGAGGCCGTGGGCGTGCAGATTGACCCGCTGACCTCGCTGCCAAAACTGATTCTCGATGTCCAACAGTAACAACCAAACCAAGTCCGAAGGTTTCACCCTGCTTGAGGTCATGCTCGCCGTCGCCATCGCGGCCGTCGCGCTCTTCGGCATCACGATGGCCATCGGCCGCTGCACCGACGCCGCCAAAGTCGTCAGCAACCACACCTCCGCCTACGACCTGCTGGAGGACAAGCTGCGCGAGTTCGCCAACCCGACCAACTACGTCGCCGGAGTCAGCAACGGCGATTTTGGCGACACCAACCCCGGCTTTGAATGGAGCCGCGACGTCGAGCCGGACGACAGCCAGTTGACCGGCCTCTATCGGCAGACGGTCACGGTCACCTGGGGCAGCCGCGAGCTTTCCGTCGAGAGCCTGCTCTACGCCCCCGAGGCCGAGGGTGGCACGGGCGAGACCAGCTCGGCGCCCCGCAGCAGCAATCCCGCCGCGTCCAGTTCACGGGGAGGGGCCAACCGATGAGAAAGCATCGGAGCAACGGAGCGGAGGAGCAGGGGAGCCGGAACGCCGCCGGCTTCGGCAGACTCTTGCCCACGCTCCATCTTCGCCGCCCCTCCGCCCCTCTGCCCCCGTGCTCCTCCGCTCCCCTGCGCCGCCGTTCCGCTGGCTTCACCCTCATCGAACTGCTCGTCGCGGCCGTGATCATGGCGGGTCTTCTGGGGACATCGCTCAGCATCTGGCACGTCTCGGCCTCGGCGCTGAAGCGCGGGCGCGAAGCCACCGAGAACCTCCAGCGCCAGCGCGCGTTGCTCGACGTGCTGATCCAGACGTTCAACACCTCGCGCTTCTCGCAGGAGAACGCCACCTGGTATGTCTGGGAAACGGAGGACAACGGCGACGAGGACACGGTGAGCTTCGTCAGCGCCCACATCCCGGTCGTCGGCGGGCCGGCGCAGTCGGACGCCGTGCCGCAGCGCATCACGCTGTCGCTGGAGTTCGACGTGAACAGCGAACTGGTGCTGCTGGCGCGCGTGAAGAACTTCCTCGCCTACGACATCGAGGGCGTTGAGAGAACCATCCGGCTGGCCGACTGGGTGAAGACCTTCAGCCTGCGCTACTACGACCCCGAAGCGGACGACTGGTTTGACACATGGGACTACGAAGACCGGATGCCGGGCGGCGTGGAGATCACCTTTTCGATGGCCAGCTCCAAGCCGGGCCAGGACGATGTCACCCTCAGCAAGATGCTGATGATCCCGACCACCGCGCAGCAGCAACAGCTCGGCACCACGCCGCAACCCACCAGCAGCGGCTCGAGCACAGGCCGTTCCGGGCAGCCGCCCGGGCAGGGCAGTCAAGGGCAAGGCCAAGGTGCCGGCAAGGGCGGCGGCGGAACCGGTGGGGGCATGGGAGGGAGCGGCAAGTAATGAACGAAGACCGAAATCCGAAGGCCGAAGGCCGAAGGAATCCCGGATTCCGAATCCCGAATTCCGGAACGGCCGGCTTTCGGCCTTCGACCTTCGGCCTTCGATCTTCAGATCTCCGTGCCGCGCGCGGCTCGGTGCTGGTCGTCGTGCTGTGGATCGTGCTGGTGCTTTCGCTGATGGTGAGCACGTTCGCGGCGATGATGCACATCGAGACGCGGATGGCGGGCTATCACAGCCGCCAGTTGCAGGCCAAGGCGCTGGCCATCGCCGGCATCGAGTATGAGAAGGCGTTGCTGGCGGCGGACCTGAACCCGTCCAGCGACATCAACGCGCAAACCCAGGCCCGGCGGCAGGGTTCCGGGACGGCCGCCAGCGGCACGGCCGCTACGAGCGCCGCGCAGACCTCCACCCAGGGCGCGGACTACTACTCCGAGCCGTGGCACAACAACGTCGAGCTGGTGGAGCATGAGCTGGGCGACGGCACGTTCACGGTGCAGATCGTGGACGAGCAGGCGAAGCTGAACATCAACGTGCTGACGCCGGACCAATGGCGCGTGCTGTTGCGCGCGTGCGGCGTGGACAGCGAGACGGCGACGGTCATCAGCGACGCGGTCGCCGACTGGATGGACAAGGACGACCTGTCGAAGCCGAACGGGGCCGAAGATGACTATTACACGAGCTTGCCGCCGGAGGAGGGCGGCCCGTATCATTGCAAGAATGCTGCATTTGATGGAATCGAGGAATTGTTGCTGGTGAAGGGCGTGACGCGGGACATTTTTTACGGTCACTCGGCCGAAAGCGCGACGGACTCGGAGATGACGGGCATCGGCCAGTTCCTGACCGCGCTGCCGTTCACCAAGGTCAACATCAACACGGCGCCGCCGCAGGTGTTGCAGTGCATCCCCGGCGTCACGCCCGACATGGCCGAGAAGCTGGTGCGCTACCGCCAGGGCGACGACGGGATTGACGGCACCGACGACGACAAGCCGTTCCAGGCGGTGGACGAGATCGCCACGGTCTGGAGCGGGATGCTTTCGCGCAACAGTTTCCAGCAGCTCCGGAACTATCTCGACGTAAAAAGTTCCTTTTTCACCATCCGCTCCGTTGGTAACTTGGGCGGCGTCAGGAAGACCATCGTCACGACGGTGTATCGCAGCGACGACGGCACGATTTCGACGATCACTTGGGACGAACAAACCCGCTGATGAAACCGCGAATCCAATCCAGACTCGGCATCGCCATCAGCCCCCGCGGGCTGGAGGTGGCCGAGGTCGTCACCGATCCGGGCGTCAGTCTCGGCCCGCGCGTGGCGCGGCGCGAGATCATCCCGGTCGAACCGGCGGCCGAAGGGGCGCCGGCGTGGCCGCTCGAGAAGCTCCAGCCGTTCCGTCCGCGCCGCGGCATGACGGCGCCGGAGGTGTTCACGGGGCTGGACTCCGCCAACGTCCTCTGCCGCGTCGTGAACTTGCCGACCATCAACGACGCCGAACTGGGGCCGATGCTGGAGAACCAGCTCGAAAATCTTTCGCCGCTGCCGCCGGAGCAGGTTGTTTTCAGCTACGAGGTCATCGGCAAGACGGAGAAGCAGTCGGATGTCCTGGTCGCCATCGCGCGCCGCGAGACGGTGATGGAGCGGTTGGAATCGCTGCGGCAGGCGGGCCTGCCGGCGGACGCGGTGGACGTGGAGACGCTCGCGTTGCTGGCGTGGCTGCGGCATGAGCAGGCGTTGCCGGCCGCCGAGTTGGCCGACATGGCGCTCGTGGTGATCGAGGACCAATCCGCCACGCTCGTGTTGACACATGCGGGCGCGCTGCAACTGGTTTCCTCCGTCCCGTTGCAGGGGCTGGCGGGCGGCGAACCGCTTGCGATGGCCGCGGCCGCGGCCGGGTTGATCAGCGGCGGGCTGCGGCTCGCGCTGGCGGCGGTGCAGTCGGCGCGGCCGGAGGCGGCTTGGTCGTGCGTGCGGGTGTTGCAGCGGCCCACGGCGGGCACGCCCGCGAGCGCCGAACTGGACCCGCAGCAGGTGGCGACCGCGCTGGCGGCGCAGATCGGGTTGTCGTGCGAGGTGCTGGCGCTGCGCGAGGCGCCTTCGATTGCAGTCGGGCTTTGCCTGCGCCAAAGCCGCGATGGCGCGTCCGCGTCGCGGCTGAACCTGATCCCGGCCGATGTGCTCGCCGAGAAACAGAAAGCGGTGCGCCGGCAGAAGGTGAAGCAGGTCCTCCTCGGCGCGGCGGCGATCTACGTGCTGTTCGTGCTGGTCGGGGCGATCCTGTTTTCGTGGCGGTATGCCGGCGACAGCAGCCTGCGCGCGCAACTGGCGGAGCTGGCGCCGGCCCGCGACCGCGCCCGTTCGCTGCAAACGGAGCTGAAGCTGTTGCAGGAGAAGGTCAGCGACCAGAGCGTGCCGTTGGATTGCCTGCTGGAAATCCTGAAGGCCAAGCCGGAGAACCTGTTCCTGACGGATTTCCAGTTCGTGGACGGCGAGCAGATCACACTGACCGGTTACGCGCCGACGGCGTCGGCGGTGACGGACGATTTCAACCAGAAGCTGGAGAAGTCGCCGGCGTTCCCCGGCGGCACGCGGCTGGCGCCGTTGCTCAACCAGAAGATCCGCGGCGGCGACGCGGTGCGGTTCTCCATCCAGTGCAACCTCAAGAAGGGCGCCACCCCCACGCGCGGCGGCGGACGGCGGGGGCGTTGACGATGAAGCTCAACTCACGGGAACAAATCCTCGCAGCCGGCACCGGCCTGGTGGTGTTCGTCGTCATCAACTACTTCCTCGCCGGGCCGGCGTTGGACAGTTGGCACGAGATGGGCGAGCAGAACTTGAAGATCAAGGCGGACATCGCCGAGGCGAAGGTGCTGATCGCCCGCGAGCCGCAGTTGCAGGCCGAATACACCCGCGGCATGACCCGCCTGCGCGAGGCCGGCGCCAGCCAGAGCGCCGGTGACGTCATCGGCCGCATCGAGCAACTCGGCGGCCAGTATGGCGTCGCGTTCACGCAACGCACGCCCTCCGACCCCGTCGAGCGCCAGCGTTACGTCGAGAAACAGGCGCAATTCACCTTCCAGACGCAATGGCCCAGCCTGGTGCGGTTCCTGTTCGCGGTCAGCCGGCAGCCGGAGGTCTATCGCGTCGTCAGCCTGCGCGTGCGCGCCGACGCCAAGGACCCCAACAACCTCCACGGCGACATGGCCGTGGTGAACTACTATGTGCGGGGCGCCGCCGCGGTGAAACCGGGCGCAGCATCCCCCGCGCAAAATCCCGTGGACAAGCCCGCGGGCAGCAGCGAGGATAAGCGGGCGTCGCCATGAGTCTCCGCCTCCACAACCTTATCGTCACCGCGCTGGCGCTCCTGCCGGCGCTCGCGGCGGCACAACCCGTCACGCCGCTCACCCCGCTGGCCACGACCCCCGCCCCCGCGGCCACCGAGACCAACGCCCCTCCCGCCGCCGGCATCGAGGGCGATCCGGCGTTCCAGAAATTCACCGACATGCTGGAGCATTCCCCCTTCGTGCCGTCCGGCTCCCTGTCGCACGGCCTCTCCGCCGCAGAAGGCGCCGCGTTTGCCGGCGAGCTGAAGCTGACCGGGTTCTTTGTCCGCAGCGGCGTGGTGGAGGTCAGCCTCGAGAACCGGAGCGAGCCGGAGAAGAAATACTTTTTGAAAGTCGGCGACACCATCCCCGACACCGACATCAAGATCACCGGCTTCGACCTGCCCAACCGGGCGGTGCTGATGTCGCGCGGCGACGAGGCCGCGCGGCTGGAATACGAGACGGAAGCCGCCCCGGTGCCGATGATGGCCGGCCAGGCGAAGCCGGGCACACCTGCCGCGGCCGTGCAGACAACGCAACAGCGCCCGCCGCCGCCCGGCCAACCGCCATCCTTCGGCAAGAAGGGCAACGGGGGCGGCGATGAGGGCGACCGCAAGGCCTCGCGCAAGGCCAGCCGCCAGCAAACGATTGAGCGGCTCAGAGGCATGTTGAAGTCCAACTCCGATCCCGCCACGCAACAACGGTTGCAGAGCATGATCTCCATGCTCGAGAAGGCGGACGCCCAGGAATCCGGCGGCCGGTAGCCAGAGGAAGAAGCTTTGCCATGAAGAAGTCACTGATGCTCATCACAACGATGCTCGCCGCGGTTGCGGCTGGCCCGGTCATCGCGCAGGCGCCCGCCACCAGCGAAGACGCTGCCGCCGCCGCGCTCCGCATCCGCGCCAGCGACCTGCTCCGCCGCGGAGGCGGCACCAACACGCTCGTCATCGCCAGCGCGCCGGTCACCGCCGCCGCCGCGCCCGCCGCCGTGCCGGCGCCGACCGTGCCGCAGGCCACTCCGGGCGCGCCGGGCGCGCCGGGCGCCGCTCCTGTCGTAGTTGCCGCCACCACCGTGCCAGCCGCCGCCCCGACGCCAGTCCCCACAGCGCCTCCGTCTGTTGTCCCGGCAGCCACGCCCGCCGCGCCGCCTTCCGCGCCAGTGCAGACAGCGCCACTGCCGGTCGCTCCCGTGGAAGCGGCCCAGCAAGCCGTCGTGCCCGGTCCCGGCCCGATCACGCTCGCCAAGCCGAGCGCTTTCAACGCGGATGAGACGATCGAGTTCGACTGGATGAACGCCGACCTGCTGCAGGTGCTGGCGAAGTATTCCGAACTGACCCGCCGCAGCCCGATCATGCAGCAAGGCTTGCAGGCCCTCATCTCGTTCCGTTCCGCCGGCCCGCTCACGATGGAGGAGGCCGTCGGCGCCCTCGAAAGCGTGATGATGGCCAACGGCTTTGCCATCGTGCCGATGGGCGAGAAGTTCTACAAAGTCGTGCCGGTCACTTCAGGCGTGATGGAAGGCGTGCCGGTGGCCAAGGAGACCACGGAGGTCAAGCAGTATGACCGCATCATCGCGCAGATCGTGCGCGTGAAGTTCCTCGATGCGATGGACGAGCAGCGCGCGCTCACAAGCACCCTGCCGGTGCCCGGCCAGCCGGCCGCCGCCGGCGGCGGGCGCGTTTTCATGCATCCCTCCGGCCAGATCATCGCCATGCCGCGCTCCAACGCGCTGCTCATCATAGACAGCGCGCTCAACGTCTCGCGCCTCAAGGACATCATCGAATACATGGACACCACCAGCGAGTCGAAGATGGAGACCCGCGTCTATGTGCTGGAGAACGCCGCCGCAATTGACCTCGCCAGCATCTTGCAACAACTCATAGCCGCCGACCAGGGTGGCACCACCGCCCGTGTCGGCACGACGCCCATGCCGATGCCGCAACAGGGCACCGGCCGTGCCGCGACCACCGGCGACACCGTCATCCTCGGCAAGGTGCTCACCAGCTACGACGACCGCACCAACGCGCTCATCATCATCACCCAGGAGTCCAACTTCTCCTTCTTCGAAAAGATCATCAAAGCCCTCGACGTGAAGACCAACCAGGACTTCAAGACCCGCGTGTTCTTCCTGAACTACTCCGATGCGCTGGACATGTCCGACATGCTCGTCAGCCTCATCCAGGGCGGCGGCGGCGCGACACCGGTGACGCGCCGCGGCGGCACCACCGGCGGCACGACCGGCGGCACGAGCTCCACGGCCCGGCGCAGCAGCCATATAGGCGGCGGCACCCGCGGTGGCAGCGGTGCCTCCCGAAGCGGCACGAGCGGCGGCAGCAGCAGCGCCTCCCGAAGCGGCACCAGCAGCACCCGCAGCACCGGTTCCCGTTCCGGTGTCTCCAGCCGCAGCACGTTCGGATCGGGCCAGCGCACGCGCGGCCAATATGCCGGCACCACCGGCGGTGCGGCCGGCGGCACGCCCGGCGTTTCACCCACCGGTGCGGCGGCTGCCCAGTTGCAGCCGCAGATCAAGATCATCCCCGATGTCCGCAACAACGCGGTGATCGTCTCCGCGCCCGAGGCCGACCTCGACGTGTTTGCCGACGTCATCAAGCAACTCGACATCTTCCCGCCGCAGGTGGCCATTGACGTCGTGGTCGCGGAGGTCAGCCTCAATAACGATGTCACTTTCGGCGTGGACCTGTTCCAATCCGCTCAAGGCAAGAACCCGTCTGCTGGCGGTGTGTCCGCGCCCGGCGGCTTCGGTTTGATTGGGAACTCGACCATCGGCCAGACCACCAACGCAGCCTCCGGCATCAGTTCCCTCATCAGCGCGGGGTCGCTGACCGCGCCGGAGTTGCTGCCGGCGGGATTGACCGGCGGGCTGACCTACTTCGCCAGCTTCTTCGGCGACGACTTGCGCGCGGTCATCCATGCGCTAGCGGAAGACAACAAGTTCAAAGTCCTGCAGACGCCCCACCTCTACACCTCCAACAACCAGCGCGCCCGCATCTTCGTCGGCGAATCGCGGCCGTTCGTCACCTCCGTCCAGCAGACCATCAACAGCGAACAAGTCCGCTCCAACTTCGAGAACATCGACATCGGTGTCGGCCTCGAGGTCACGCCCCTGATCAACCCCGACGGCGTTGTCACGCTCAACATCTTCCAGACCGTGGACGATGTGAAAGAGTTCCAGATCATTGACAACAACCAGGTGCCCGTGCTGAGCCGGCGCGAGGCCGAGGCCGTGGCCGTCACTGTCAAGGACGGACAGATCATCATCCTCGGCGGCCTCACGGCCAACAAGCGCCAGAACGACATCAGCAAGGTGCCGTTGCTGGGCGACATCCCGCTGCTGGGCAACCTCTTCAAGACCACCCACACGATAGACGCGAGGACCGAATTGGTGTTCTTCCTGCGGCC
>JACRKA010000173.1 GCA_016219905.1 Verrucomicrobiota bacterium
GCCTTTGAGCAACTCCACCGTCAGCACCTGCGCGCCGACGCTAGCTGGGAGCGGCGGTTTTCCAACCGCCGCATTTCCCGATCCGGAACCGGCGACAGGAATGTCGCCGCTCCCAGCTATGTCCCACGTGCGGATTCCTTCACCCTCGACCTTCAACAACCGCTGGCCGGCCGGCAGCCGCACTCGCGCCTGGCGCAGTTCGCCCTGCGCGACCTGCAACGAGAGCGTCGCGCGCGTGTTCAGCACACCGCCGCCGAAGCCCGCCAGCGTCGTGTTCTGGCAGAACACCGTCGCCGCGACCTCCGCGGCGCGTTTCATGCGCGGCGTCCAGCTCATCTCGACCCGCGTCGCGGCGCCGAGCACCGCCTCGACACGCATCTGCTGCTGTTCGGCCGTGGTCTTGAGCGACACTGCCGCGGGCAGTTCGACCGCCGCGTCGGCATCGTCGAGTTTTGCCACGAGCTTGCTGGTGAGTGCGGGCGGCACGGCGAACGCGATCTTGCGGCTCGCGGCGTCGCCGGTGACCTTCGCGACGAACTTCACGCGCACGGTCGTCGTGCCGCGCTTGGGCAGCGTGACGCTCAGCCAACCGCCGTCGCGCGACAGCCGCGCATCCTTGGCCGTCGCGGAGAACTCCTGCACCGCCACGTCGCCGCCGAACAACGCCACGCGCTGGCCCGCGTCGGCTGCGGCCAGTTCCAGCACCGCCTCGAACAGCGCGAGCTTCTCGCGGATGTCGCCGGTGTAGGTCGCCGACGTGATCGCGACGCGCGGGGAGGAGGGGATGGGGGATTGGAGTATGGGAGTGTTGGAGTATTGGGCGGATTGGATTTGGAATTCCACCTGTTGTGCGGGTGGCTGTTGGGCGTGCTGCTGCGCAGCGGCCGCTGACGCGACCACCGCCCGCGCGAGCAGCGCGGTGGCTGCGGGCGGCACTGGCGGCGGTATCATCGGCGGCCTCGGTGGCGCAGGCGGCGCGGTTGGCGGCGGCGTCTTGCGCGGGATGTATTTCTTCGCCAGCCAGACCAGCAGCATCACCGACAGCACCGGCACGACGAGAATGAACGCGACGTGCAGCAGCCGCAGCACGATCAGCAGGCCGCCGACACTGGCGAGCACCAGCGCTAAACCGATTGTCAGCCACAGGCTGCTTGCGCGCCCGCGCCGCAACTGCCGGCGGATCATCAGCGCGCCGGCAAGGAACGCGATCAGTTCCACCGTGCCGAGCGCGACGTTGCGCACGTCGCTCTTCAGCGCCCACGCCTTCGCCGAGAGCGGCTCGCCATGGACGTTGAGCACCTTGGTGAACGCGAACCGGTCACCCTCACGCGGGATGTCCACGCGAATCGGCCGGATGCCTGCGACCGCGGGCGCGGCTCCGCCTCCGCCTGCAACCGCGCCGAAAGCCAGACCTTCCGGCGTAGCGGGCGCCGCGCCTACGGCCAGCGCGCCACCACTGATGACAGTGCCGCCTGAATAAGTCAGAACACCACTGCCGCCGCCAAGGGCCAATGGGGGCATCACAGCTTCTGGCGCTGGTGCCATCGCTGCCGGAGGAGCAGCGGGGGCGACGGTAATTGCCCTTGGCTTTGCTGCTGCGTGCGGCGTCACACGCCGCCCAGCCGACTCTTCGAACTTTCTGCGTTCCCTGAGTTGATCCGCTCTGGCGTCGCTTGTGTGCTCGCCTGCCGCACCCGCTGGGGGTTGTGCAGTCATCTGCGCCTGGATGTTGTCGAAGGTTCTGGCCGTCTTGGTGCCAAGGGCTGAGATCATCAGTCCAATGACGAGGATGCCAACGAAGCCGAGCGATAGCACTACGAGCGCACCGCGCCAGCCGCGGCGAGCGGCGGCGACGACGAACACGGTGATGAAGAACGCCACGATGCCGAACGCGACGAGGACGGCAGCTTCGTCGAGGAGTTCCTCGTAAAACTTCACGAACTTCTCCCATGCGTCGCGGAGGCCGTAGGTAGTGCCGCGGGCGACCGTCATGTTGCCGCCGAAGCTGGCCAGCGTGTGGGTCTTCGGGACGTAGAGTTCCCACTCGGCGTAGGTGGTCTGCACGTCGGTGCGCGGGGCTTCCAGCGCGACGGAGCGCGGCGTCCATGATTTCAGGTCGCCGGTCTTCTGCGCATAGACGATGTCCACGGGGAACGCCTGGTCGCGGTCCACGCCGCGCGGCAGCGGCACCAGCAGCGCGTCGCCGTCGCGTTCGGGTTTGGCGGCCTGGCCGGCGACGAAGCAACTCCAGAAATCCGCGCCCTTCGGCAGCGTGAAGCGCTGGAACTGCTTGGCGTTGTTCTTCACCATGAACGACGCCTGCGTCAGCATCTGGCCCGCGTCGGTCAGCACGGTGGTGAGCTGCGTGCGGTCGGTGACAGCCTGCAACACGGCCTGTTCCTCGAAGCGCATGACCTCGACCGCGAGCGTGTAGGCCTCGCCCGCCGGGTAACGGTAGGCCAGCAGCACCGGCCGTGAGATGAGCGCGCGGTCGCTCTCGGCCAGTTCGGACTCGTCCACGCGGTGGAGCGGCTCGCTGGCGGTTTTCTCCTTCAACTGGAGGTTCGCGGCGCTGGTGATGGCGACCGTGCCGGTCTCGCGCTCGATGTCGAGCGCATGGACACCGCCGACGGCGAGCGTGGCCTTGTGCGGATCGAACTGCGCGTCGTAGGTGATGACGAGCGTGAAGCTGCCCCACACCTTGTCCTGCAACGCGATGGTCCAGACTTCGCCCTTGTCGTCCTTCTGCTGGTCTTTGCGGCGGATGCCGGGCGCGGTGAACTCGACGTTCTTCCAGTGCGACGGCAGGCGGAGCCTGAACTCCTGCACGCCCTGGTTGAGGATGGCGTAGCGGACGGTGGCGCTGCCGCCGACGAGGCCGTCGCCGATGGTGACGAGGTTGAAGATGTCGGCCAGCAGCCGCGCCGCGAGCCGCTCGACCGCGACCGTGAGCTGCCAATCGGGCTGCTCAGCGGTGTAACCGAGCGCGATGCCGCCCATGTCGAGCGTCGTGACGGGCACTTCGCGCAGACCGGTCTGCTTCGCGGTCTTGAGCCGGAAGCCGGGCGCGGCGGCCACGCCGATCTGAGCGGTCTCCTTCGTCGCACCGGCGACGCGCAACGGCGCGAGCGCGAGCTGCTCCGGGACGGTCTTCTGCGCCTGCTCGAGCTGGACCTCGATGGCGCGCTGGCCGAGGACGCGGCCGGCGAAGTTGACGACGAGCTTGCCGCCGGTGGCCTTCCAGTCCTCGATGCCGTCGCCGCGCACGTCGCTGACGAGGAAGTTGCCGAGCGGGGCCAGTTCGACCGCGTAGATGCCGGCTTTCTCGACGTTGAGCGTGAGGGCGTGGGTGACGAGGAGGCGCGATTCCTCCAGCCGCGCGGTGACGCGGGTGGCGACATTCACGACCGGCTCGATGCGGCGTAGCTTCAGCGCGAGCGTCGCCGGCCGTCCGTAGAATTCATAGGCCGCGAGCGCGCCGCCGGGGGCGTTGACCTGCCGCAAGCCGGTGGCGGCGTCGGTTTCCACCAGCATGTCTTCGGCGGAGAGCGATAGCGTGCCGGTCTCACGCGCGACCTCCAGCGGCTGCGGCGGCGCGAGCGACAACGCAGCGGGTGTCGTCTCGACCGGCTGTTCGGTGAACAGCGTCAGGCTATAGCTCTTCTCCAGCGGCTTGATCGGCTCGATGGTGAGCAGTTGGTGGTTGCCCTCAGTTTTGATCTGCCAGTCGCGGATCTGGTCGCCTTGGAGCCTCGTGAGCGCCTGCGCGGCGGGTAGCGTAAGCGTCAGCTTCGGGACGTTGCCTTGGACGATGTCGTAGCGGAGGCGCGTGGTGAGCTTGACCACCGTCGGCGTGATCTGGATGCCGGTGCTGGTTTCGCAGGTCACGAGCGCCTTGCGGGCGGCCTCGGCGGCTTTCGTCTGCCAGCGGAGCGAGACGGTGCGGTCCGCGCCGAGCACGCCGCGGATTTTCGCGGGGCCGCCCTTGGCTTGCGGCTCGGTGGCCGTGCCGCTGAGCAATTGCAGTTCGACACCGTCGCCGGGAACCTGCGCAGCGATGGAGGCGATGGCCGCGACGGGGCCGGTGAACGTGACGGTGTTCCACGGCTCGGCGCGGGTGATCTTCGCGACGAGGTTGAGCTTGAGCTTCACGCGGCCGGGTTTGGCCATGACGAGCCGGTATTGGTTGCCGGCGCGGGCCAGCCGCGTGTCGGCGGGCAGCTTCTGCGTCTTCGGGTCGGGCGGCAGCACGGCCACGTCGCCCTCGAACAGAGGCGCGCTGGCCTCGCCTTTGCCGAGCGACTCGGCGTCCAGTTCGACGGCGAAGCGCGCTTCCTTGTCGGAGAGCGTCGCGTCGTAGCGGACCTCGCGGATGACGAGTTCCGGCATGGCGGGCGGCGGCAACGGCTCGCGGGCGAGCAGCGTGGCGGGAAGAAGGGCGGCAAGGAGTTTGATGGTAGAGCGCATGGTAGTCCTCTCGTTGGCCATGTCCATTAGACCACTTTCCGGGAAAAATGCTCCCAAAAAATATGGGGCAGGTGGCCTGCTCGAAAAATCCTCTTTCCGTCCTTCCCGCGACGGACGTATAAGACCGCTGCCATGAACCCCGCCCTGTCCCTCCTCCGCAGTTCCGCTTCAGAAACACCGTCGTGGATCGCCGCCGGCAAGCTGCGCTGGGTCTGGGCGCTGTGGGAGCCGATGGACCTCGACACGCGCGGCGGCACCGGCGCGGGCATCGGCGACGGCCGCGCGACGGGTCATTGGGTTCGGCGCTGGTATGAGCGGATGCACAGCGACGAGATTCTCGACAAGCTCGCCGACGCTGGAGTGAACATCGTCACGACGCATTTCTACAAAGGCTTCGGCCTGCGCGCGGAGAAGGATGAGATGGCGCGCGCTGCAGACTTCACCCGGCGCGCCCACGCGCGGGGCATCCGCGTGCTCGGCTATCACCAGTTCAGCACGGTCATCTACGAGACGATGCTGGACGAGGTGCCGCACTTGGAGAAATGGATCCAGCGCGGCCCTGACGGCAGCCTCCGCACCTACGGCAGCGCATCGTGGCGTTGGTCGGCGTGCCCGATCCACGACGAGTTCATCGGCTACCTCAAGCGCGTGATGGACTTGTGCCTGACGCAGGCGGACATGGACGGCGTGGAGTTCGACGGCACGAGCTACGAATGCTACTGCGAGAAGTGCCAGGCCGCGTTCCGCAAATTCCTCTCGCAGCAAGCCGTCGAACGCCGCTGGAATCCGCGTGAACGGTTCGGGCTGCCGCACTTCCAGCACGTGCGCATCCCGCCGGAGTGGGACAGGAAGAACCCGGTCTGGCAGGAATGGATCCGGTTTCGCATAGACCTCATGGGCCGGCGGCTGCGCGAACTGCGGGAGTTCACGCATCGCACGAAGCGGGACGCGGCGTTCGTCACCTACGAGGATTGTCCCGCCCTCTGGCGCAAGAACCGCACGCGGCTGCTGCCGGACGACGGCGATTATCTCGACCTCGCCGTCGCCGAGAGCCACGACATGCCGCAGGTGCTCGACGGCGAACTGGTCACCAAGGTCCGGCATCTGAAGGACGGCACCGCCATCGGCCGCATCGCGCTCTCCACCGACTGGCTGCGCTCCGCC
>JACRKA010000168.1 GCA_016219905.1 Verrucomicrobiota bacterium
CCGTCATCCGCATGCCGTCAGGATGATGCGCCGCCGCCTCGCGGATGTTGCGCGCCAGATTCAGCACGTCCGGCGTGCTGTGCGAATAAACATAGGGATTGCGCTCGTCCGCGCCGAAAAGGACCGCGCCGCGCCACGCCTGTGCGCCGAGTTGCGCCGCGCCCGCCGCAATCACCAACACCGCCAGCCAGCCGAGCCGACGCCGCGCCAGCCCGCGCACGAGCTGCTCCGCGCCGTAGCCGGCCAGCAGGATCGCCGCGAACAGGAAACTCAGCGCCAGCCACGGCGTCTTGTAGGGCACCAGTGTGATGATCGCGATCTGGACCGCCGCGTAGCCCAGCAGGAACATCGGCAGCGCGGGCCGTTGCCCGTCGCCGTCGCGCTTCCGCAACGCCGCGACCGCGCCGCAGACCGCCAGGCCGAGGATCAACGCCTCCGACCACACGAAGCCGCCCTGCCGCGTCCACGCCAGCAACTGGAAGAAGTAATACCACGGTTTCTCGTGGCCCGTCCCGCTGGCGCGATGCAGGTAGAGGCCGTAAGCGCGGAACGAATCGAGCAGCCCGGGCCAATACGTGAAACAGCACGTGAAAAACAACTCCGCCGCCGCGAACGCCACCACCGCCGACGCCAGCGCATGGCCTGCCGGCATCCGCACCGCGCGCAGACCGCCGCGGCCGCGCGCGACGAGCACGCCGACGAACATCGCCAGCCACGAATAGACGCACGTTTCCTTCGTCGCGAACATCAGTCCCGCGCCGAGGCCGACGACGATGGCCCAGCCCGCGCGGCGCGTATGCACGTAGCGCCAGCCCGCCGCGAGCATCAGGAACGTGAACAACACGAACAGGATTTCCTGCACGTAGTAGCGGCTGTAATAGACCATCGCCGGCGACAGGCACGTCAGCAGCGCCGCGACCATCGTCGCCCACCGGCCCAGCCCGTTCGCCACCAGCGGCAGCAACAGGATCAACGCGATGCCGCCGATGACCGTCACGATGCGCAGGTCCGCCTCGTTGATCCCGGCCAGCTTGTGCGCGCCGCGCAGCCACGCCACCGGCAACGTCAGGTAGTGGAGTGTCGTCCCGTGATACTCACGCGGGTCGTAGTGAAGCTGGCCCGTTTCCAGCAGCGTGCCGAACTTGACGGCGTGGACGGCCTCGTCGGTGTGCATCGGCCGTTCGCCGAGCCGCGGCAGCCGCAACGCCAGCGCGCCCGCCGCGACCAGAATAACCAGCAGCCACAGCGCGGCGGGGCGCAGGGCGGAGGAGGAATGGAGTTTGTCGTCAGGCATGGGCGATGGATGGCACGATATGAACGCCCTGATACCACGTCCCGTCCCGGCGTTCAATGCCACACCGCAGCTACTGCAAACCGATGGATTGCGCCCGGTTCGGTCTTGGGGCAGAGTTGGCAGCCGAAAACTGCAACCAACAAAGACTGCCATGCCAACCTACGTTTACGAGACCATCCCGGCCACGGCTGGCGAAGAAACGCGCCGCTACGAAATCCGCCAGAGCATGAAGGACGCGCCGCTGGCGAAGCACCCAGAGACCGGCGAGCCAATCCGGCGCGTCATCACCGGAGGGCTGGGCTTCGTGAACCCCAGCGGCCGGGGCAGTTCGAAAGCCGCGCCGCGGCGGCCATCGCACGGCGGCGGGTGCAGTTGCTGCCACTGACCACGCGCCTGCGCGGCTTCAGAACGCCTCAAAGATGTAGGCGAGAGAGAAATAGATGCCGATGGCCAGAAACAGGCCGCCCGTGAGCCACTGCGCCCACCGCTCAAACTGCTTCGTCGCATTGAACACTTTGCCGACTTGTTGCGTTCCCAGTGCGATGAGGATGGCAAACGCAATCACCGGCAGCGCCGTGCCGATGCCGTAGAGCGCCGGGAGCAGCACGCTCGACTCCCACTTCACCGCCAGCGGCACGAGGCTGCCGAAGAACAGCGCGGCGGAGACCGGGCAGAACGTCAGCGCGAACACGATGCCCAGCAATCCCGCGCCCCAGATGCCGAGCCGCTCGACGCGCCGCTGCATCCGCTCGCTGACACCGCCGCCTGAGAGCGTGAGAGGAACCAAGTCCAGCAGCACCATCCCGACGAGAACAAGAATCGGTCCCAGCAGCTTGTTCATGTATTTCTGGAGCCAGTGGGACACACCGGGCGCGGACAACAGGCTGGCCACGAGCACCGCGGCGAGCGCCAGATACGCCAGCGCGCGGCCCAGCGTGTAGAGCGCGCCGGTCAGCAGCACGTGCCGCGCGCTGCCGACGCGCCGGCCGATGAACGAGATCGCCGCGACGTTCGTCGCGAGCGGGCACGGGCTGATCGAGGTCAGGATGCCGAGCCACAACGCCGTCGCCGCACCGAGCCACATGCTGTCCATCACCGCGCCTCCAGATACGCGCGCGCGGCGTCCTGCACGTATTTAATGAACGCCGCCTGATCGTTCACGACATCCCAGATTTTCTCCAGGTTCACCCAGCGCGTTTGCCGGCCATCGCGCAACTCCGAGAGCACAAGCGCCTGGGTCTTCAGGCCGTATTCCTTCACGAAGTGCTCGTGGGCCGGATCGTCCACGTTGACGACACGCCGTTCCAGCCGGCCGCTCTTGAGGTCGTCGGCAAAACCGCTCTCCAGTGCCTCGCGCGAGACCTTCTCGATCTTCTGGCACGTCTCGCAGCGTTTGGTGCCGTGGAAGTAGTAGGCCACGACCTGGTGCGGCAGTCGGATGGTGGGAGTGACGGTTGCCGGAGCGGGCTTCGGCCGCGTTTCCTTCATGATGAGCGTCGCGACGCTGGCGGCCACGAATACCAGCAGCGCGAGGGTGATGAGGGTCTTGGGTTTCATCTCTTCAACGCAACAGGGTCTTGATCTCATCGGCCGACGGCACTTTGCCGGCAACCTTGACGACACCGTCCACGACCAGCGCCGGCAGCATCATCACACCGAGGTCCATGATGGCGTTGATGTCCGTCACTTTTTCAAGCCGGTAGTCGAGGCCCAGTTCTTTCGCGATGGCGTCGGTTGTTTCGGCCAGTTTCGCGCACTTGGGGCAACCCGTGCCCAGGATTTGGATTCGTTTCATGGTTGTGTCTCCGTCAAAACATCGCCCCGTAGATCATGCCGGTCATTGTTCCCATCGCGATGACCAGCAGCGTGAACACCGCCGTCTTCTTGAGGCCCATGATACTTCGCAGCACCAGCATGCTCGGCAACGACAGAGCCGGCCCCGCCAGCAGCAGCGCCATCAACGGGCCATCGTGCATGCCCAGCTTCCGCAGCGCCTCGCAGATGGGAATCTCGGTGAGCGTGGCGAAATACCAGAACGCGCCGATGACGCTGGCGACGAGATTCGAGCGCAGCGAGTTGTCACCCACGAAGCCCGCCACCAGTTTCTCCGGCAGCAGCGCGCCGACGAAGCCGACGACGAACACGCCGCCGAACAGCAACGGCGCGATCATCTTGCCGAAGTCCCAGGTGTTCGACATCCACGTCTTGAACTCGCTGCGCGTCAGCCATCGCCACGTCATGACCATCACGGCCAACCCCATCACGCCTGCCAGATACCATCGCGCGTGATAGACCGCCATGACCCACGTTTTGGCTTCCTCAATCTGCGTGATCTCCCTCTTCGGCAACGTCACCTTCTCGCCGCTCGGCCGGCCGTTCCAGTCCTGCTGAAGCTGGAACATCACTTCGTCGCGCGTCTCTTGCAGGGTGACGGCGGCAAACCGGCTGCCGTCGCTATGCCGCACCACAACGTTGCCGGGATTGAACCAGTCGCTGAAGACGAGGAACCCCACCATGCAACCGAGGAACACGGAGTTCTTCCACAACGGCCTGTGCGGCGTGTCATCAGCGGGCATCACCGGTTGGGCTTTGATCCGCAGGTCTTCACCGCGCCGGAAGATCAGCGCCATCAACACGCCGAGCAGGATTGAGAACGCCACGGCGCCGACCGCACGGCCCACGCCGACGGGGAATCCCAGCACGCGCGCCGTCAGGAAGATCGCCAGCACATTGATCGCCGGCCCGGAATAGAGAAACGCCGCTGCCGGGCCGAGGCCCGCGCCGAGCCGGTAGATGCCCGCGAACATCGGCAGCACACTGCACGAGCA
>JACRKA010000171.1 GCA_016219905.1 Verrucomicrobiota bacterium
CCCTCTACGCCAACAGCCGCCACTTTTCCTGGCGCGACCCCGACTCCGGCAAGAAGGAGTCGAACTTCCTCTGGGACGGCGTCTCCATCGAGAACAAATACATGCTGCTCAACCCCGCCGAGCACGCCATCGGCCTCGCGCTGTATATCGAACCGACCATCTCGGACCGCGAGCTCGAGTTCGAGCAGAAGATCATCATCGGCCAGCGCCACGGCGACTGGAAATGGGCCGTGAACCTCGTCCACGAGACCGAGTGGTCGCTGCTGGAGGACAAGACCGAGGGCGTGTTCGAGTTCACAGCGGCCCTCTCCCGCGTGGTCGGCAAGCGATGGCACATCGGCTTTGAAATGCGCGACCACAACGAAGTTCCCGAATACGAGACGTGGGAGAACACCGCCGTCTTCCTCGGCCCGGCCGTCAGCTACCACGCCGAGCGCTGGTGGGTCACGCTCAGCGTGCTGCCGCAGATCTACGGCAGGAACTTCCAGGAGAACGAGGACAAAGAAGTGGACCTCGACCTCGCCGGCCACGAGAAGATCAACGTCCGCCTTCTCGTCGGCTTCTCCTTCTGATGCGCCGCGCCGCGCTCATCATCGGCATTGCCGCCGCGCTCGCGCTGCGCGCCGCGGGCGCGGCGGAGCCTGCCGCCGCCGAACTGGCCGCCGGCGCGAAGCTCAACCGCGTCAAATGCGCCAAGTGCCACAGGCTCTATGACCCGGCCGCTTACGACGACGCGGTGTGGAACGGCTGGATGGTGAAGATGAAACAGAAGGCCCGGCTCAACGACCGCGAATACGCCAGGCTGATGGCCTACTTCGCGTCGCAGCGCGCCGCAGCGGCGAAAGGAATCACACCATGAAACGATCAGTCAAAGAAACGTGTTGCGCGTCGAAGCCCCCTCGCCGGCTCAACGAATTGCCCTCCGGCAGCCGGGCCGTGGTTCATCACATCGAGACGGCGGAAAAAGCCCTGCACCGCTTGATGGCGATGGGTCTGTGCGTCGGGCGCGAGATCAAGGTGGTCCGGCAGGGCAACCCGCTCATTCTCGGCTTGCTGGGCGCTCGCATCGGCGTGTCGAGCCGGCTGGCCCAGCACGTGGTGGTCCAACCTGCTTGCCGTGGGAGCACCCATGATTGCCAAAGCTGACTGTTGCTGTTCTGAGGCTCCTACGGAATCGGTCGGGAAGCGCGCGATGCGTTTCGCCCTCGCCGGCAATCCCAACGGCGGCAAGACGACGCTCTTCAACGCGCTGACGGGCCTGCGCGCGCACACCGCCAACTATCCCGGCACGACCATCGAGTGCCGGCTCGGCCGCTGCGCCAACGGCGACCATGAGATCGAGCTGCTCGATCTGCCCGGCATCTACGATTTCAACGCCAGCTCCGAGGAGGAACAGGTCGCCCTCGATGCGTTGCAGGGCCGGTCGGCAGAGTTCGGCTCGCTCGATGGCGTCATCGTCGTCACCGACGCCACCAACCTCAGCCGCAGCCTCTTTCTCATCAGCCAGATCGTGGAGATGAAACTGCCGGTGGTCGTCGCGCTGAACATGGTGGACCTCGCCGAAGCCGGGGGCATGCGCATTGACGCCCGCAAGCTGGCCGCGGAACTCGGCTGTCCCGTGATTCCGGTCGTGGCCAGGACGGGACGCGGACTGGCCGAGTTGCGCGCGACGCTGCGGCAGATGAAGCCGCCGGCTCCGCGCAATGTGTGCGGCGGCTGCGACGGCTGCCGGTTCCGCACTCGCTACGCTTGGAGCGATGCGGTGACACAGCGTTGCGTCGAGCACGCTCCACGGCCGCCCAGCCGCTGGACGGAGCGGATTGATCACATGCTGACCCATCCCGTGCTGGGCGTGGCGGCGTTTTTCGGCGTCATGCTCGGCTTGTTCTTCCTGATCTTCAGCCTCGCCAGCGTGCCGATGGATCTGATTGACAAGCTCTTCAGCAGTCTTGGCGGCTGGGTGGAGCGCACCCTGCCGGAGAGCGACCTGCGCAATCTGCTCGTCAAAGGCGTCATCGGCGGCGCGGGCGGCGTGCTGGTGTTCCTGCCGCAGATTTGCATCCTGTTTTTTTGCATCTCGCTGCTGGAAGACACCGGTTATCTCGCGCGGGCGGCGTTTGTGATGGACCGGCTGATGCGGCGCGTCGGCCTGCCGGGCAAAGCGTTTGTGCCGATGCTCTCGGCGCACGCGTGCGCGATCCCGGCGATCATGGCCACACGCGTCATCGAGGACAAACGCGACCGGCTGGTGACGATCCTGGTGCTGCCGCTGTTCTCCTGCTCGGCGCGCATCCCGGTTTACAGCATGCTCGCGGCGCTGTTGTTCGCGGACAACGCCTGGCGCGCGTCGCTGGTGTTCACGGGTGCCTACGCGGTCGGAATCCTGGCCGCCGTCGGCGTGGCGTTCGCGTTGAAACGCACGTTGCTGAAAGGCGAGTCGCGGCCGCTGGTGCTGGAGTTGCCGAGTTACAAAATGCCCAGCCTGCGAACTGCCGCGTTGTTGATGTTCGACCGCGCGAAGGTCTTCCTGCGCAGAGCCGGCACGATCATCCTCTTCATCTCAGTCGCGCTTTGGGCGCTGGCGACTTACCCGAAGAGCGAGCCGCCGAAGGAAGCCGTGGCGTTGCAGCAGCAGGCCGGGCAACTCCGGGCGCGCGGCGCGACCAAGGACGCCAACGAAGCACAGGCGCAGGCGGAGCGGTTGACGGCGCATTCGGCGCTGGCCAACTCCGCGGCGGGCCGGATCGGCCATTACATCGAACCGGTGCTGCGGCCGCTCGGCTTCGACTGGCAGATCGGCATCGGCATCATCAGTTCGTTCGCGGCGCGCGAGGTCATCGTCTCGACGCTGGCGGTGGTCTATGGTGTCGGCGAAGACGTGGCCGAGGAAAATCCAGAGTCGCTCTACGACTCGCTCCGCCGCGCGCAACGCGCCGACGGCACAAAGGTGTTCACGACGGCCACCTGCGTGAGCCTGCTGCTCTTCTACGTGCTGGCGATGCAATGTCTGGCCACGCAGGCCATCACGCGGCGGGAAACCAACTCGTGGAAATGGCCGGCGCTGCAGCTCGGTTACATGACCCTGCTGGCCTATGGCGCCGCGCTGACGGCGTTTCAGGTCCTGCGAATGTGCGGGATCGCCTAGAGCACGTTGCACGATCAGCCAAGACAACACAATCGAATGAGAGACGAATTTTTTTGTCCAGAGTGTTTGGCCACTAAAACAAGTGTCATGCGAATCAACGTCCGTCCATACCCCCACAACCAACCAGCACTCATGCGAAAAGAAGCCATGCGAAAACTAAAAACCAGCAACCTACTGGCTCTTGCGTTGGCGGCCTTGGCCCCCAACGCTGGGGCGGGCAACGACGCCTACTTCGTCACCTACAACCACCACATCGAGAAGGGCGAGTGGGAGGTGATGGTCATGAACGACTTCACCTGGCCGTCGAAGTTCAAGCGCCAGGACGATGGCCTCCACAGTTACTTCTCCAACATGATCGAGTTGGAATACGGCATCACCGAACAATGGGCCGCGGAGATAATGCTGGAGGGCTTCGAGGAGGTGCGGACGGGAAAGGTGGATTATACCGGCGAGCGGTTCGAAACCCGCTACCGGCTGTTCAAGGAAGACGTGCCGTTCAACCCGGTGCTGTATGCGGAATTCGAGCACCTCTACCCGAACACCCGCTTCAAGATGGAGACCAGTGGCTGGGTCCGCCCACCCTATCACGAAGAGGAGGGCCCCGAGCCTGACCGTGAACGCATCCTCGAGTCCCGCTTGGTCCTTTCCCAGGACTTCGGAGCGTGGAACGTCGCCTTCAACTGGATCAACGAAACCGACCTCGACGACAGCGGCTTCACCGCGTTTGGGTATTCGATGGGCGTCCGCTACGACTTCAACGGCGGTCACTACGGCCATCACGAGCATGAGGCCGAGAAGACCGGCGAGCATGGCGGTTGTCATCACCATGGGGCCAGCGAAGGCCATGAGCACAAGTGGTGGATGCCCGCAGTGGCCGGGGTGGAGATGTATGGCGGTCTCGGCGATTTGGAGAAGTTCGGTCTGTCGCTTTCGCGCCAGGAACACTACGTGCAGCCTTTGATGATGTGGCATCTCAGCAAGGACGTGATGTTCCACGTCGGCTTCGCTGTCGGTTTGAGCAAGGCCAGCGACAATCTCATCCGCACGGCCTTCGCGATCGAGTTCTGACAACCCACCACGCAACGAGCCATGATTGTGCGGAGAGTCATCATCACCGTCGGCTGGTGCTTGGCCGTTTCTTCGGGTTGGGCAGATCATGCCGGACAGGCGGCAAAACCAAATTCGCCTACGTCCGCCGAGGCGACCGCGGACGCTCCCAAGACGCTGTGGGAGCGCGACACGCTCACCGGCGACTGGGGCGGGACACGCGCGCGCTGGTCGGAAAAGGGATTCGATGTCGGCATGGAATACACCGGCGAGTTCCTGGCCAACGCCAGCGGCGGCGTGCGCCAGGGCGCGCTCTACCAAGGGCTGCTCAAGCCGCTGCTCGACTTCGACCTGGAGAAGATGAGCGGCTGGAAGGGCGGCAAGCTTCACGTCAGCGGCCTGTGGATTCACGGCACCGAGCCGAACAGCCGCGGCGACATCGCCGGCATGGCCGGGACGGCCTTCATGGAGATCAGCGGCATTTCCGCCTTCGACACCTACCGGCTCTATGAGTTGTGGTTCGAGCAGAAGTTCCTCGATGACAAACTGTTCGTCCGCGTCGGACAGCTTGCCTTGGATGAGGAGTTCGTGGCCAGCGATGATGCGTGTCTGTTTTTCAATGCCGCCTGCGGCTGGCCGGTGTTCTTGTCCGCGACGGTCCCCAGCGGCGGGGCGGGCTATCCCGTGGCGGGCACCGGCGCGCGCGTGCGCTACGAACCGACCGAGCGGCTGAGCCTCGCGGCTGCGGTCTTGGAAGGCGACGTGGGCGAGCAGTCGTCGGCCAATCGCACCGGCACGCAGTTCCGGCTCGACGATGACGAAGGCGTGTTCGCGATCTTCGAGGCGGCTTATCGGCTGAACCAGGAGAAAAATGCCCGGGGTCTGCCGGGCACCTACAAGTTGGGTGGTTGGTATCACAGCGGCCGGTTCGACGATCTGGGTTTCGACACGCAGGGCGTCAGCCTCGCCGAGTCCGGTGGGATTCCGCTGACGCACCGGGGCAACGGCGGCATCTACGTTGACATGGACCAGATGGTCTGGCGCGAAAAGGCCGGCACCGATGAAGGCTTGGGGGTCTTCTGCCGTGTCGCGCCGTGGTTGCCGGACGACCGCAACCCGATTGATTTCTACGCGGGAGTCGGGTTGGTTTACAGGGGCCTCATCCCCGGCCGCGATCAGGACTTGTTCGGCGTCGCGGCGAACTATGCGCGCGTCAGCGGAGCCGTGCGCGACCTCCAGCGCGCCGCCAACGCCGTCGCTGCCGCCGGCGGCACGCCCAGCCTCGATGCCGGCCCCATCCCGGACTACGAGATGGCGGTGGAGGTGACTTATCAGATCGTTCTGACGCCGTGGTGGTCGCTGCAGCCGGACTTCCAATACATCTTCCATCCCGGCGGCTCCAAGGCGCTGAAAAATGCTGTCGTCGCGGGTCTGCGGACGCAGATTTCGTTTTGAGTTGGCGGGCGAGGCCGGTTCGGCACGGCGATCCTGCGAGATGTTCTCGTCAAACGCGATGAACTGGCTTATGCCTTTCGTCGTGAAAATAGTCGAATTCTCCTCTCTGAGTCTGTTCTTGTCACTCACCACGGCGGCGACGTTTGCGGCGGCGGAGCCGCGCCGGCCCGTTGATGGCATCATGGACAACTCTTTCCTCGTGGAGGAAGCCTACAACCAGGAGGAAGGCGTCGTGCAGCACATCTTCAACGGCGTCTATGGCGTGGACAAGTTGCGCGGCCCCGACGACCGCGCCTGGAACCTCATCTTCACGCAGGAATGGCCCGTCTTCAGCCAGACCCACCAGTTCAGCTACACGGCCCCCTACAGTTTCCTCGAAACCGGCGGCCAGTCCGACAACGGCGTCGGCGACGTGCTGTTGAACTATCGCTGGCAGGCGGTCTTCGAGGAAAAGACGCTGACGGCCTTCGCGCCGCGCTTCAGCCTCGTGTTGCCAACGGGCGAGTCATCGCAGGGGTTCGGCGACGACACGCTCGGCTACCAGTGGAACCTGCCGTTCAGCACGGCCATCGGCGACCGGTGGTTTCTGCATGCTAATGCCGGCCTGACGTTCCTGCCCGACGCCGGCCCCGCGCCGCGTGAGGACCTGCTCCACTACAACGCCGGCCTGAGCGCGATCTACTGCGTCAACGACAGGCTGCACTTGATGCTGGAGTGCGTGGGCAACTGGAACGACGAGGCGGGCGCCGGCCGCGAGCTTGCCTCGGTCATCTCGCCCGCCGTCCGCTACGCGTTCAACTTCAAGAACGATTCCCAGCTTGTGCTTGGCGTGGGCGTGCCGGTCGGCCTTACTGGCAGCGCGCCGGACATCGGCGTGTTTCTCTACGTCTCGTTCGAGCATTTCCTCTTCGGCAGAAAGAAATAGCCGGCTGTCGCGGCGGCACCCTCGTCCGGAGGTTTTCCTTTGATTCTGCGCCGTTCTTCCCGATGTTCCGCGCGTCCTGCGCATCGTCTTCAGGAGACGCGTTTGATTTTCCGGCGTTGCATGGGCAGAATGGCCGCGCCTGTTGAGGCGACACCATGCCAGACACGGGGACCAATCAACCGCCATCGTCGGAGCGCGGGTTCTGGAGCCTGATTGTCACGCAGTTCCAGAGCGCGTTCAGCGACAACGCGCTGCGCAACCTCGTCATCTTCCTCTTCGTCGGCGCGGGCCTGGCGAAGGCCGAGCGCGACCATCTCGTGCTGGTGGTGGGCGTGCTGTTCTCGGCGCCGTTCATCCTCTTCTCGATGGCGGGCGGGTTCCTCGCGGACCGGTTCAGCAAACGCGCGGTGACCATGGGCACGAAGCTGGCCGAGCTGCCGCTGATGCTGGTCGCGCTGGCCGGGCTGGCGCTGAACCATCACGCCATTCTGCTTGCCGCGATTTTTCTGATGGGCGTGCGCAGCGCGCTCTTCGGACCGGCGAAATACGGCCTGCTGCCGGAGCTGCTGCAACCGAAGCGGCTGTCGTGGGGCAACGGCGTGCTGGAACTGGGCACGTTCGTGGCAATCATCCTCGGCACGGTGGCGGGCGGCGCGTTGTGCGAGGCGTTCCGCGGACGGCAGGCATGGTCGGGCGCGGCGCTGTTGCTGCTGGCGGCGGCGGGGCTGGCGGCGAGCTTCGGCATCAGCCACGTGCCGGCGGCGGACCCGGCGAAGAAGTTCCGCGCGAACTTCGTCGCGGATCTCGCGGGCCAGATGCGATTGATGGCGGGCGACCGCGTGTTGTGGCTGGCGGTGCTGGGCAACACCTACTTCTGGTTCCTCGGCATGCTGCTGCAGCTTAACGTCATGTTCCTCGGCGCCGACGTGCTGCACATCACCGAGACGCAGATCAGTTACCTGATGGCGGCGCTGGCCATCGGCATCGGCGTGGGCAGTTTCGCGGCGGGCCATCTCTCCGCCGGCAAGATCGAATACGGCCTCATCCCGCTCGGCTCGCTCGGCATCACGGCGCTCGCGGCGGCGCTGGCGCGGACGGGCCTTTCGGCCACCGCGGTCGGCGCGGAACTGGCGGCGTTCGGTTTCTTCGCGGGTTTCTTCGCTGTGCCGGTCAACGCGCTCATCCAGCACCGGCCCGACCCGGCGCGCAAGGGCGGCGTGCTCGCGGCGGCAAACCTGTTGTCGTTCGTCGGCATCTTCGCGGCGTCGGGTGTGTATTTCCTGCTGACGGCAGTGCTGCACCTGACGCCGCTGGTGGTGTTCGCGCTCAGCGCGGCGGCGACGCTGGCGGGGACGGTTTACGTCCTCTGGCTGCTGCCGGATGCGCTGCTGCGGCTGGTGTTCTGGATGCTGACGCGGACGATCTACCGCATCCGCGTGCTGGGCCGCGACAACATCCCGGAGCGCGGCGGCGCGCTGTTCGTCTGCAATCATCTCTCGTTCGTGGACGCGCTGCTGCTGAACGCGGCGACCGACCGTCCCATCCGGTTCATCATGTTCAAGGACTTCTACGAACACCCGCTGGTCCATCCCGTGGCGAAGATCATGCGGGCGATCCCGATCTCGTCGCAACTCCGGCCGCGCGAGATGATCAAGTCGCTGCGGGAGGCGAGCGAGGCGATCAAAGCCGGCGAGGTGGTGTGCATTTTCGCCGAGGGGCAGATCACGCGGATCGGGCAGTTGCTGCCGTTCCGGCGCGGGTTCGAACGGATCATGAGCGGCGTGGACGCGCCCATCATCCCCGTGGCGCTCGACGGCGTGTGGGGCAGCGTGTTCAGTTTCGAGAAAGGAAGGTTCCTTCGAAAATGGCCGCAGCGTGTGCCGCATCCGGTGACGGTGAACTTCGGCCGGCCGTTGCCGGCGACCGCCACGCCGACGGAGGTGCGGCAGGTGGTGCAGGAGCTTCAAAGCGAAGCGTGGCCGCACCGGCGCGAACACATGAAGCCGCTCGGCCGGACGTTCATCCGCACGGCGCAGCGGCATCCGCGGCGGTTCATGATGGGCGACGGGCGCACGCCGCGGGTGACGTTCGGCGCGGCGCTGACGCGGGCTGTGCTCCTCGCGCGGCGGCTGCGGCCGGTGTGGGACGGGCAGGAGATGGTCGGCATCCTGCTGCCGCCGTCGGTGCCGGGCGCGCTGGTGAACCTCGCGGCGCTGCTGCTCGGCAAGGTGCCGGTGAACCTCAACTACACTGTCAGCGACGACGCCTTGGCGTCATGCGCGCGGCAGTGCGGGCTGAAGACGGTGGTGACGGCGCGCGAGTTTTTGGAAAAGGTGAAGGTGAAGCCGCCCGTGGAGGCGGTGTTCATCGAGGACGTGGCGGCGAACCCTCGCGTCGGCGAAAAGCTCGCGGCGCTGCTGCTGGCGTGGTGCGCGCCGGCGCGGCTCTTGGAGCGGGCCATCGGCGCGCGGCAGGTCGGCCTCGATGATCTGGCGACGGTGATCTTTTCCAGCGGCAGCACCGGCGACCCGAAGGGCGTGATGCTGACGCATTACAACATCGCCTCCAACGTGGAACAGATGGGGCAGGTCTTCGCGTTCGACGGGAGCGACAAGCTGCTCGGCATCCTGCCGTTCTTCCACTCGTTCGGATTCACCGGCACGCTGGCGCTGCCGGCCATGCTCGGCGCGGGCGCGGTGTATCACCCGAACCCGCTCGACTCGGTCGTCATCGGCCAGCTTGTGAGCCGCTACGCGGTGACGTTCCTGCTGGCGACGCCGACTTTCTTGCAGGCCTACATCCGGCGGTGCGCGCCGGAGGATTTCGGCAGCGTGCGGCTGGTGATGGCCGGCGCGGAGAAACTGCCCGAGCGCGTGGCGCAGGCGTTCGAGGACCGGTTCGGCATCCGGCCGCTGGAAGGTTACGGCTGCACCGAGTGCGCGCCGACGGTGGCAGTGAACACGCAGGATTTCCGTGCGGCGGGCTTCCGGCAGGTCGGCGCCAAGCGCGGCACGATCGGCCATCCGCTGCCGGGCATCAGCGTGCGGCTGGTGGACGTGGACACGGGGCAGCCGGTCGCGGCGGGCAAGTCGGGGTTGATGCTGGTGCGCGGGCCGAACGTGATGCACGGCTATCTCGGCCGGCCTGAGAAGACGGCGGAGGTGCTGCGCGACGGCTGGTATGTGACCGGCGACATCGCGACGATGGACGAGGACGGGTTCATCCAGATCACCGACCGGCTGACGCGGTTCAGCAAGATCGGCGGCGAGATGGTGCCGCACATCAAGGTGGAGGAGAAACTGCACGAACTGGCCGGCGCGACGGAGCAAGTGTTCGTCGTCACCGGCGTCCCCGACGAGAAGAAGGGCGAGCGGCTGGCGGTGCTGCACACGCTGGCCGACGACGCGCTCCAAGCCTGCCTCGCGAAGCTGCCGCAGTCCGGCCTGCCGAATCTCTGGATGCCGCGGCCGAACCATTTCCTGCGCGTCGAGAAGCTGCCGTATCTCGGCACGGGCAAACTGGATCTGCGGAAGGTGCGCGAGCTGGCGCAGCAACTTGCGACATCAGGAGAATAGCGACAGGCTCGTCAGCCAAGCTTCACGCCCACTCGCAACGGATGCCCGCGTAAGAACTCCGCTGCCGTCATCCGGCGCGAGCCTTCGAGTTGCAACTCGCGGATGACCAGCGCGCCGTCGCCCGTGCCAACAGCGACGCCTCGTTCATCGGCGCGCGTCATGACGCCGGGCGCGGCGCCCACCTGTTCGATGCTCGCCGACCAAATCTTCAGCATCCGTCGGCCGCGCTCCTCAGCGACAAACGTGAACAATCCCGGCCACGGCGTGAAGGCGCGCAGGCGGTTGAGGAGCTGTGACGCGGGCAACGTCCAGTCCACGAGGCCGTCGTCCTTCTTGATCTTCGGCGCGTAGGTCGCGCCCGCTGACGGCTGCGGCGCCGGCTTGAGCGAGCTGTCGGCAAGACCGGCGATGGTTTTCAACAGCAACTCCGCGCCGAGCGCGCCGATCTTGTCGTGGAGCGTGCCGGCGTTGTCGTCCGGTGTGATGGGCAGCGCGCCGCGCAACAGCATCGGCCCGGTGTCGAGTCCCTCGTCCATGA
>JACRKA010000172.1 GCA_016219905.1 Verrucomicrobiota bacterium
CAGCGGCACGTCCTGGATGCCGGAGCCGTAGCCGAACGGCTTGGGCTGGCCGTTGACCAAGCCTTTCGCGATCTGCTCCGGCTTCTCCAGCGCGCCGAGTCCGCGCGGGCCGTTGAGGCGATGGTGGTAGCAGAGTTGCGTGGCCGGGCTGCCGAAGCCGGCGATGTAGTCGCGGCACAGCTTCTTCACATCAGCGGCCGGATTGTCTTGTGCGGAGAGGGTGCGGCCCGCGGCGAAGCCCGTGGCGCAGACGGATATGAAACCGCGCCGGTTCATGGTTGGGTCCGACTTCCAACTTTGGATGCGCATCGCAGCCATAGACCGTAGGAGCCGACGTAAGGAGGCTCTGCGACTGGGCGGCCCAGTGTGCTGGAGGAAACGAGCCTCCTCACGTCGGCTCCTACACGGTTCATGGCTGCGGACCTTGGCTCTTGCCGTGCCCGCCCTTCATGTGGCGGTGGACGAAGAAGTAGTAGATGCCGCCGAGGACGACGGCCGCGCCGGCCAGCCAGAGGGCGATGCGATGGTATTCGCCAGCCATGAGTTGCTGGTCCTGGCCTGCCTTGACGCCGATCCAGCACAGCACTGCCGACCACACTGCCGAGCCGAGCAATGTGTAGATGGAGAACTTGGTGTAGTTCATCTCGACGATGCCGGCGGGGATGCCGATGAGATGGCGCACCACCGGCAGCAGCCGCGAGATGAAAATGCCCATCGAACCGTAATGCGCCGCCCAACGCTCGGCGCCGTGGACTTTTTCCGGCGAGATGAAAATGTATTTGCCGTAGCGCAGCACCAGCGGCCGGCCGAGCCAGCGCGATGCCCAATACATCGCGGTGGCGCCGACCCAGGAGCCGATGGCGCCGGCGACGACCAAACCCCACATGCTGAAGCGGCCGGTGGTGTAGCCGAGGTGCGCCGCGGGCGGGATGACGACTTCGCTGGGCAGCGGGGCGATGGAGCTTTCGACGGCCATCAAGAGCGCCACGAGCAGGTAGCCGCCGGTGTCGAGCGTGGCCATATACCAATCAATCAGCGCTTTGAACATGCGGGAAGGTTCTACTGGAAGCGGCGGCCCAACGCCAACGGAAACGCGCCGCCGAAGGCAGGGCGTCTATTCGGCCCGCGGCGGAGCGGCAGGCTCGGCCTGTTGCGGGAGGGTGAAACGGAAGGTGGTGCCCTGCCCGGGCGAGGATTCAACCCAGATACGGCCGCCGTGGCGCTCGACGATTTTCTTGCAGACGGCCAGGCCGATGCCGGTGCCGGAGTAGTGCTGGCGGGTGTGCAGGCGCTGGAAGAGTTGGAAGATGCGGGCGAAGTGTTCGGGGGCGATGCCGATGCCGTTGTCGCGGACGAAGAATTCCCACAGGCCATCCTTCGCCGCCGCGCCGATGTGGATCCGGGGCGCGGCGTCCTTGCTGCGGAACTTGAGGGCGTTGCCGATGAGGTTTTGGAACAGTTGGATGAGCTGGGTGTCGTCGGCGACGATCTTCGGCAGGGGATCGTGGGTAATGGCGGCTTTGGCCTCGGCGATGGCCACCTTGAGGTTGGTCAACACGGAGTTGAGCACAGCGCCGCAGTCGGTGGGCTTGAACGGCTTGCTCCGGCTGTCCACGCGCGCGTAGGCCAGCAGGTCGTTGATGAGGGCCTGCATGCGGTGGGCGCCGTCCACGGCGTAGTGGATGAACTCGTCGGCGTCCTTGTCGAGCCGGCCCTGATAGCGGCGGGCGAGGAGCTGGGTGTAGCTGCCGACCATGCGGAGCGGCTCCTGGAGGTCGTGGGAGGCGACGTAGGCGAACTGTTGCAGCTCGGCGTTGGAGCGGGCCAGTTCGCGGGCGCGTTGCTCGGCGAGGGCGGTGCGCTCGGCCACGCGCTGTTCGAGGGTGGCGTTGAGCGCGGCCAGTTCCTCCTGGGCGCGCCTGCGGTCGGCGATCTCCTGCAGCAGGGAGTCGTAGGCGTGCCGCAAGGCGGTCTCGCGTTCCTCGATGCTGGCGAGCATCTCGTTGAACGCAGCCGTGAGCTGGCCGATCTCGTCGCGGCCGCCGAGCGGCGCGCGGACGGAGTAGTCTTTTTTCGTGGAGACGACCTGGGCCGTGCTGGCCAGGGAGAGGATCGGTTCGGAGACGATCCGCTGGAGGCCGAAGGAGAGGAGGTAGGCCGCCAGCAACGACGCGATCAGGATGGCGAGGACGATGAGGGCGAAGAGCCGGATCCGTTCGAAGAAGGCGTCGAGGTCGGAGTGGACGTAGATGGTGCCGGCCTGCTGGTTGTTCAGGAGGACGGGGCGGGACAGGAGCAGGCGGTCCCGTTCGAAGCGGTGGCCCGGTTGGGGGGCGCGCGGGGGGAAATCAATCCTCGCCTTGTCGCGCCGGTATTCGGCGAAGGGCGTGCCTTCCTCCGTGTAGAGGCAGGCGGCGACGACGTGCGGCTCGACCTTCAGCGCGGCGAGGATTTCGTTGGCGGCGGCGGCATCGTTGAACGCGAGCGCGGCGGTGGTGTTGTTGCCGATGCCGTCGGCCAGGACGGTCATGTTGCGCGCCAGCGCCTGGCGGAAGATGACGAGGTCGGCCGTGACGAAGCCGAGGCAGGCCAGCATCACGGCCGCGCCGCTGCTCAGGAGGATGACCAGCACCAGCTTGCGCTTGAGGGGCAGGTCATGGAACCAGCGCATGTCAGCCGCCCTCCTTGGCGCGGCCGTTGGTGATGATCGTGGCGAGTCGCAGCAGTTTGGAGCTGATCTTGAGGTGGCTGCGGGCGGCGGCGTCCACGTTGATCTCGAAGCGGACGTTGTTGCCCTGGATGCGGAAGTTGATGATGCCGCCGCTGCGCGCGAACTGGTCGGTCTCGCCCACCGTCAGGATGCTCGTGCCGGCGAGCCGGGAGAGGATCTGGGGAACCCGCGCTTTTTCCGACCGGCTGATGAAGAGGAGGTGGCAGTCCTGGACGTCCTCGATCCGTTTGAATCGTTTCACGGCCAGCGGCCGGCCCTTGATCGTTTCGCCCTGGACGGTGCGGTCCAGGATGTTGCCGAAAGGATCCTCGCCCAGCACGCCGAGGGTGAGGGGCGCGGTGTCGTTGGCAAACGCATGCGCTGGCCACTCCACAAACTGGGCGAAGTTGAGCAGGAACACGGCCTTGATCTCATACTCCTTGATGGCGGGGGCTTGGGGGCGCGCTTCGGGGCCGCTGAGCGCCGCCATGCAGAGCACGGCGGGCGCGATCAGCCAGCGCCATGCGCTGGGCGGCTTTGGCATCACCTGTTCGCTCATGTTCGCCGGGGTCGGGACACGGTGCGCTAGAACCGCACCTTCGCCATCAGGCCGACGGTGCGCGGCTCCTCGACGTAGAAAACGCGCGGCGCCAGCGCGCTGGTGCCGGTGTCGTAGTCGTAGCGCCGGTTGCCGGTGACGTTGATGAGGTTTTGCACAAACAGCGTCACCGACAGCCATTCCCGCCAGTCGTAGGTCAGCGAGACGTTGGTGCGGAAGTCTATGCCGAAGACGTTGTCGTCCTCCATGCGATTGATCGCGGCGTTGATGGCCGCCTGGTCCGGATGGCCGACGGCGGCGCGCTGGACCATCTTGAACTGGTCCTCCGACCCCTGCATCCCCCAGAACACGCGGGCGTCGGTATGGAAGGTGAAGTTTTTCAGGAATCGGTAGTTGAGATAGAACTTCGTGATGTTGTTGGCGTAGTTGGCGAGGTCGTTGCCGGTGCCGTCGAGCACGCGGCCGCCGGCCACCCGCCGGTAGTCGCTGAAGCTGACGCCGGTGCCGGCCACGCCCTCGCCCAGTTTCCAGTCCAGCATCTTCACGAAGGCGTGGTTCAGGCCGACGCGCAGGTGGTCGTCGGCATAGGTCAGCTCGCCCTCCACGCCGCAATGCTTCAAGTCGCCCAGCGCCGCCGTGTGGAAATCCGGCGAGCCGGTCCAGCCGACCACCTGCATCTCGTAGTAGTAGGTGGCGGCGCCGAACCGCAGATGATCGGTGAGCTGCGAGTCATAGGCCAGCTCGGCCCCCTTGATCGTCTCCGGCGTGTTGACCTCGTGATTCAAGTGGGACACCAGCAGTTGTTCGCCGGTGCCCATCCGCACGGATTCCTGCAGGCTGAACTTGAGCGTGTTGCGCGGGTCCAGCTTCGCGACGACGGCGAACCGCGGCGCCATCAGGTTGCCGCTGTCCCGATGCTTGTCCACCCGGACCGCGGTGATCACGTCGAAGGACGGCCCGGCGCCCCACTGCAGGTCGTGGAAGCTCAACTCCGCCAGCCCCGAAACCGTGTTGGCGGTCCAGCCGTCGCTGTCCACGAAGATCGCCTGCGCCGGCGTCAGGCCATTCAAGGACGGCACCATCGCCACCGGATTGACGGCGGGCGAGCCGAGGTCGGAGATGATGTTGGGAATGCCCGGCGCGCCGCTCTCGCCCATGCGGAAATCATTGCCGTCCTCGAACCACCCCGGCCCGTAGTGCGTCATCAGGTGCTCGCCGCCCACGACGAACTTGATCTTCTCCGTCAGGTCGAAGTGGGCCAGGAGGCGGGAGAAGAACTGGTCCTCGGAGAAATTCTGCACCACGTTGCGCACGCTGCCGGGGTCGCCCAGTTGGTCCTGGATGAACGGCGCCGTGGCCGGCCCGTAGGTCAGCGGCCGGAAGTTGCGCCGCTCGTAATCCTGGCTCGAGACGCCCACCGCCGTCTCCAGCCGGAAGAAGTCCGTGAACTCGTGGTTGTTCTCCAACTGCACCGTCGCGTCGCGGGTCTGGATCATCGCGAAGGACTGCGCGCCCGTGAACTGCGCGACGCCCCCGGCGAAGCCGGTCTGATACGGCGCCTCGCTGTTGCGGTAGTCCACGTTGCCGCCCGAAGTGGTCACGCGCGCCCACAGCCGCCACTCCTCGAACAGCCTCAAGTCGAAGTGCGCCTTGTATTGCGGCTCGTGGTCGAAGTCCCTCATGTAGTCCGGCGGCGGCAGGGCGTTCACGCCGATGAAATCCCGCGTCCCCAGGAACCCGTAGCCGCTGGACAGCGGGCTTTGCAGCGAGAATGCCCGCGTGTCCTCCACGCCGTCGGTGGCGGCCACGCTCAGGTGCATGAAGAACTCGACGTTCTCCTTCCGCAGCCCGTAGTTGACCGCCATGCTTTTCGAGTCGTAGGGGTCGGTGTATTTCACCGACACCTCCGTCCCCTGCACCTGCCGCGCGGTCTTGGTGATGATGTTCACCACGCCCGCGATGGCGCCCGGCCCGTAAGTCACCGAGCCGGGGCCGCGGATGATCTCCACCCGCTCGATGTCGTCCAGCACCCAGTTGGTCAGCTCCGCCGCCGCGCCGCTGTGGCCGCTCTGGTTGATGTTCCGGCCGTTGACCAGCAGCAGGAATTTCACGTTGCGGTCCGAGATGATGCCGCGCATCCCCAGCTTCATCCCGTCGCTGTGCGTCATCACCATCGCCCCCGGCACATAGACTTCGATCAAGTCCAGCAGGTTCCGATGCGGCGTCAGCCGGATGTCCTCCGCCGTGATCACCGTCATCGAAACCGGCGCCTCCCTCATCGTCATCGGCGTCAACGTCCCCGACGCCTGCACCGGCACGTTCATGAGCTGCTCCAGCGGCAGCTTCCGCAACTCCTCCACCGACGTGGGGCCGCCCGACGGAGCACGGATTTGCGTTTGAGCGGCGACCAGGTTCAGCGGGGGTCTCGCGTCCTGCGCAGAGCCGCAGGCAAGCGCCGCCAGCCACAGCCCTCCACAGGTTTTGATTATCAAACGGGCGAAGCTGCCCCCAC